>JBDTVE010000251.1:0-101283 GCA_040007355.1 Bacteroidota bacterium | reverse complement strand
AGTTGCTTTTTTTTCAAGGGTAACATGTAGCTTGTTTTAACGATGCCTGCAAATAACGACGCCAATATAAAACAATACGCCCAAACCTAAAAGCACCAGGCTTCCCATGTTCAGAAACCAGGAAAGCGTGCGCCCGGCGCTTGAAGGTGAAACCTAGGTAAACATCTCCCGCATCTTTTCAAAAAAACTTTTATCGCTTTTTTCAGGTCGGGGTTGAAAGTTCTGGGAATCACTCATTTTTTCCAGCATGTTCTTTTCTTCGGTACTGATATTTTGCGGCGTCCATACGTTTACGTGTATCAGTTGGTCTCCTTTAGCATAACCGTTTACTTCGGGGAAGCCCTTGCCTTTAAGACGAAATATTTTGCCGCTCTGGGTGCCCGGCGGTATCTTGATCTTTACTTTGCCATCAATAGTGGGTACTTCCAGTTGAGTACCAAATACGGCATCGGGTATGGAAATATATAGATCGTAAGCAACATTTAACCCATCCCGGTGCAGGTCTTTGTGGGCCTCTTCTTCAATTAATACCAGCAGATCACCGGCTGCGCCACCTCTCTCTCCTGCATTTCCTTTGCCACTAAGACTCAGGTTCATTCCTTCCTGTACACCCGCGGGTATATTAAGTGTAACCATCTCCTCGCCATAAATCCTTCCTTCCCCCTTGCAATTACCACATTTGGCTGTAATGGTTGTTCCTTCGCCATTGCAGGTAGGACAGGTGGTAACGGTTTGCATCTGCCCTAAAAAAGTATTGGTAACCCGTTTAACCTGGCCGTTGCCGCCACAGGTGCCGCAGGTTTGTACACTGCTTTTGTCTTTGGCGCCGGTTCCGTTACAAGTGCCGCAAACAACATGTTTTTTTACTTTTATGTTTCGGGTGGCGCCATTGGCAATTTCCTCGTAGTTCAGTTTTACTTTAATACGAAGGCTGCTGCCTTTTACGCCACGGCTTCTTCCATTTCCACCCCGGGATGTTCTTCCGCCGCCAAAAAAATTTCCAAAGAGATCATCCCCGAAAATATCCCCAAACTGGCTGAAAATATCTTCTGTATTCATGCTGCCGCCAAAACCGCCTCTTCCATTCCCCATGCCGGCATGCCCAAACCGATCGTACTGCGCTTTTTTATCTGCGTCACACAATACCTCGTATGCCTCAGCGGCTTCCTTAAATTTTTCTTCCGCCGCCTTATCCCCTGGATTGCGATCGGGGTGAAACTGCATAGCCACCTTGCGGTAGGCCTTTTTGATTTCATCGGCAGACGAACTTTTATTCGCACCCAGGATTTCGTAATAGTCTCTCTTTGACATAAATAATAATAAGCTATCTGCTTTTAAACTGCTTAATAAACCAATACCGCAACCATTCCCGCATGTGGGGCTCATGCCATCTATTTACCCACTACCACTTTGGCAAAACGGATAATTTTATCATTCAGATAATATCCTTTCTGTACCTCATCCACCACTTTACCTACCTGTTCCGCCGATGGCACCGGCACCTCGGTAATGGCTTCATGCAGGTCGGGATTAAATTCAGCGCCAGTGCTGTTCATCTGCTTCAGGCCCCTTGACTGAAGAGTAGTGCGCAGTTTGTTGAACACCAGCATCACCCCTTCTTTTATAGCCGTTACATCCTTGCTTGTTTCAATCTGTTTTTGGGCGCGGTCACAATCGTCCAGTACATCCAGTAAAGAAACGATTACATCCCTGCCCGCAGTCTGTATCAGTTCAATTCTTTCTTTGGCATTGCGTTTCCTGAAATTATCAAATTCGGCCACCAGGCGCAGGTATTTGTCTTTCCATTCAGCGGTTTCCCGCAGTAATTTTTCCGTTTCACTTTCTTCGCCGGCGGGGTTGCTCAACCGGTTGCTACCCGCCACTTCAGAATCAGCGTTAATATTCAGCATGGACTCGTTACTATTGACAGCTTCCTGCTCATCAACTGTATTTTTTACATCTTTTTTTTGCATAATCTTTCAAATTGTCTGCGAAGGTAAGACAGACAAGAATGCTGCCAAGCAATATGAGAGAGACAAATTGTCGCATGTTGTAAATGCTTAATTAACAACTATTCATGGGGGTATAAATCGGTAGTCGACGCGTTCCTGTACCTTGCAGCCCTTAATTAAAACGGGCAGATGACCAAAGTATATCTTAAAAAGAAAATAAGCAGACGCATTGAGGATGGGCATCCATGGATTTTTGCCAATGAAGTAAACGCGGTGGAAGGGCCGGCCGGCGGAGGTGATATTGTGGATGTGTTTACGCACGATAAGAAATTTGTTGGAAGGGGCTATATAAACCCCAAATCCCAGATTATAGTAAGACTGCTTACCAGGAACAGGCAGGAGCAAATAGATGAAATGTTTTTCTACAACAAGTTGAAGGAAGCCTGGCAATACAAAAGCAGGCTGGGCTATCGTGAAAACTGCCGTCTTGTTTTTGGGGAAGCTGATTTTTTACCCGCGTTGATCATTGACAAATTCAATGATTATTTTGTTTTGCAAACCCTGGCCCTGGGCATCGATATATGGAAGCCGGTCATTGTAAACGCCCTGGAGAAAATGTTTGTGCCTAAGGGCATCTTTGAACGCAATGATGTACCCGTACGGGAACTGGAAGGACTGCCACAACAAAAAGGGTTTTTGTCGGCACCTTTTGACACCTGCATCGTTATCAATGAAAACGGTCTGCGGTTTAATGTAGACATAGAAAACGGACAGAAAACCGGCTATTTTTTAGACCAGCAGGATAACCGGAGAGCAATTCAGCAGATAGTACAGGGTGCCGATGTGTTGGGCGCCTTTACCTATACCGGAACCTTTGAAATCCATGCTGCGCAATATGGTGCAAAAAAGGTTTATGGAATTGATATTTCCGGTAACGCGGTGGAACAGGCAAACCGCAACGCCGAATTAAACGGGTTGCAGGATATCTGCCGGTTTGAAGCCATGAATGCGTTCGATGTTTTAAAACAATGGGGCAAAGAAGGCCGGCAATGGGATGTTGTGATGCTTGACCCTCCCGCATTTGCCAAGAGCCGGGAAAATATTCAAAAGGCCATTACCGGGTACAAAGAAATTAATTTGCGGGGCATGAAATTAATAAAGCCCGGCGGCTTCCTGGTCACTTCTTCCTGCACCAACCTGGTACAACCGGAGCTGTTCCTGCAGATCATTCAGATGGCCGCTAAGGATGCCAGGCGCAAATTAAGGCAGGTCACTTATCAGTCGCAATCCGCAGACCACCCTATTATCTGGGGTATGGAAAATACGCATTACCTGAAGTTTTTAATTGTACAGGTGCTTTAGCATGAGTTGGATGATGATGGGAGCGGGAAAAGAATCAGGGATCTATCTTTAATGCGATACCTGGAATTTACCGGAGTCGATCATTTTACCGTTTTTATCCCTGAGCTGGAAGATGTATACGCCCCGGTAAAAATCAGTTACATTAACGACCGTTTTTTGTGTAACGGCGGGCACGTCCACTACTTTTTTGCCCACGAAATTATAGATCTGGAAATTATACGTCTTATCAAGATTTTGTTCAAAATCGAATGTGATTTGTGATACTGCCGGGTTGGGATAGAACTTTATTACCCTGGCAACAGGCACCTGCGGAGCGGGTGTGTTTGTCTGGCTTTTCGATTGAAGTGTGGTCAACAGAATAATGGATACTATGTAAAAAATCTTCATAGGCGATATCTTACATTTGTGCATCAAGATAATTCAGTTTTAACAAAACTACAAAGCTTTTTGCACAATTTTTTAGCCGATACCGGATAATTGTCCGATGTCGTTGGATTTATCTATCTGTTAACGCTTTTTAAGGTTGTTAAGTATGTTTTGAATGGCCTCAAAATTGGGCAAATTACTGGCATTTTCAAGCACTTCCGCATACCTGATAACCCCTTCTTTATCAATAACAAAAGCGGATCTTTTGGATACCCCCTTCATCCAGCCGCTAAAATGCTCGTACAGGGCACTGTATGCCGCGGAAGCTTCCTTATTAAAATCACTTAAAAGGCTGAAATTAAGCTGCTGTTCCGCCTTAAATTTTGCCAGGGTCTGTGGCGCATCCACGGAGATGCCAAAGACCTCGGCCTGGGCATCATTGTATAGTGCCATGGCATCCCGCACACTGCAGAGTTCGCGGGTACAAACCCCGGTAAAGGCCAGCGGAAAAAAAAGCAGTAATACATTTTTGCCCTGTTGGTCTTTCAGGGTAACTTCTTTTTTTTCCGTATCGTGCAGGCGGAATGCCGGTGCCGTTTGCCCAATCTCAATTTTCATGGCTATGTTTTTAAAATGCAAAGGTATGCCTGATGCGAGCACAAAAAAGAAATATAGAAAAAGGAGAGACGATAACAGGGAAGTATAACCGAATAAATAGCCAATTTATCAGAAATGCGGGCACAGCACTTTGTCGCGGGTAGAATTATTCCGGTCCAGGAACCCGATATACGAAATGCTTAGCTCCACACCGCCTCTTCCCTGGCTTACTGTTTTTAATTGTGACACGTTAATATCGTAGCTAAGCGCCACTGAAAAGGGGTTGTAGTCCAATTTCAGCACCGGCACAAAAGCATCCTTCCAACGGAGGAAAGCGCCCCCGTGAATAATATATTGCGGTGCGTCTGGTTCTCCCACTTTCACAGAATACAGCGCGCCGCCGATGGCTTCATTAAAGCTTCCCTGGTTGGAATAGTCGGCCTGAAGGGTAAAAAAAGTGTTCTCATCAATATTAAATTTCATACCACCGGAGACTACAATTTTTGGGTTTAAGGCAGAAGCAACGTTTCTGTAGAATGAATTTCTGGGGCGGTTAAAATGATGATAGGCCACGCCCACAAACCAGGTGTTGCTGTATTCCGGTCCATACGCGGAATTAAAGCTGGCACCCACCGAACCGTCAAAATAGTCATATTGGGGGTTTGCAAATGTCTCACCGTCGGCCAGGGCCGGGTTAAACGCCGCGCCATCATATTGTGCATTAGTGGTTATTTTGGAACGGTCTATGCTTTTTTCTACCAGTCCGCCCATAAAGCCAAACGAGAGGTAGGTAGTTTTATTACCGTTGAGTGATTTATGGTAGTTCAGCGCGGGCAGTATATTGGTGGTGGTTAAACCGGCGGTGCCGGCCTTATCGTACAACACCTGTATACCCGTAGTAAGAAAATCATCGCCCTTGCCCACCGGCATCTTATATTCAGCGTTGAATGAGCCGCTTTTATAGGCGTTGGTGAAACTGTTCCATTGGTCCCGGTAGACCATTTGCACCCGCACATCGCCGCTAAACAAACCCGCCAGGGAGGGGTTGCGCAGGAGCGGCGCCTCAAAAAACTGCGAAAAATGGATGTCCTGGGCCTGCACACCGCTCATGCCTGCCAGGAACAGTAAAACGGGTAACCATAATTTGCACCCGCCGTTAAAGGTTTTCATTCCAAAGGATTTTTATCATAAACAAATGGTTATTGCTACCTTATCAATGTAACGTTTCCTTTATAGGTTATAATACTTGCGTTCTCACAAATAATATTAATCATGTAAATATATGTATCCGTGGATGCGGGTTTCCCTTTAAAGCTGCCATCCCATCCGGCGGTAGCGTCATTGGCTTCAAAATTTCGTTTTTCAAATACCAGTTCTCCCCATCGGTTAAAAATGCGGAGGGATTGTATCAGGTTCAGGCCGGTACCACGCGGAAAAAACTGGTCATTGGTGCCGTCGTTGTTGGGAGAAAATGTATTTGGGATAAAGAAATTCTTATTGTTACAAACCACCACCAGGGTAATATCCCGGTTATTGATACAACCATTGGCATCCGTAACCTTCACATGGTAACTGGTGGTAAATCTTGGATTGGCAAAGGGGTTGGCGCAGTCAATGCAGCTCAGGTTATCCGGGGGTGTCCAGGCAAAAGTGGTAGCGTTTTTACTGTAAGTTAAAGGCATGGTTAAGCCCAGGCCACCGGAAATGGTGGTGGTATCACCGTTTATGGTGATAACAGGCAATGGGTATACGGTTATATTTTTTGAAGTATCGCCTTTACAACCCAGGCTATTGGTTGCCTGCAGGGTAATATGGTGCAGACCGGTGTCTGCATATTTTACCGTCAGGTTTTGTTGGCTGGAGTTTTTTCCCTCACCCAGATCCCATTTCCAGGTAATGGCCGTATCGGGCGGCACCAGCAAGCTGCCTGCAAAATCAAGAGAGAGATCATGGCAAACCCCGTCTGCGCTGCCAATGCTTGGTTGCGGTGTGGCCAGCACCCGCACGGTATCTGTAAATGTCTGGTTACAGCCGGCTACTGTTGTAACCAATAGGGACGGCACATACAAACCAGGTGTTTTGAAATCATGGAAAGCATCTTTTGGAAGTGTCACGGGCGCACTGCCGTCTCCAAAATCCCAGGTCCTGGTAACAATCTTGTCGTTCCCGTCCTGTGAGTAATCAGTAAAATAAACCGAACCACTATCGCAGAAGCGGTCTTTATCGGTTCCAAACAACGGCACGGCTCCCAGTATATTAATAGATCCCAGGCCGCCTTTTACTGCCTGGCATCCCACGCTGTCCTGTAAAAAAACATAAGGGAAATAATTGCTGGGGAAATTATAAAGATGCTGAATAGATGTCTGTTGTGAGGAATCAGCACCCCCATCGCCAAAATAAAAGGTAAAGCGGGCGGAATACGGAGGGGTTATTGTAAAATTAACGGTCAGGTTATTGCATGCCTGGGCCGGGTCCGGAATAAAACTCACAGCAGTTGCTGCAATAGGGTCGGTTAACGTGATATTGAAGGTGGCAGAATCAATACAACCACCATAACCGGTTACATATAATTTGGCGGCATACTTCCCAAAATTATTATAGAAATGACTGGTATTGGCCAGAGTGGATGTGCCCCCGTCTCCAAAATCCCAGCTAAAAGATTCCGCATCCTTTCCCTTATAAGTAAATTTTGTTTCAAGCGGCGGGCAAAGCGTGGCCGTGTCCTGAACGCCATAAAAAGGCTTTGGCGTTTTTATATTGATATAGTTGTTGCGGGTCAGGGAATCCACGCAGCCTACTGTATCCGTTACCACCAATTTAACTGAATAGCTGCTGTCTCTGCCTGCATAGTTGTGTACAGGGTTGCGCGCGGTGTCAGTTCCACCATCGCCAAAAAACCAGGCATAGCTTAAGCCGTTGCCGGATGATGAATCCGTAAACTGGAGCGGGGTGCCGGGGCAAAATGTAGTAGCGGCAGCATTAAATTGAGTAACGGGTTTGGTGATAAAGACCGAATCGGTGTAAACATCACTGCAATTATTGCTGGTATTGTCATAGGTAGTAAGCGTTACAGCGTAAGCACCCGTGTTGGTATAAGTATGGGTAAAAGGCGGCGCTGTATAAGTCTTGGGCGCGGTGCCATCACCAAAATCAAAAACCCATTTAGTAAGTGTGCCACTGGAAAAAGAAGAATCTGTAAACACAATGGTGCTGTTGCTGCAGCCACCTTTACTGATTGTCTTAAACCGGGCGGTTGGGCCCGTAACAGTAAATGGTTTTTGCGGGCTGGTGGAGGTGCAGCCATTTACATCTGTTGTAACCAGTTGGGCACTGTGGCTACCGGTTACAGCAAAAGAAACACCATGTTCTGCCTGGTTTGTAATAGCTGAATCACCGTCTACAACCCAATCGAAAAGGCTTACATAGGAAGTATTGTTGGTAGAAGACAACTGAACGGTTTCATTGCGACAAAAGACCGGTTTAGCCAGTAAAAAATCCGCATTCTCATTGTAAAGCTTTACCGGTTTAACAATTGTATCAACGCACTGAGAATTGGCAACAATCAACTGCACATTATAAGTAATATAGGAAGATACTGGAGGATAGGTAAATGTAATGGGCGCAGGCGGAGCCGTTGTTACCACCGTTGCGGCCGGGTCTCCAAAACTCCATTGATAAGACAGTGGCCCATACACGGGGTCATTTACAGAAGAATCAATAAAATTCACGCCGGACCGGTTGGTACAATCCGGTACGGTATAACCAAAATTGGCCACCGGTGGCAGTACATGTACAAAATCCGTTTTGGTTAATGAATTGCTGCAGCCATTGCTGCTTACTTTTAATGTTATGCTATAAAAACCGGAATCCGGGAATTTATGCGAGGGATTCTGGACGATGGAACTGGTTCCGTCACCAAAACTCCAGCGAACCGAGTCGCCGGGCGGGATTGATAAATTGGTAAAAACAACGGTTGAAGAATGACAAATTGAAACCAGATCTTTATCAAAATCAACAAGGGGTGGTTGGCCTACCTTAATGGTATTTGATGCTGAGCCTGAAGCCGAACACCCGCCGTTGGTCGTAATATCAAGCGTAACCTGGTAATTGCCTGTAACGGCATAAGAATGGGTTGGATTGGCGGCCGTGCTGGTAGTTCCATCTCCAAAATGCCATAGATAGGAGGCTATTCCATCAACGGTTCCACCGGTAAAATTGGGTGCAAAATTCTGTCCTACACATAATCCGGGCGGAACACCGCCAATGCTGACCACGGGCCCCAGGATATTTACATAATTGGTTTTGGAAATTGTATTCTGACAGCCCCGGCTATCGGTTATGGTAAGCGTTACCGTAAAATTTCCCAACGCGTTATAGGTATGCACAATCGAACTGGTGCCAACAGAATTGCCGCTGTTGCCATCGCCAAAATCCCAATGTGCGCTTACCACATCCGGCGAATTATTTTGAAAAGTTACGGGGGCGGGTGCCTTGCAGGAGCTATTATTATCGGCGGAATAAAAATCTACCGCTGGTTTTCCAAACACAATTATGTTCTTTTTAGCAGAATCCGTACAACTGGTAAATGTTCCGTACAGGGTTACGGGGTAGGTTCCCGGGCTGGCATATATTTTTGGCGGTGGTGAAAGCTGGCCGGAGCTTGTTCCATCACCAAAATCCCATAACACTTTTACGGGCGCGGGAGATGAGGTACTTTGAAAACTAACGGGGCTGCCCAAACAAATGCTGTCGTTGTTTACGGTGAAAGATGTGGTGATTCCGTTGATTGGGATGGTTTTCTGGATAGCATCGCTGCAGCCAAAATCACTTTGGGCTGTTAGCTTAACGGTATAGCTTCCGGCTGTTGTATAATTGCCTGTAGGAGATGGTAGGGTTGAAGTGTTGCCATTCCCCAGGTCCCAGTTATAGGTTATATTACCGGGGCCGCTGGTAAGATTATTATAAAAAATATTGTAGGGAGGCTTGCAGGTGGCTGGTCCGGTGGTATTAAAATCGGCTTTAACGCCGTTTACCATTCTTATATATCTTGCAGCGGAGGTAGCGCTGCTACAACCGGTGGTGCTGGTTACTTTTAAATATATATTGTAGTATCCTGCTGCAGTATAGGTATGTTTTGGATTTTGGCTGGCATCCTTTGTTCCATCTCCCAGGTCCCATTCCCATTTAATAATATTGCCTGCATTGGGTACAGACAGATCCGTAAATTGAATATTCCCGGGCAGACAACTAATTGTTTTATCGGCAACAAAACTGGCCGTTGGAGAGGGATTGGCTACAATATAATTGCTCTTGGTAACAGAATTGATTCCAAAACTGTTCCGAACGGTGAGGGTAATTGTATACGTGCCGGGATAAAAGCTAAACCGGGGATTTTGAGCATTTGATAACTGCCCGCCAAAATCCCAATTCCACGATATGGGCGAACCGGTAGACTGATCGGTAAAGCTTACGGTCAGTGGAGAACATCCCGAGACCAGATCCGCGGTGAAAGCGGCAACGGGTGCTTGTCCCTTCGCCAGGAAAGAAACAAACAAGCATAGTAACAGGGACAAAGTTAATCTCAAGTAGCCTCGTTTTATAGGTTGTCAGATCAAGTGTTTCGCTGTCTCAAAAGGGTATGAAAAACTTGTCAAAGTTAAACGTTATGTTTTAATTATTAACGAATTACAGCGATATTCCCGGAGTAGGTGAGTATCGAATTATTCACACATATCACTTCTACGAAATATACATATACATCGTTGGGTGCCTGCTTGTTTTTAAACATCCCGTTCCAGCCCTTTGAGGCGTCATTTGCTTTAAAATTGGTGGCTTCAAAAACCGGTTCTCCCCAGCGGTTAAAGATGCGCATGCTTTTTATACTGTACAATCCAGTTCCTCTTGGATAGAACACGTCATTCGTACCATTTCCATTGGGGGAGAACGTGTTCGGCAAAAATATGTTTCCATTATTGCAAACCACAAATACCGTTATTTCATCCTTATTCATGCAACCACCCTCGTTGATGGCCATAATCCTGTAGGAAGTGGTCTGTTTGGGGCTGGCAACCGGGTTTGCACAATTAAAACAGCTCAATCCCACAGACGGTTGCCATTTTATAATTGTTACATCCTTGCTCACTTTAGCATTTAATTCCACAGAAGTCCCAACGGCAATGGTTTTATCCACCCCTGCATCAACCGATGGAAAAGGATACACCACCAGCTTTACAAAACCGGTATCCTGGAAACAACCCAGACTATCTTGACCAATTACCTGGTACTGAATGGTTTGTTCAGGCCGGGCTAAGGCGGTTCCAATATGGTTATTGTCAAGGCCGGTTGATGGCGTCCAGGCGTATTGTTCTGCATTTTTAGCGAGTAAATGAAAAGACTCACCCTTGCACAGGGTATCCCCCGGTCCAACCTGCAACCTAAACGGGTGTTTTACTGATATTATTACTGAATCAATTGATTTACATCCAAAATTAGTTTCGCCCAGTACCCGGTACGTGATATTGGAATCGGGCGAAGCCACCGGACTTGTACAGCCGGTACAGGAAAGCGCTGTTGCCGGACTCCAGGTGTATTTATCTGCACCCTTTGCTTCCAGCGTAGCGGTTTTTCTTTCACAGATAGCTGTATTGTTCCCGGCATTTACCTGTGGGATGGGGTGGATAACAATCTTTTTTATTTGCGTGGTCACACAACCCGACGAGTTTGTAACCTGCATGCTGGCATCATAGCTGCCATCCTGTTGGTACGATACCGGTGCCGGGTTGCGAACCGAGGATGCCGGACCGTTGCTGAAATTCCACTGCCATACCAGGTTTGAAGTATCAGGGGCATTTAAATCTCCATAAAAGGTTAAACTGGCCGGTGGACAGGCAGACAAGTCGCCACGGAGGGAGACTTGCGGGCTGGTCACCACCTTTATTGTTGTGATTTGGGCGGAACTGTCTTTACAGCCATTTAGCGTGGTTACCACCAATTGAACCGGGTAGATGCCGCTCGCCGTATAGCCATGCGCGGGATTGCGATCGGTTTCTATAGTGCCATCGCCCATCCGCCACTGGTAATCTGTAATCAGGTCATTTGTAAGCGAAGAATCGGTAAAATTCACGATCCCTTTATCGCATAATAAATTGGTATTGTTGGTGAACATGGATGTTATGCCATAGATGCGGATGGTGTCTTTACCGGCAATGGGTACCTTACAACCCCGGGCATCCTGCAGTATCATTTTTGGTACATAAATACCCAGAGAATTATACAAATGGCTTACCGCGGAATCAGTGGTATTGTCAGTGTAACCATCGTTGAAATCCCAGATAAAAGATTGTGTATTTTGTGTTTGAGCAGTAAATGCAATGGTTCCGGGATTGCAGGAAGCCGTTTTATCGTACACAAAACTACCGGTAGGGCCTTTTATTTCGATCTTTTTATATACTGTATCAGTGCAGCCGCCCGGGCTGGTTACCACCAATCTGGCATAGTAAATACCGGGGTAGTTATAATAATGCACCGGGTTATCTACAAGGGCGCTTGTACCATCGCCAAAGTCCCAGCTAAATGCCTTGAAATATTTTGATTTATTGGTGAAATTTACCACCAGCGGAGGACAGGTGCTTTCGGAATCGCTCACCAGGAACAGTGCCCTGGGCTCGTCAATATGAATATAAGAAGCTTTGAACACCGAGTCCGTACAGCCGTATTGGTCGGTTATCTTTAACCAGCTATCATAGATGCCCACCGCGGCAAAATTATGCACCGGTTCCTGTTGAGTCGAGCCGGAACCATCGCCAAAACCCCATACATATTGCAAGGGCTGGCCAAGGGAGCTGTTGGTAAAACCCACTGGTTTGTTCTGGCAACTCATGGTATCAAGGCTGCTGAAAATCGCTTTCGGATCGGCTATATAAATGTTGTTGGGTTTGCTGATACTGTCTGTACAACCTCCTGCGTCGGTAACCCGTAAGACAATGGTATAAAAGCCTGTTTTGCTGTAGGTATGGGTAAAAGGGAAAGATCCTGCTGTCTGTGTCTGGCCATCGCCAAAATTCCACTCCCATTTTTTGATAGCATGCGTTCCGTCGGTGGTGGCGGCATCCGTAAATCCAATAACGCCGCCTGATTTTAAACAGGCCGCACTGCTGGTATTGTTAAAATCAGCCGTGGGACCGTTAACCGTAATATAAGTGGTCTTCGTCATCGTATCCGTACAACCGGCAATATTGGTCAGTATAAGACTAACACTGTATTTGCCGCTTTTATTAAACGCTGTTTTTATCACGCGTGCGGTATCCGTACCATATTCTAACGACCACTTATAACCGATAATATTGGCAGCGTTGAAACCCATTGGTTCCAGTACAATAGAGTCGCCTTTGCACACTTCCGTACGGGAAGCGGCGAAATCGGCCTTTTCCACAACAACGCCCGCGCGATAGACCGCCATATGCGAACAGGTGCCGTTGGTTACCAGCAGTTTTACCAGGTATGACCCTGGTTTACTGTAAACATGAACAGGGTCTTTGTCTGCAGAAGAAGTTCCATCTCCAAAATCCCAGGTCCATGATGTGGCGCCAATGGAATAATTGGTAAATGCAAAACGATAGGGATCGTTGCACCTGGTATCTACGGCAAATTTTGCCACCGGCGGTTTTATGTGCACGGCTTTCGGCACCAGCAAAGTGTCGGAACAACCGTTATTGCTTACAATCAAACGCACGTGAAAATAGCCGGTATCATTGTAAAAGTGTGTGGGGTTACGGGCCGTATCTGTTATACCATCCCCGAAGTTCCAAAGCCAGTTGGTAATACTGCCACCAGCGTTATCGGTGAAAACAACCGGTGTGGAAGCACAGGTATTGGTAGGATTGGCCGTAAAAGATGCAAATGGTTTTTGCCCGGCCTGCACCGCTTTTGGATATTTGATGGTACCCATACAGCCTTCAGTTGTAGTATAGATAAGCGAAACGTTGTAGGTGCCGGGGGTATTGTAAACATGTACCGGGTGTTCGGATGCAGAAGAGGTTCCGTCGCCAAAATCCCAGAGATAACTGGCAATGGGAACAATTGATTTTACTGTATACGACGGATCAAACACCAACGGGGCACACCCCGATAGCGGTAGACCCACTATCTGAACCTCAGCCGGTATGATATTGATATAATCCTGTTGGTGAAGGGTATCGGTGCAACCGTTGTTATTGGTAACAATTAGTGTTACGGTATAAGAACCTTCCTTTAGATAAGTATGTGAAGGGTTTTCCATCGCCGATGAATTACCGTCGCCAAACAACCACGTAAAAGCAATGGCGTTTTTGGTAAGGTTTGAAAACGGCACGCTAAATGGGGCCTTGCAGGATGCTGTTTTTGCCGTGGTAAACGCAGCAATTGCCTTGGGTAAAATTTTAACCGTTTTTACAGCGGAATCCTTGCAACTGCCAAAATCCGCCACCAGGCTGATGGAATAAGTGCCTGCGCTGTCGTACCGTACAAAAGGTTTTGGATCGGCCGATACGCTTCTGTTGCCAAATTTCCAGTACAGGTTACCGGTAGCCGGTGCCGAGGTATTAAACACCTGGAAAGAGATGTTCTGGCAGATACTATCGGGCGCCGTAAAATTTGCTTTGGCAACCCCTACGGCAATAGAATCTTTTTTTGTAAGCGTGTCAATACACCCGGCATTGTTTTTTACGATTAACTGTAAGCTGTACAGCCCCGCTGCCTGATAAGTATTGGAAGGATTTTGTACGGTGGAGGATTGTCCATCGCCAAAAAGCCATTGGTAAGACAGCACCCCGGTGCCGTTGCTTTTATTGGTAAAATGCACTATGGAAGGGGGTGTGCACTGGCTGCTGCCGGTATAGCCAAAATCTGCTTTTACCCCGTCTTTTATTTTTATATACTGGGCCTTTGACAGGGTACTCACACAGCCGGCGGTATTGGTGATCCGGAGTATAACATTGTAGTTGCCCGGACCGGTATATACGTGCGTAGGATGCTGTGCGGTAGACAGGGTGCCATCGCCCAGATCCCATTCCCATTTAACAATGCCGCCTTCCTGCGCCAGGCTCTGGTCTGTAAAATTTACTTTTAACGGGTAACAGCCGGTGGTATCGGAAGCTTTAAACAATGGTTTGGGCAGTGCATTGATGGTAATATGGTTCAATTTTACAATGGAATCCGAACTGGTTCCATTTCTTATAACTAGTTTAATGGTGTATTTGCCGGGATTGAAATAGGTGGTTGAAGGATTCTGCAGGAATGAAATCGTGCCATTGCCCAGGTCCCATTTCCAGTTGGTGGGAGAGCCGGTGCTGATGTCTTTAAACTGGATAAATACCGGGGCACAGCCGTTGGCCGGGCCTGCGGTAAAATCTGCATGTAACTGTGCTACCATTGTTTGCTGAAAGAACAGGCAAAACAACAGTACATACAGTGTACGGAGCACAATGTGCCAAACAGCCTTCATGTGATGTTGGATTCGGGATTATCAAAGGATATCTGGCTATTAAACGGCGGGTTTTCAAATTAGGTATATACGATTACCTATTTTTTAATCAGTAATGGTTTCCCCATAGAATGGCGTTTGCAAACGGCATAAAAAAAGCCGCAACCGGTGTGCAGCCTGAATCCTGTCAGGAAGTGGATATTATTTTTATTGTTTATTCAGCAATTATTTTTTTCTCAGGTGCAGGGTGTTTTCGCCGCTGGCAGTGGTGGTTTTTGCTTCCACGTAATCCAGGTAACTGTCGGTTATTTTCCAGGTATGGTTAAGCAATTTGAGTGTATCACTGGCGTCGGCGGGGAATGCGGCCGTAATGGTGTAATTGCCGATATCGGCACTCCAGGTACCGCTTTTAATAAAAATGGTTTTTATTCCGTCTACCTGTCCGTTTTCATAAAACTGGAATTCATAATCCAGGAAGCCGGGAGTGATATCTATTGCATCCTGGGTATACTGCTCTACGTACCAACGGCCATGTGTCATAGCATCTACAATGATATTTTTTTGCTGCTGCTCAATTGCTTTTTTACAGGAGAAGCTGAACAACGTACCTGCCAGCATCACCGGCAATAGCAGGCATCGTATAACCGGTTTTTTAAAATCCATAAATAGCCTTGTATTTGTTTGTTGCATAGTGTATGAAATAACCGGTATCCAATGGTTCGCCGGTTATCCGTTCACACAATTCCCCGCTTGTATACCTGCGGCCATGCATATGAATATTCGTTCGTAACCAATCTAACAATGGCTTATAGTTGCCATTTGTTATGGACGCGGCAAGGTTTGGTATGTTTTTCTGTGCTGCGCCAAAAAACTGCGCGGCATAAAAGCTGCCCAGGCTGTATGTGGGAAAATAGCCAAAACTTCCATGGCTCCAATGCACGTCCTGCAGGCAACCCTTGCGGTTGTCCGGTACAATAACGCCCAGGAGTTCCCTGTATTGTTCATTCCAGTAGGCCGGAATGTCTTTGACGGCCAAACTGCCTTCCAGCAGCTTTTTTTCCAGTTCATACCGAATCTGAACATGAAAATGATAAGTAAGTTCATCTGCTTCTGTCCGGATAAAGGAGGGCTGCACCCGGTTAATACCTCCATAGAACTGTTCCAATGAAATATCTTTCAGCTGCTCCGGAAACCAGGACCGGGCTACCGGGTAGAAATAACGCCAGCAGTCAAGGCTACGGCCAACATTGTTTTCCCATAAACGGGATTGCGATTCGTGTATGCCTAGCGAGGTGTATTCGCCCAGCGGCAGCCCGTAAAAGTCTGCGGGCAGACCCTGTTCATATAAACCGTGGCCGCACTCGTGTATGCAGCTCCAGGTCATATTGCTGAAATCATGTTCGTCTATACGGGTGGTAAGCCGCACATCCTGGCTGCTGAAATTAGTGGTAAACGGATGCTCGGCCATATCCTGCCGGCCTGCCTCAAAATCAAACCCCAGTTGTTTTAGCAGCATTATTCCAAACTGCCATTGCTGTTCCTTGGGGTATTGCCTCCGCAGAAACCCGTCGTCTGGTGCCGGGCAGGCCTGTATCCTGTTCAATAATTCTTTTAAGGGCGATTGCAGGGTGCTGAATACCCTGTCCAGCAAACGAACGGTGCAACCGCGTTCATACTGGTTAAGCAGGGCATTGTAAGGATGATCTTCAAAACCCAGGAAACCGGCCTCCTGTTTTTTCAGCTCCAGCAGCCCTGCCAGGTGCGGTTCAAAAAGGGAAAATTCATTTTCTTTTTTTGCGGTTACCCATGCCTGGAAGCTGGCCGAAGTGGCTTCGCTCAGGCGCCGTACAAAATCGCCGGTTAGTTTGTGTTGCTGGGTATAATCATACCAGCTCAGCTCCAGGTTTTTCCGGGCGGTTTCATCCAGGTCATCACAGGCCATCAGGTCCTGCAAAATATTTGTAAAGGAATCGCCCGTAAATAATTCGTGGCTTATTTCGCTTAGGGTGGCAATTTGCCGGGCCCTGAAACCGGCCCCTTTTGGGGGCATATAGGTTTCCTGGTCCCATTGCAATACAGCAATAGCGTATCTTGTATCCGCAATTTTTTGCAGGTGCGCGGTATAATCCCTGTATCGTTTTTTACTGTTCATGAGTTACATTGCGTTCAATAAATTGTTAATCTTACGCCGCCGGCCAGTAGTGAGCGGGGATTGCTATAAATTAGCTAAATCTGAAATTATTCGTTGTCATGCAAAAACAAATGTACACTTACTTTATTCTTTGTGTTGTTCTTTTGACCGGTTTTATCCGCGCAGATGCGCAAAATATAGACTCATTGCTCGGCGTTTTTAAACAGGCAGATCCGCAGGAAAAGATTTATGTCCATTTTGATAAAAATTTTTATAATCCCGGCGAAACCATCTGGTTCAAGGCTTATATTTTTGACGGGCTGGAGCACGCCGAGAATGTCCGGAATTTTTATGCGGAGCTAACGGATGAGGCGGGCAATGTAATTAGCCGGGTGACAGCCCCGGTGGGCGAATCCAGCGCGGCAGGCAGCATTACACTGGCGCCGGGCTTTTCCAAAAACCTGGTATTTTTCAGGGCCTATACTGCTGCCATGATAAGCGGGGATACCAATTTCCTATTTGTAAAACCGATACGCGTTCTTACCGGTGCCAAACCCATAAAAAGCCGGTCACCCCTACCCGTGAGCATCAGCTTTCTGCCGGAGGGGGGAGATATGGTTGCCGGAATTTCCTGTGTGCTGGCGTTTAAAGTAACGGATGCAAACGGACTGCCCGTAAATGCAAAAGGATATATAAAAACAGCCGCCGGTGCTAAAACAGGTGATTTTCAATCAGTGCACGATGGTATGGGCTCCTTTAAGATGGACCCCAAAGCCGGAGAAGTCTATTCTGCGGTATGGAAAGACGCTGCCGGCAAAGAATACATCACCCCGCTGCCTGCGGTGAAGCCCCAGGGCATTGGCCTGCAGGTAAGCAATGCGCCGGAAAACAAAAAATTCATTCTGCAGCGGTCCGACAATATAAGCGCGGATGGAAAATCGCTGCACATCATTGCCTATATGAACCAGCAACTGGTCTACTATGCAAATGTGAACCTGTCTGCGAATAACCTTACTTCGGGAATGATCCCTACCAAACAACTTCCCACGGGCATTTTACAGATTACCGTTTTTGACAAGAATTTTAAACCACTGGCCGAACGGGTGACGTTTGTAAACAATCATGATTATGAATTTGATGCCGATGCATGGATACCGGTGCTTAATAAAAACAAACGGGGACTCAACACCCTGGAAGTACAGATCTCCGACACTTTTCACGCCAATCTTTCCCTGTCTGTTACGGATGCGGATCTGAATATGCCGCCCTCGCCTAATGAAGACAATATTATTTCACATCTTTTGCTAACTGCCGATCTGCACGGTAAAATAGCCAACCCTTATTATTATTTTTTTAGTACGTCCGACAGCGCCGCTATATACCTTGACCTGGTAATGCTTACCAATGGCTGGAGACGGTATCACTGGGACAGTGTGTTTGCCGCCCACCCACCAGCACCCGCCATAAAAGAAAGCAATTACCTCAGCATTAATGGCAAACTGATTGGTATGCAGACAGGCCATTTTTCACCCGATACCAAGCTCAACGGTATACTACAGACAAAGGATTCTGCAAAGACTTTTTTGTCGTTGCCGGTAGACCGGAAAGGAACGGTGCAAACCGACGGACTTGTATTTTATGATTTCGCCAAACTCTATTTTCAGTTTAACGACAAAAAACTGGTCTTTGATAAATCTCTGCTCCATGTAGACAACGGCTTGTACCATAGTCCGGGTAAATTATTTTTGAACGATGAAAACCGGAAGACAGGACTGGAGCCCGATACAGCGGTGGTTTCAAAAAATGTCAGAAACGCATCAGATGAAATGAGAGTAGCCGTACAACGTGCCAGGAGAGAGAAAGAACAGGTATTAAAGGAGGTTGTCATTACCGGCAAATCAAAATCAAATGTAGAAAAGATGGATGAGAAATATGCCAGTGGCATGTTCTCCGGCGGAGATTCGCGGAATTTTGACGTAGTAAATGATCCATTTGCAACCAGCAACCAAACCATTTTCCAGTATCTGCAGGGCAAGGTGGCCGGGCTGCAAATCAATACCAGCGGCGGCACCCCCTCATTGACATGGCGCGGCGGTACGCCCGTGTTCTACCTGGATGAGATGCAAACCGATGCGAGCTTTATGCAAAGCCTCAATATGAATGATGTGGCCTATGTAAAAGTATTCAGCCCCGGTACCACAGGTGGTATATCCAGTAGAGGCGGCGGTGCCATTGCCATATATACCAAGAAAGGCGGCGACCGGACAAACAACGATAATGCGAAAGGACTTGATTATGTTCAGATAACCGGTTATACTCCGATTAAGGAATTCTATTCTCCCGATTATGCAACGACCTCTTTGTTAAACGATTTGCCCGACTTGCGAACCACTTTGTACTGGACACCCTATATACTGCTGAATAAAAACAAGAAACGGTTTAAGATACAATTCTACAACAATGATGTAACGCACCGTTTCAGAATAGTGATGGAAGGATTTAATTCAAATGACAAATTTACGAGGGTTGAAAAAGTAATTCAATAGGGCGGCTGCAAACAGCAAGCAGATACGGGCGAAAAGGCACATAACGGCCCTTCCTAGTTGGTGAATGGACGCAAATCACCTGGATGGCAGCAACTTTCCGGCGCCCATGGCCTGCCATTTTATTTTATTCGCCCACCGATGCGTGGATTTGTATATTGCTCAGGCCCGCGGCTTTACACGAAAATTGCCGGTAAAATTTAATGCGGATCAGTTGGCGCCGGTGTTGATGTCCAAGCTCCACCGGATAAGGAATTATTAAGCTATGTTGGTCAGATAAGCGCCAGCAGACATCCTCCTCTTCGGAGAAGGCTGTCTTTCATATTAATAAAAAACACGGCATTTTAACTTCATTTTTAAAATAACATTAAAAGATACAAAACAACTCGTTGTTTCCTTTATTTTCTACATTTTTACTAACTTATTTAAAGGCAGACATGAAAAATCCGGTAAGAGATATTAAAAATTGGTGGGTAGGAAACGGTCTTCATGCGGAGTTACGCCTCCCGCTTATACCGTTGCTGCTTTTCCTGGCCGTACTATTGTTTTTTATTTTTTCTTCCTAATGCCAGGCCTGGTGCTTCCTATAGGCAGTTTTTGTTTTTACCTGAATCTTTTTTACACGCCAGCCAATGATTGCCCTAACTTTAGTGCAAACTTAAATGGCAGAAACATGAAACATGGCTGGCTGTGTAATTGGCTGGTTTGCGGGTTACTTATTTTCGGTGTACCGGCGCAACCGCAAACAATTCTCCAACTACCGGTGAAACATTATTTATATGTGGCGGTGCCGGGTATCCGGGATTATCTTGGCTATGGCGGTCATGGCATCCTTGTATTTGATATTGATCATGGTCACCGGTTTGTAAAACGAATTCCCTTAAGAGGATTTCATGCCAATGGTAAGCCTTCCAATGTAAAAGGCATTGCCGCCAGCGTACCACTCAATAGTGTTTTTGTCAGTACCCTGGAATCGCTGCAAAGGATTGACCTGGCCACGGGGAAAATAGTATGGGAAAAGGCTTTTGAGAAGGGCTGCGACCGGATGTCAATTTCTCCCAACGGTCTTACCATGTACCTGCCTTCCTTGGAAAACAATTGCTGGAACGTGGTGGATTGTAAAACCGGCAATATCATAAAAAAGATTGAAGGATTTAAAAGATCGCATAATACCCTGTATGGAGCATCCGGCAATTTTGTGTACCTGGATGATATTGGCAGTCCCTGGCTTTTTGTTGTGGATGCAAAAAAACATGAGCTGGTAAAAAAAATTGGACCTTTCCGGCATTTTATCCGGCCCTTCACCATCAACGCAAAAGAAACCCTGGCATATGTAACTGTAGACAGCCTGCTGGGGTTTGAAGTAGGCGATCTAAAATCGGGCGCACGGCTGGCGCATATAACGGTGGAAGGCTGGGAACCAGGACCGGTTCGGCGACATGGCGACCCCAGCCATGGCATTGGTCTTACGCCGGATGAAAAAGAGCTTTGGGTTTGCGATGGCCACAATATGCGACTCCATATTTTTAGCGCTTCGGCGCCTTATCAGCAACTTACTACCATTCCCTTGCAGGACATGCCGGGCTGGGTAACCTTTAGTCTTGACGGCCGGTATGCCTATCCGTCCAGCGGCGAGGTAATAGAGACAAAGACCCGTAAAGTGCTCACCACATTAAAGGATGAATTCAATAACAGCGTTGCCAGTGAGAAGATGTTGGAATTGCAGTTCAACGGCCATCAGCTGGTGCGTGCTGCGGACCAGTTTGGTATTGGCCGGGTCAAAAAATAAGGCATCCTGTTCCGATGGTGGCTGCTCAGCCGGTATGCCAGCGCGATTACCCGATTGTTTAGTATACGGATTCTTATCTTTAAACCATGAAAATTGCCGATATCATTTTACACCTGGAATCCATTGCACCGCCGGTTTTGCAGGAAACATACGACAATGCCGGGTTGATTATCGGTGCCGCAGAATGGGAATGTACCGGGGCCATCATCTGCCTGGATGCAACGGAAGAAGTGGTGCAGGAGGCCATCCAAAAAAAATGCAACCTGGTCATTGCGCACCATCCCATTGTATTCCGGGCATTGAAAAAGATCAACGGGAAAAATTATATAGAAAAAACAATTATTGCGGCCATTAAAAACGATATCGCCATTTATGCCATTCATACCAACCTTGACAATGTACAACAAGGTGTAAACGGCATGATAGCTAGCAAACTTGGTTTGATCAACTGCCGGGTGTTGGTGCCCGTACCGGGATTGCTCCGAAAATTATTTGTGTTTGTTCCCCAGCTACAGGCTGAATCGGTGCGTACCGCTCTTTTTTCGGCAGGTGCGGGTCATATTGGAAATTATAGTGAATGCAGCTTTAATGCCGCGGGTACGGGAACTTACACGGCGGGGGAGGGCGCCCATCCATTTGCCGGCACCATTGGCCGGCAGCACCAGGAAGACGAAATAAAAATAGAGATCATCTTTCCCGGCTGGCTTGAAAATAAAATGCTGGCGGCCCTGAAAGCGGTTCATCCCTACGAAGAACCAGCCTATGATCTGGTAACACTGGGCAACCACCACGAAGGTATAGGGGCGGGTATGCTGGGTGAACTAGCCCGGCCCCTGGAGGAAAAGGCATTTTTACAACAAATAAGAGAGGTGTTTGGCGTGCCGGTAATACGCCATACCCCGTTTACCGGTAAAACGGTGAAACGGGTGGCGGTTTGTGGGGGTGCTGGCAGTTTCCTGATTTCCAATGCAATAGCGGCAGGTGCCGATTTCTATATAACCGCCGATGTTAAATACCATGAGTTTTTTGATGCTAATGGAGCCCTGGTCATTGCCGATACGGGGCATTATGAAAGCGAGCAGTTTACGATAGACCTGGTAGCCGGTTTTTTGCGGGAAAAATTCCCTACCTTTGCTGCCCTCAAAACAGGGGTAAAAACCAATCCGGTCAATTATTTCCTGGGATGAGTATTGGAATTCGGAAAGGCATTTTACGCCGGTGCTGAAATAAGTACAAATGATGAAGTGCTTGCGACGCAACGATGCCGCCCAAAGTTCAGAAGCCAGTATCATAACAAACAAAAAATACACACTACAATATGGCAACAGTAAAAGATTTTTCGGTTGAAGAAAAACTCACCTCCCTGGTTACCCTGCAGAAAACGGAAAGCAAGCTGGATGAGATCCAGATTCTGAAAGGCGAATTACCAATGGAAGTAAGCGACCTGGAAGATGAGATTACCGGTTTGCATTCGCGGCAGACCCGTGTGGAAGAAGAAATCAATGGTATCAATGAATTTATCAACCAGAAAAAAGAGCTGATAAAAGAATCGGAAGCGCTGGTAAAAAAATACGAAAAACAAACCACCAATGTAAAGAACAGCCGGGAGTTTGAAGCCGTTAACAAGGAAATTGAAATGCAGCAACTGGAAGTAAAGCTGGCGGAGAAACATATAAAGGATGCGCAGGAAGAGATTGCGGAGAAAGCCGTATTGCTGGAAAAAGCCAAAAAAGCCCTGGCCACTAAGGAAGGCGTGCTGAAAAATAAAAAAGAGGAACTGGAAAAAATTGTGTCAACCACCGAAAAAGAAGAAAAGCATTTTAATAAATTGAGCGCGGAAGCACGTGAAAAAGTAGACGAGCGTTTGCTGAATTCCTATGATCGCATTCGCAAAAATTACCGCAATGGTTTAGCTGTAGTACCGGTAGAGCGCGATGCGTGTGGTGGTTGCTTCAACGCTATTCCTCCACAAAAACAAAGCGAAATAAAACAACGCAAAAAAATCATCATTTGCGAAAACTGCGGCCGTATATTGGTTGACAACGACCTGGCTGATGCCATTGATGTGAAATAAGAAAACACCAATGCATTAGCCCTTGCTTTTTGTAAAAGCCGGGCAAGCACTATAATATTTAAGGGGATGCATTTGTGTCCCTTTTTTCTTTTCAAACAGGCCGCCCACTGAACAACCCGTTTTTTTACCGGGAGAATGTGTATAGATATGCCTTTCCGGCAAAATATTTTCCTTTAATTTGCCAGGCATAAACGGTGTTGCAAAAAATATGCTCCAGAAACTGCACATACAGAATTACGCCATTATTGATGAAATAGAAATTGATTTTTCCGGTATGCTCAATATCATTACGGGAGAAACCGGTGCGGGCAAATCTATTCTTATGGGTGCCTTGTCGCTGATACTGGGTGATCGTGCCGACAGCGCGGCTTTGCGTAATCGCGGAAAGAAATGCATTGTGGAAGGCTTTTTTAAAACACAGGGCAAAAAAAACGTAGAACAGTTTTTTACAGCCCAGGACCTTGATATGGAAGAAGACCTGGTGATAAGAAGGGAAATAGGTGTGAACGGAAAATCGCGGGCATTTGTAAACGATACGCCGGTAAACCTTGACCAGTTGCGGCAACTGAGTGCCATGCTGGTAGACCTGCACCAGCAATTTGATACGCTTGCCTTGGGAGAAACGCATTTCCAGCGCGAAGTACTGGATGCGCTGGCTGGCAATAACGCGTTGTTGCAACAATACCAGGCTGTCTATCACAACTGGCTGCAATCCGGCAATACACTGCAGCAATTACAGGAACAAAAAAAGCAATTTGCCGCCGTATATGATTATAATAAATTTTTGTCTGATGAACTGGAGGAAGCGGCTTTGAAGGAAAATGAGCTGGAAGACCTGGATGCCGAATTGAAATTACTGAGCAATGCCGAAGGAATAAAAGGGGTGTTGTTGGCTGTAAGCTACGAACTGAATGAAGGCGAGCAGCCGCTGGTACAACAAGTAAAACGGGTGCTGCAGCAGTTGCAGACTTATGCGGCTTATCATACTGCCCTGCCGGGCCTGCTTCAACGTCTGCAATCGGCGCAACTGGAACTTTCTGATATAGGAGAAGAAATAGAACGCATTAATGATCATGTGCAATTTGATCCAAAACGCATTGAAGCGGTGAGCGACCGCATTGCCACGGGTTATAAACTGTTAAAGAAACACGGTGTAAAAAATACGGACGAATTGCTGGCAGTGCAATCAGCGCTTTCGGAAAAAATGCTGTCGGTGCTGAATATTGATGAAGCCATAGCGTTGAAAGAAAAAGAAACACAGGTACAGTTTACCGTCGCGCAGGGGCTGGCGGCGCAACTTTCGGTAAACAGGAAAAAACAAAGCAGGCCTTTACAGGAAAAAGTAAATGCTTTGCTGAAACAGGTGGGCATGCCCAATGCAAGATTGCGGGTAGACGTACAGGATATTGGTGCGGTACCAGCTTCATTGCTGAATGAATACGGATTGGATAAAATTGATTTTCTTTTTGATGCCAACCTGCCGGCCGGTGAGGCCGGTGGCAGTAACCGTTTTGAACCCATTCGCAAAGTGGCTTCGGGGGGTGAATTAAGCAGGCTGATGTTGTGTATAAAATCGTTGGTAGCGCAGTCGCTTGACCTGCCTACGCTTATTTTTGATGAGATAGATACCGGTATTTCCGGCGAAGCAGCCAGGCAGGTAGGTATTATTATGAAAGCGTTGGCAACCCGGCGCCAGGTGATATCCATTACGCATCAGCCACAGATTGCAGGCCGGGCAGATGCGCATTTTTTTGTATACAAAGAAGTAAAAGGGGATGCCATTAAAACAAATATCCGTTTGCTTTCAACAGAGGAACGTATTGCTACCATTGCGCGTATGCTGGGGGGAGAAAAGCCCACGGCCGCCGCATTGGCAAATGCCAGGGAAATGATCTCGGATTAAAGACCGTAGGGGCCGGTCTGTTCAGGAAGCTGGCAGATCCACCTGCCTTTTAAACTTGCCATGAATATCGCCGGCCGGAATATTTATGTCGATAAATAATTCAATGAAAAATATTCCGCTTCCTGTTTTTCTTATGCTTGTACCTTTTGCTGTGCTGACCTGGTGGTTGAATCGTGGTTTGCAGCGAATCATACAACCCCGGGTATCTATGGCCAGGTTGCTATTGTATATGATCAGCGGTGCTGTACTGGTACTGACAATGATATTTACTGCCGTGCGGTTAATTTTATGGCTGTTTCCGCCTACTTTGAAATAAGTTCTTATTTTTGGCAACCACAATCAATACTATTAATTTATTGTTATGGCATATAATCTGTTAAAGGGAAAGCGCGGCATTATTACCGGTGCACTGGATGAAAATTCAATTGCGTGGAAAGTAGCGGAAAAAGCATATGAAGAAGGGGCCACCATTGTATTAACCAATGCGCCCATTGCCATGCGCATGGGACAAATAAAAATACTGGCAGAAAAAACAAAGGCGGAAATCATTCCGGCAGATGCCACCAATATAGAAGAAATTACCAGCCTGTTTACAAAATCGCAGGAAGTGCTGGGCGGCAAAATTGATTTCCTGCTACATTCCATTGGTATGAGCGTTAATATCCGCAAAAATGTGCCATATGAAGAATCCAATTATGATTATTTCATGAAAGGGATTGATGTATCTGCCATGTCGCTGCATAAAATGCTGGCGGTTGCAAAAAAACTGGATGCCATCAATGAATGGGGCAGCGTGGTGGCGCTTACGTATGCCGCGGCGCAGCGTACCTATCCTTTTTATACGGATATGGCGGATATAAAAGCCATGCTGGAATCCATTGCTCGCAGTTTTGGTTATCACTATGGTGTGGATAAAAAAGTGCGCATCAATACCGTTTCACAATCGCCCACCAAAACAACGGCCGGTAATGGCATCAAGGGTTTTGGTGATTTTTATGATTATGCCAATGCCATTTCTCCGCTCGGCAATGCCAGCGCTGCTTCCTGCGCAGATTATTGCGTTACCTTGTTTTCTGATCTTACCCGTATGGTGACCATGCAGAATCTATACCACGACGGGGGCTATTCTTCCACTGGAGTAAGCACCGAGGTGATGACAAAATTAGGCGTTGAATAATCTTGCGCCAAAGCATGCCGGGAAAATTGATTGCAGTGATCCATCATGCTCAGTCCTGTCCTTTATCGGTTATTTTCAGTTAGGGTAAAAAAAACCACGCGTTTAATTGCGTGGTTCCTGGTATAGGTTATATGATTGCCGTAAGAAAAACGGGATCAATATTCATCTTCATTGAAAAAGAAATCTTCCTGCGATGGGTAGTCAGGCCAGATATCATCTATCGCTTCATAGATCTCACCCTCATCTTCCAGTTCCTGCAGGTTTTCCACCACTTCAATGGGGGCGCCGCTGCGGATAGCATAGTCAATTAACTCGTCCTTGGTAGCCGGCCAGGGGGCGTCTTCTAAATAGGATGCTAGTTCAAGTGTCCAGAACATTGTTGACTGTCTTTGATTTTCGGCAAATGTAACGGTTAATACTGAACAACCAAATGTAGTTTTCACCATTTTAAAGAGCAAATTTACCAGTGCCTGGTGCTAGGAACGAATAAAATTGTAGGTTCGTATTTTAATGGAATAAGATATTAAAAGCATGTTAAAAGCAACGGCTATATATAAATCCTACGGACAGTTGGAGGTCTTACGAGGCGTAGATCTGGCAATAAAGCAGGGCGAAATTGTAAGTATTTCAGGCCCTTCCGGCTGCGGTAAAAGTACGCTCCTGCATATACTGGGTACGCTTGACAGAGCTGCCAGCGGCATCATCCTGCTGGACGATAAAAACCTGGGTGAAATGAATGCAAAATCAATGGCGGCTTTCCGGAACCGTAATATTGGTTTTGTTTTCCAGTTTCATCATCTCTTGCCGGAATTTACTGCCCTTGAGAATGTAAGCATCCCGGGTTGGATTGCGGGCCGCAATAAAAAGGAAGTAGCGGAAAGGGCCGCCATCCTGCTTGAATTACTGGGCCTTGCCAACCGCATGGAAAACAAACCCCAACAGCTTTCGGGCGGTGAACAGCAAAGAGTGGCCGTGGCGCGTGCGCTGATCAACCAGCCTAAAATAATTTTTGCCGATGAGCCAAGCGGCAACCTGGACTCTGCCAACGCCCGTGAACTGCATGATTTATTCTTCAGTCTCCGCAAACAATTTAACCAGACTTTTCTAATCGTTACCCATAACGAGGAACTGGCGCAAATGAGTGACCGCATTCTACACATGAAAGACGGTAAAATAGTCGGTTGATTCCCAATGCCATCCGGCCGTGATCTCCGTGATTTTTGCAATCCATTTCACAATGGCCGTCAGACCGGGCGGGTTCGGACCTAAACATCTTGGTAATAAAACGGTTGCGGGCAATTTTGGAGCCGATGGGTTGCGTGAACCACCCGTTGTTATTGCCCGATTTTGTATTCAATTGTGGTATTCAATTGTGCTATATCGTTAGATACGACAATCTGCAGACAGCGGGCGCTGCGGATTTAGCCAGCGTTGTTTATCCGGTCCGTGGTTTCCAGGCAATCTCTGCTGTTTGCAGCAGGTGGCCGGTATAACGACTTAGTACAAACAAATAATCGCTGAGGCGGTTGAGGTATTGCAGTATAATGGGTGCTGTTCCGGTGCCCGTCGTTGCCAGCCGTACGCAGCAACGTTCCGCGCGGCGGCAGATGCAACGGGCCAGGTGCAGGTGCGACACAAGAGGATGCCCGCCCGGCAAAATAAATGATTTCATGGGCGGCAGGGTTTCATTCATGCGGTCAATTTCATTTTCCAGCAGGATGGCATCGGTTTCTTTTAAATCGGGCAGACGCAGTTTGGGTTCTTTAACCGGGTCACAGGCCAGTGAAGCGCCAATGGTAAACAACCTGTCCTGGATTTCAAGGAGCAGGTCGCGACTTTGTGCTTCGCTGAGCAGGTCGCGGCATAAACCGATATAGGAATTGAGTTCATCCACCGTTCCGAAGGCTTCTATGCGTATATCTGATTTGGAAACTTTGGTGCCGCCAATAAGCGAGGTGTTGCCTTTATCGCCAGTTTTGGTATATATTTTAGTTGACATTCCGGGTAAGTTTGACTAATGTTTACCGCAAGGACCGGCGCCGGTAATTCCTGTACCCCGGCAGGCTCTCTTAATATTCATTTTATTGCCGGTATCAGTGCGCCAGCGAAGCGATAATGTGTTCGTTTACTTTGTCTGTTTCTATGAGCCCGTCGCGCAGACGCACCACACGATGGGCGTGCAGGGCAATGTCCTCTTCGTGTGTTACCAGCACAACGGTATTGCCGCTGGCCTGAATGGCGCCAAAAATATCCATGATTTCAATGGATGTTTTCGAATCCAGGTTGCCGGTAGGCTCATCGGCCAGTATAATGGATGGGCTGTTTACCAATGCCCTTGCAATGGCCACGCGCTGGCATTGTCCGCCACTTAACTCATTTGGTTTATGATGGCTCCGGTCTGTAAGACTTACTTTTTCCAGTACGTCCATCGCCATTTCAGTTCTTAGCTTTTTTGAAATTCCTGCGTATACCAGGGGAAGGGCCACATTTTCTGCAGCGCTTAGCCTTGGCAGCAAATTAAATTGCTGGAATACGAACCCGATTTCCTTGTTGCGAACCTCCGCCAGGTCGTCGTCAGACATTTTGCTTACATCCTGCTGGTTTAGTATATAACGGCCGCCAGTAGGCGAATCAAGGCAACCCACTATATTCATGAGTGTACTTTTACCGGAGCCGGAAGGGCCCATCAGCGCCACGTATTCATTTTTAAAAATATTGAGCGAGATACCTTTTAAAACCGGTATGGGTTGTTTTCCCATAAAGTACGCTTTCATGATGTTTTCAAGCTGTATAATAGCGTTCATAGAAGGTTAATGGTATTTTTTTACTTTTTAATTACTTTGGGAACTTTAAAATAATCATTATCTGCCGAAGGCGCGTTGTGCAGCGCGGTTTCTTTTTGCATGGAACCTTTTATTTCATCCTCCCGGTACCTGTTCATAGCCTCCGTCATGTGCAACAGCGGCTCGGTACCACGGGTGTCTACTTCCTGCAATTTCTCCACAAACGCAATCATGCGCTGCAGGTCGTCTTTTATGCCCGCTTTCTCCTCCTCTTTAAACTGCAGCCTGGCCAGGGTTGCTAAATTATCTATCAATTGGCTGGTTACTTCCATATACAACAAAAATAAAGAATTGCCTTCATGCTGCGGAGTTTTGTGATGAAAGGCTTAAAAATTGCCGGTTTTGAGGTTTCACGACAGAACGCCATTGGCAGGCCACCTATTTTGAACAGGATGGCCAACCGGCCCCGGGGGCTCCTCCCAATATCGGTCATCCCTTCTTATCTTCGCCGCTTATGGGCAAGCAAGAGATTGTAATGAGTGGTATCAGGCCAACGGGTTTTTTACACCTGGGAAATTATTTTGGCGCCATGCGCAACTGGGTTCGCATGCAGGACGCATATGACTGTTTTTTCTCCGTGGCTGACTGGCATTCGCTCACTACCCACCCCGACACCCGGGAATTAAAGACTAACGTGAAAAGAGTGTTTGCAGAATGCATAGCAGCCGGTCTTGACCCGGATAAATGCACCTTTCATTTACAAAGTGATATACCTGAAATTGCTGAATTATACCTGTACCTGAACATGCTGGCCTATAAGGGAGAATTGGAGAAAACTGCTACTTTCAAGGATAAGGTGCGACTATCACCCCAGAATGTAAATACGGGTTTACTTACTTACCCGGTATTGCAGGCTGCCGATATACTGGTTCACCGGGCCCTGTATGTTCCGGTAGGCAAAGACCAGGAACAACACCTTGAAATGGCGCGCAATTTTGCGGCCCGTTTCAATCATCGCTATGGAAATGTATTTCCCGAACCCGTGGCGTTTAATTTTGGCGATAACCTGGTTAAAGTGCCTGCTTTGGATGGCACCGGTAAAATGAGCAAAAGTGAAAATCAAAATGCCACTATATACCTCAATGACGGTGATGATGCGATTCGGAAAAAGATCATGAAGGCAAAAACAGATGCCGGACCTGCTATGCCCAATACAGCGAAACCGCCTTATATTGAAAATATTTTTCAGCTGATGCGGCTGGTAAGCCAGGAAGAAACGATTGTAAAATTTGAAAAGGATTATGACGGCTGCAATATCCGTTACGGGGATATGAAAAAACAACTGGGAGAAGATATGGTGCAATTCATCAGGCCGCTTCGGGAAAAAGCCGAAGCCATCTGCAATGATGAAATATATCTCGGGCAGGTAATGGAAAAAGGAGCGGTAAAAGCCAGGGAAAGCGCTGCTGCAACCATGCGGCTGGTAAGGGAAGCCGCGGGGCTAAAATATTACTGATTATTTTCCTTTTAATCATGGAACAGTTGGGGGAATTGTATATTTTTAGCGGCACTATCACCTGCAAATTGTATCAATGGCCATGGCAAAAAATAAAAAACCTAAACACATCGCGGTTGCGGGAAACATCGGTGCTGGTAAAACCACGCTTACGGAGTTGCTGAGCAAACATTATAAATGGATACCACAGTTTGAAGATGTTGATCACAATCCTTATCTGAATGATTTTTACGAGGATATGCCCCGCTGGAGTTTTAACCTCCAGATTTATTTTTTGAACAGCCGTCTCACCCAGCTGCTGGATATTCACCGCGGCACCGAAACGGTGATACAGGACCGGACCATCTTTGAAGACGCCAATATCTTTGCCCCTAACCTGCACGAGATGGGTTTGATGAGCAAACGTGATTTTGACAATTACTATAAATTTTTCCAGACCCTTAAATCAATGGTAAAGCCACCCGATATGCTGATTTACCTAAAGGCTTCCGTTCCTACGCTGGTGGGCCAGATACAGAAACGCGGCAGGGAATATGAAGAAAATATACGGCTGGATTACCTGAAACGGCTCAATGATTATTACAATAAATGGATCGAAAGCTACAAAGAAGGCGCCCTGCTAGTCATTGACATCGATAAAAACAAATTTGCAGAAAACGAAGAGCATATGGGCGAAATCATCCGCAAGGTAGATGCCCAGTTATACGGATTGTTCTAAGGTTGATTTTATAACATCGTTTTCATGCAGAATAAAAGCGGTACTCATTCCATTTAGAAGGGTTGTTGGTAATGTAATTGGTGATTTGAAGAAAAGCATGTTCTTCACGGATGATATGTTCATAATAGTTCAGTTGCCACAATTTTCCCATTATTTCCCCCGGATATTTTTGTTTAAATATTTCAAGGCAAAGATTTGCAACCCGGGATTTAAACGCCCCCACAATATTTCCAACCGTATTTCGTGTCGTAGGGGCAGGGCTTGCCCCTGCCCCCGAGGCGTCATTAATCGTGGCGTTATTGGATTGGGCAGGGGCGATGTTGGATTGGGCAGGGGCGAGCCCTGCCCCTACGATCGATATAATGCCATGCATATGATTGGGCATTATTTGAAAAACACCCAGTTCAATATTTGGAAACCGATCTGGTAATATTTCCCATTGCCGGTGTGCAATCATTCCAAAATCATTTAATATCATTTGCTGTTGTCTGATTGTTCCAAACCGGCATTTTTTATGCCGAATATTAATGGTTATAAAATACAAACCCGCTTGTGAATAATCGTATCTTTTGAGGCGGATGCTGCCGCGGTGATGGATCTTTGGATCGTATCCCAATTTTTTTTGAAAAGTTGGCAGGGTTACGCAAATGATCTGGAGGAAATCATCACCTTTTATACGTTTTTTCCTATTCCATTGACCTACTTATATCCTGCATATTCTTTCAGCCTATCCAGTTCTTCCCGGATCTTTTGCAACCAGCGTGCCTGGATATCTTTATTGCGGCTGAAATTGGTTTCCTCATCATATTGGTTCTGGAATTCGCCTTCTTCTTTCATCAGTTTCTGATAGATAGCGGGTATTTCTTTGGGGGTGGTCGCGGCATTGAAAACGTAATGACTGAGGGTTTTATTCAGTTTTCGGGCATAGATCTCCGCAATATCAAAATGACCCTGCTCATGTGCCAGAATATAAACAGTTTTTAGTCTGCCCCAGGAGCTGTTTTTGTCAAATACGCAACTGATGGTGAAGCTAAAACCGGTTACTTCGCCATAGCTATAATTAAAAGCAATTTTTGAACTGGTAAGCGCCGCATTGGTGGAATTGTTATCGGGCCGGCTCCTAAAATCGGACCAGGTTAATTTCCGGGAAGCAGTCCAGGGTATCTCCGCACTATTCTTTTTAGCAGAGAATGAAGATAAAAAAGGTAATAATAAAACGGCTGCTATTAGTTTTCGTTTCATAACATGAATGTAAAACCAATAACGCAAAACCCGGGGTCTATATGTTTAAGGATTTCTTAAAATGGGGTAAACAGTTGCAGGCGCACCGTCTTTTTCGGGGAGCTTATTTTACTTTTTTAAGGAGCATGACATAACCACAAAGGTTTTTCTTTTTCTGCTTGTTTACCTGCACGGGTTTTATGAGATGGTATTCCGTGAACTGGGCTATATACGGGTAGCTGATGATATTCCCGTCAACATCGCCCCACTGATTTTTCTTGTATACCACCTGTCTTTCATTCCAGTCGTACATCCGCACTTCGTATAATTTGGAACTGGGATCGCCAATAAAAATAAACTGGTACCAAGCGCCCTGGGTTAGGGGTAGTACAATGGGTAGCTCATATTCGCTTTCCATTTTAACGGAAGCTTCACGCACTACTTCATAACCCTGACCGATAAATAATTGTTTGAGACTGTCTATCTGAACCTTATATGATTCGTTCATGCAGTTTTCGAGATGTATAATATCTTCTTGCGCGCGGGAAACAAGCGATCCTAGGATGATTGCCAGCAGTAAACTGAATTTTATCAGGTAGCCTTTCATAATGAAGGTTTTGACAGGATTACGGATTATTTAAGACCTCAATATATAAAATCATTGCTGGTAATGCAAAGTATATACCAATAATTTCCTGTAAATCAGCCTTCAAAAGCGGTTTTTACGTATTTAACCCTTAAATGTATAAAAAGCGTCGGACTGCGCCGTACAGGTAAGCACTAAGTCGTTAATACAAACATGTTCCGGCAGGCTGGCACAGTAATAAATGACGTCCGCCACATCTTCTGCCGATAGGGGTTGGTATCCATCATATACTTTTTTTGCGCTATTATCATCGCCTTTAAAACGGACCAGGGAAAATTCTGTTTCGGCGGCCCCGGGGTGGATGGCAGTAACCTTTATGCGATGACGCAGCAGGTCTGTCCGCATTCCCTTGCTGATGCTATCCACGGCGGCTTTGGACGCGCAATACACATTGCCTCTTTCATATACGTCTTTAGCAGCAACAGAACCCAGGTTGATAATATGGCCCTTGTTCCTGGCCGTCATAAACGGCAACACGGCCCTGCTTACATATAAAAGCCCCTTTACATTGGTGTCTAACATCGTATCCCAGTCGTCCAGGCTGGCTTCCTCAAAATAATCGCGCCCAAGCGCAAGCCCGGCATTGTTTACCAATATATCTACCTGTTTCCATTTTTCGGGTATTTTCCCGATGATTTCTGCAACAACGGCCCGTTCCCGCACATCAAAAACAAGTGGTAATACAGCTATCCCAAAATCGTTTTCCAATTCTTTTTGCAGCCCATACAACAGGTTTTCTCTTCTGCCGGTGATAATGATATCGTATTTATGGGAGGCAAATTTCTGCGCCGTGGCTTTTCCGAACCCTGAAGTGGCGCCGGTAATAAAAACTATCCTGTTCATTCGGCGGATTTAATTTGTGTAAAATGACAAATAGCAGGCAAATGTAAGTTGATCGGGTGATTTGTTAGTCGGCGAATGCCGTGCAGTTGAATAGGAGTTGCTGCAATGGATAGTTGTCGGAATGAACTGCCGGGCAACAGGAGCTCGCTAACGGATTAGCACCATGGTGCCTTTTTTGGTAATTGTCTTACCGGTAAAATCATGTCCCCGTACCAGCCATACATAGGTACCCGAACCCTGTGGTTTGCCGGCAATGCTGCCATCCCAGCCAGCGCCGTCGTTGCTGCTGAAAACCATATTACCCCACCTGTTATATACCCGGAAATAATCAATCCGGGTGATGCCTACCGGTATGGGTCTGAAAAGGTTATTCTGGCCTGCGCCGGGTGTAAAGGCATTGGGTACATAAATATCCGGCGTCGTTTGAAACACTTTTATCTTTATGGTATCCATAGCGAAACAATTTTCTGGGGTATAGGCTTTTAGGGTATAGCTATAGATACCGCTGTTGTTAAAGATGGCAACAGGGTTTGCGATACCGGTTTGATCCAGGTGATCCGGAGGTGACCACAGGTACAACGGAGCGCCGGTGGCGTGCAGGGCCAGGGGTTGATTGGTGATTACCGACGTATCATTACCCGCCGAGGCAATAATTGGTGGTCTTACCGTTATAATAATAGTATCCAGCCCGGGTTTGGGGCAACCAAGCATATCATACACCGTCAGTAGATAAACCGTGGTGCCAAAAGGATGGGCCACGGGACTCAGCGTATTGGCATTATAAAGACTTATAACCGGAATCCAGGCAAAGGAAGACCCTACAATGGCAGCATTCAATTGGGCCGTGTCACCAAAACAGATCGCCTGGTCTTTTCCTGCGTCTGCTTTGGGGTAGGGTACGGTACGAATGGTAATATCATCTCCGATACTGCATTTTCCGATGCTGGCTGCCAGGTGATAGGTCGTGGTGCCGGTGGGTATGGCAATTGGGTTTTTTACCCGGGGATTGTTTAGTGTTACAGCCGGAGACCATGTATAAGCCAGGGCGTTTGTGGCAGGATGCAGTACAATGGCGTCTGTTAAACAAATGGTGGTATCCGGGCCGGCATCCAGGGTTACATGATCTACTACCCGCACTGTTACCGAATCAGTACTGATACAGCCATCCTCGTTGAACTGTACCTGGTAGATGGTAGTGTTGGTTGGGAACACCAATGGGGTAGCGGTATTTTCGTTTACGATTCTGGTAAGCGGGGTCCAGGAAAACTGGCCGGGATCGATACTGGTGGCCTGCAGCATCAGTGTATCCTGTGTGGGGAGGTTGCTGCAGATCAGGGTGTCTGTAAAGGGAAGGATGATGGGTGTCTTATCTTTTACAGTGAGTGATACAACCACGGTATCAATACAACCTTTACTGCTTTGAACAATCAGTTCGGCGGTTTTACTGCCCAGTGTGCCATATTTCCAAACAGGGTTTTGCAGGTGCGAGGTATCTGCTGTGGAGGTTTCATCTCCGAAATTCCATCGCCAGGCGTTAGCAAAACCATATTTTGCCGTGGTGGTATCAGTAAATTGTAGCGGGGTGTACAGGCAGGAACCTGTAACCTTAAAACCGGGATAAAAACCAGGGTATACTTTGGCAAGGGTATTGGTGGAATCAACGCACTGGCCGGCCAGAATAACTTCTAATTTAATGGCATAGGTTCCTGTGTCTGCAAACTGGTGTTGTATCAATCCAAGCGGATCCAGCGAGGTATCTGGTTTTGTGCCATCGCCATATTGCCAGATATATACGCTCCCCGCCGGGTTGAACTGTTCGTTTTTAAATGTGACCAGGTAATCATCACAGTAATCATAATCCGGGTTCAGCAGTGCTTTTAGGGGGTTACAATCGGAAACTTTTAGATGAATATCCTTTCGGTGCACATTGATTAATACTCCGTTCCGGTATTCGTAAATACAACCGGTAACCACATATTGGGCCGTGGTAGAAGGCGCAATACCTGAAATGATACCGGTGGCGGGGTTGATGGATGCATTGATGCCCAGGGGGCTGGAACCACTGTATGGAGATTTATAGGGCAGTGCAATATAGGGGGGCGGCGCTGCCGGATTGGGTGCCGCACAATTGATACAGCCCGCAATCTGGCTACCCAGTCCGCCACCGTTATAGGCCGCGCATAATGTATAGACCAGTGAATCGGCATCGGGGTCAGTGGCGGAAAAATCATAGGTGAAACCGGAACCGGCGCAGATGGCCACCGCATCGTTACCGGAAATAACGGGGCTGGAATTGTGACCAACGGGCAACACATTGGTGCCTGGGATATCACAGGAATACGTTGTTCCGTCGGAACTGCTGTTACCCGAGATGTTTTCAATACCGGTGATGCGGCAACAGCGCTGGTAGGCGATGGTGTACCCCTCTGGTGAATCGGGTAGTTCTATGGTGGTTTCAAAATATTTTAGTTTATAACAAATATCAGTGGGTGGGTTGGTAATACAGGGATTAGATCCTGGGTCGTAGGTGATGAGTTGCTCACTTGTCAGGCTCACATTCACATTGTAGATCTGTGTGCCGGTAGATTTGTTAAAAACGGTAAAGGGGGCATTAGTTTCGTTTTGTGTAGGGGAATTGGCATTGCAGTCTATGTACAGCTTCAACCGCACAAAGTACATGGTAGAATTAGGGGCGGTACCTGGTCCCAGGTATTTATAAGAAAGTTCACCTCCTCTTATATGCATGGCATACACGGGCAGTAAAAATAGAATCGCAATACCGGCTGCCAGTAATTTTTTCATTCACTTAGTTCAATCAATTAAGCGGTTGTATCCGCTAAAAATGACAACAGGGCTGCGGTACTTTTTTCCCGCTCTTCCCACATACCCATATGGGCCGAATTTCCCAGGATTTCAATAGCTGCCTGGTCGGGCATATGGCATTGTTTCAGGCTGTCTTCAAACGGAACTGCCTTATCATATTTACCAATGATGAAAAGTACCGGTTTGTTAATAGATTGTAAAACAGCCGTACGATCGGGTCTTTGTATCATAGCCCTGTAATAGGCTTCCAGGGCCAACGGGTTTAATGTACCATAGCGGTCTATCATTGCTGACACCCTTTCAGGGTTTTTTATACGGTAAGCTTCAGTAAAAAGGTTGGGTGTTGATTGTTTTACAAATTCATAACTGCCATGCGATTGTATAAAGGCAATGCCGCGCTGGCGGGTGGTCTTTTTTTCTTCGTTGTCTGCAAAAGCAGTAGAATGAAAAAGCCCCATGGCCTGCAATATATCCGGATATTTTTCCGCGAACGCCAATGTAATATAACCGCCCATGCTATGGCCAATCATAATAACACCCTGGGCTGGTCCGGCGGCCTGTGGTGTTGACAATTCCCATTCCAGTATTTTTTTGATACTGTCTGCCAACCCTTCAATACTCATGTTGCTCACCAGGTCGGATCGACCGCTACCCGGGAGATCCGGGATAATAAGCCGGTATTGTGCCGATAGCTCGGCCTGTTGCAAGTTCCAGATATCGCTGTCTTCTGCAAAACCGTGCAACAGCACAACCGGCCATCCGTTGCCAGAAACTTTATAAAAAAGCCTGCTATTACCGGTATCAATGATTTTTTCGGTCATTCCTGTTAAAATTACGGTAGCGTGCAATGCTTCTGAAGAGTAATATCACAATGATCAGCAGCACGCTGTTGTTCATTTCCTGCGGCAACCATCTCCAGCTAACCAGCAATAAAATATTTAAGATAATGGTAAAAAGCCAGTAGTATTTAACCCATTTTTTTTCACAGGTAAGAACAAACGCCATTACGGCATGGGTGGGGAGTGCCCATAGCAGGTTATAATTGTTGCGACAAACGCTATCAACTCTTGCCAGCCAGAGGGTCAGCATCAGCATGCCAAGCAGACCCACCAGTAAAAAAAACAAACCATCCAGGGCGGTTGCTATTTTATTTACAGTGTTGTTTTTTGAAATCGCCAGGGAGAACATGATAAGCAAGAGCACTGAAAACAAAAACACCGGCGTAAAAAAATGGATGTTCTGAGGCTGTTCATCGGGGAGCAACTGGTTTGTCTGACTTACCAGGGCATGGCCGTGCCGGGATGCATTGGCAAAACCTTTCAACAGGTATTCCGGTAAGAACATGGCCTGTTTATTGGTTATTTTTTCATCCAGGTGAGTGCCCAGCAACACGTCTATCCCAAAGCGGTTCCAGGCCTGGTCGCTGTTTTTCATAAACTGATGGATAAGCTGCCGGTACGTGCTGGCACCGGGCAGCGGACGGATATCACTAAATTGTACGCTGTCAATATTATTAATGATGATATCGCGGGCGCGGGTGGTACAATTGTCGGCATAAAAATGATAGGGATAAAACCTGTTCTCCGGCGCCGTGTTTTTCCATAGGGCATTAACTAGTTTTATTTTTTCTGCAGCCTCCAGGTCAAGCACCTGTTCGGTGACACTGCGTTTAAAATAATTGTATTCCATCATAAAATCGCCAAAGGTTTCCGGCGTTACGGAATACAGCATAATTCCCCTTGTAAATTTTATATAAAACAATGGGTCGCTGTCATCGAAAGTGCCGTAATTGAAGACCGTGTCAACCTGCTGCGCGGTATCTACTACCCGTATGCCGGTATGTCCCCAGATGGAGTAGAGGTCTTCACCGGGCCCGCAGGTAAGCAGGCTGATGCGCAGGTGGGTGGTGTCATGCTGCGAAAAACAGGTCAGGCACAGATGAAAGACAAGAAACAGGGCCAGTAATTTTTTCACGGGTGATATTTTGCAGCAAGTTCGTAATTATTGGTGATACCCTGGGCGCGTGCCGGTCACCGGCCCGGGAATCGTTTATTTCCGGCTGTAGTTGGGCGCCTCTTTTGTGATTTCTATATCATGGGCATGGCTTTCTTTCATGCCGGCATTGGTAATTTGAATAAACCGGGCATCGTTTTTTAATTCCGCCAGGTTGGCCGCTCCGCAATAGCCCATGCCTGCACGCAAACCACCTGTATATTGTTGCACCACTTCTGTCAGGTTTCCTTTATAGGCTACCCGGCCTTCAATACCTTCCGGTACCAGTTTTTTGATATCATCTTCCACGTCCTGGAAATAACGGTCGCTGCTGCCCTGTGCCATGGCACCAATGGAACCCATGCCGCGGTATTCCTTAAATTTCCGGCCTTCATAAATAATCGTTTCCCCCGGGCTTTCTTCCACACCGGCAAAAACGCTACCCATCATTACAGCATCCGCGCCGGCGGCCAGTGCTTTTACCATATCGCCTGTATAACGTATGCCTCCATCTGCAATCAGGGGGATACCTTTTTGTTTTAGCGCCATATAAGCTTCCATGATGGCCGTTATCTGGGGCACGCCCGCACCGGCAACTATACGGGTGGTGCAGATAGAACCAGGCCCGATGCCGATTTTCACTGCATCGGCACCCGCCTCGGCCAGGGCTTTGGCGCCCGCTGCGGTACCCACGTTGCCGGCAATAACCTGCAGGTTTTTGAAATTCTTTTTTACGTTTTTCAGGGCATCTATCACGCCCTTGCTATGGCCGTGCGCGCTATCAAGACAAACTACGTCTACGCCTATCTGTTGTAGGGCCGATGCCCGGTTCAGCATATCGGTGGTAATACCCAGGGCGGCGCCTACCAGCAGGCGGCCAAATGAGTCTTTAACGGCATTGGGGAAACTGCTTAGTTGCAGGATGTCGCGGTAGGTAATCAGGCCCACCAGCGTATTGTCTTTTTTAACAACGGGCAGTTTTTCTATTTTGTATGAGCGTAAGATCTTTTCCGCTTTTTTCAGGTCCGTTCCTTCGGGGGCAACAATCAGGTTTTCTTTTGTCATGACCTCATGCACTTTTCTTTTTTTGTCTTTTTCAAAACGCAGATCGCGGTTGGTAAGAATGCCTACCAGTTTATGGGTGGCGTCTACAATGGGAATGCCGCCAATTTTATTTTCTTTCATTAATCGCAGGGCATCGCCAATGGTGGCTTCAATAGGAAGGGTAAGCGGGTCGATGATCATACCGCTTTCGCTGCGTTTTACCCTGCGTACCTGTTCAGCCTGCTGTTCAATGGTCATATTTTTGTGCAGTATGCCGATGCCGCCCTCGCGGGCAAGGGCAATGGCCAGGCTTGCTTCCGTTACGGTATCCATGGCGGAAGAAAGCATGGGGATATTAAGGGAAATGTCTTTTGTAAGTTTTGTTTTGATGTTTACTTCCCGGGGCAATACCTGTGAGTAAGCGGGTAACAGGAGTACATCATCGAATGTTAAGCCTTCACCAAAAAATTTTTTACTGAGATCTGACTTGCGTGCGCGATTATTTATTGTTGCCATGGGCAAAGATAGGGTAGCGGATAAATTCGCTCCAAAACTTTTTTAATGCTATGCAAGGCATCTCAAAACCGGCTGCGCATCAATACAAAACGAGTGCAATCCTGCGCTTCAAGACAGTAATTGATATCGTTTGCCGGGCAACGAAGCAATGATGTTTTGCAGTTCAAGGTTTAACAGGGCGGCAGCAACCCGGCTGCTGCTCAGGTTGCTTTTTAGATTTAGTTCATCTATGGCCAGGGTCCCTTTTTCTTCCAGCAGACCAGTAATAATTTTTTCTTCGCTGGTCAGTTGTATAAATAATTCCCGCTGGCGTTTTTCCTGTAGGCGCGGTTTTTCCTGCCATCCCAGTAGTGCGGTCAAATCTTGCGCACCTGTAAGCAACATGGCCTTATTGTTCCTTATCAAATGGTTGCAACCGGCACTTTTTCCGTCTGTAGTACGGCCTGGAAATGCAAAAACATCTTTGTTATAATCGTTGGCCAGTTCAGCGGTTATCATGCTGCCGCCTTTGACGGCTGTTTCAATTACAATGGTAGCATCACTCATGCCTGCCACTATCCGGTTCCTGGAAGGGAAATGGTGTTTATCGGGTTTGGTTTTACTGCCAAATTCGGTTAGCAGACCGCCATCTTCCCGGATGATATCTTTTGCCAGCCCGGCGTTTTCCACCGGATAGATCTTGTCGAGCCCGTGTGCTACCACTGCAATGGTTGGCAGGGCGTGTTTGATGGCTGCGCGGTGCGCAATGGCATCAATGCCCAGCGCCAGTCCGCTTACTACTATTATGTGCTGGTCCTGCAAGTCGGCCAGCAGTTTTTCCGTAAGGTATTTGCCATAGTCTGTTTTGCTGCGGGTGCCAACAATGGCAATGATCCGGGAAGCATTCAGGTTTGCGTTGCCGCGGTAATAGAGCAGCGTGGGCGGGTCATAACAATTTAACAATCGTTGCGGGTAGGCAACATCTGTCAGGAACAGGGGTGTGATTTTATACTGGCTTACAAAAGCCAGTTCTTCTTCCGCTTTTTTAAAACCGGCAAATGTTTTTATGGAGGAAGCCCTGATTTCCCCCACGCCTTCCAGTTTATCGAGGCTGGCTTTTTTTGCTTTGAAAATGGCGGCTGCATCGCCAAAATGATTAACCAGTATTCTTGCCTGCACGGGGCCGATATGGGGCACAAGCGTGAGGGCAACCTGGTATAGGAGATCGTTGCTCATTCTTTTTAAAGGATAGGTTTATAAAGAATGAATGTAGAAAATTATTTTGAAGATAGCCGCATTTTTTAGTCGGGCGTCTATAGTCTATAATACAAAGTTCTTGGTTGGTTGTATTATGGCCTGGGCATCAGACTACCGACTACCAACTACGGACTCCCGGCTCCGAACGCTCACTGCGCGACCACTTTTAGTTCGGTTCTCCGGTTCCTGGCCCGGCCTTCTTCGGTTTTATTATCGGCCAGGGGCAGTTTGTCACCAAAGCCCTGGTAGCTCATTCTTTTTGGATCGATGCCTTTTGAGCTGATATAATCCACCACTGCCTTTGCGCGGTTATTGGAGAGCGTTATATTGTCGGTGGCTTTGCCTATATTGTCCGTATGCCCGTTGATCTGGATTTTCAGGGTGGGGTTGTCCTTCATCAGTTTTACCAGGTTGTCAAGTTCTACCTGCGAAGCGGGTTTCAGTTCATATTTATTAATATCAAAGAAAATATTCTTTAGGATGATACTGGCGTTGGCTTCCAGTGGTTGCAGGGGTATATCAATGTTATAGGTAGAATCGGGCGGTTTTTGGCTGAGCGGAAAATTATCCGAGAAAAATAAATAGCCCTTCCGGTTTACATTAAATGCATAGTCTTTTCCCACGGGCAGGGTGATCAGGTAATTACCGGTTTCGTCTGTTTGCACTTTGCTGATGATCTCCTTGGTTCCCAGGTCGGCCAGTTCAATGGCTGAAGGCAGGCCTTTGCCGGTTTTTTTATCAAATACTTTTCCTTTTACCCATAATGTTTTAATGGGTTGTATATCGCTGCGCAGGGGAAAAGTGTACAGGTCAAGCCCGCCGCGACTGTCGCCCCGGTCACTTGCATAGTAAGCCACCGTACCATCTGCCGTGATGACCAGGCTGCCTTCATTTTCAATGGTATTGATCGGGTAGCCGAGGTTCTCCGGACGGCTCCAGGCGCCTTTCAGGCCTTTGCGTACGATAAATAGATCATCGCCCCCATAGCCCTGGTGACCACTACTGGTAAAATACAGGGTTTGGTTGTCGGCGTGAATAAAGGGGCAGCTTTCGTCGCCAATCGTATTTATTTCCGGTCCCAGGTTTACAGGTTCGCTCCAGCGGCCGCCCAGCAAATGGCTTACATAGATATCGCTGCCGCCATAGCCACCGGCGCGCCGGCTGGCAAAATACAAATCGCGCTTGTCTGCAGATAGACTGGGAGCAGATTCCCATTGGTCCGAATTGATCCGGTTGCCCATGTTTTCCGCAGCGCTCCAGCCCTCGGGCGTGAGGTAAGAAATGTATAGATCGCAACTGCCATAACCTTCGGGAAAATTGCAGCCCGTGAATATCAGCCACTGGCCATCCTGTGAAATACTTTGGGCACCTTCATTAAAATTGGTATTGATGCTACCCGGCAGTGGCCGGGCCATGGACCATGCGCCATTTTTATTATTGGTTTCAAAAAAATCCTCGTTTACGCTCCTCACACGTCGTGTAAAAATCAGTTGTTTACTATCGATGGTGAGGGCGGGGAAATACTCTGATACGTTTGTGTTGATGCTGTCGCCCAGGTTAACCGGTTCAAATTTATAATTGCTTCCGGCTGTATTTTTTTTATAGTCGATTGCGAACTGGTAACAGCGCCTGCGATAATCGCCGGCCTTCAGGCTGCTTGGGTTCAGGTTGGGAATGGTATTGAATTCCTCCACCGCAGCCAGCGCTTTTTCAAACAATCCCCGTCCGGCCAGGTTAATGGAATAGGGCAGGTTATAATCCCTGAAATAAACGCTGTCGATGGCCCGGGCCGTCTCATAATTGCCGATGGCGCTATCATAATTTTTTTGTTCCCCGTACATCCCTGCAATAGAAAGATAGGCATCCAGGAAATGATGATCTATGTGCACAGCCTGTTGCAGCAGGCTGATGCCTTCTTTTAAGTTGCCGTCTGTTGCCTGTTGCAAAGCCTGTGAGTATAGAGCCGCGGCTTTTTTGTTTACTTTTTCGGGGTCGTACTGCTGCGCATGGCCCACACAAAAGAAAAAGATACTGAGGATAGCACAAACAAACTTCATGAACATGATTATTAAAGTTACCCGGCCAGGAGCTGCCGGTACTGTCTTTTAACGCAGTTACTAGGCATTTATTCTCTTAAATCCCTGGTTTGCAAAGGTACAAAAGCCGTTTTTTAAGGAACGTTAATGTATTTGTGAAGCTGAAGGCTTAGCTCCCATTGAGGATTTTCTTTTATATAATCTACGATAAATGGCGTAATGGTACTCATTTTTCCCCATTCCGGCTGCAGGTATAAGCGGCATCCCTGCTTTACCTGCGCGGCATATTGCTCGGCCCATTTAAAATCGGAAATATTAAAAACAATCACTTTTAGCTCATCGGCGCGACGAACGGTTTCCGGCAACGGGGCTTTGAATTTTTTGGGAGAAAGACAGATCCAGTTCCACCGGCCGCTTAAGGACGCCGAACCGGAGGTTTCAATATGGGTTTGAAAACCCTGGCGCTGCAGGGCACTGGTTAATTCATCCAGGTTATGTAAAAGGGGCTCACCGCCTGTTATTACTGCCAGGCGGCCCGGGTATTTTTTTGCGGAAGCCACTATTTCCGGGATGGAGACCTGCGGATGGCTGGCTGCGTCCCAGCTTTCCTTAACATCGCACCAGCTACAGCCAACATCGCAGCCGCCCAGGCGGATAAAATAGGCTGCCCTACCCTGGTGAAAACCCTCACCCTGCAGGGTATAAAAGCTTTCCATCACGGGCAGAACCGCAATTGAAATATCGGTGGTATGCATAGCGGGCAAAGTTCGTGTTTTTATTACAAACGGTCCGAGGGAGTAGGAACTGGCGAATTGTTGATGGGTCTTGTGTATGGGCGGTTTCATGCAAAATGCTCACGCTGAGCGCACGGCACCTGCTACTTACGGCAGACGCAAGTCCATTGATATTGTTTTTTTGAATTCTGAAGGTGTCTTCTTAACGATATTCTTGAATACTTTATTAAAATAGAGTACATTCTAAAAACCACATTCAAAACATACTTCCCCACTAATTTTCCTGCTGCAAGAGCATACAGGGGCCTGTTCTATCCGATATTGGTTATTAAAATCGGTAAAGTAAGATTCCGGGGGTTTTTAAAATAGTTGCAAAAAGCAGGAACCGTAAGGTGGATAATATCGGCCACGGTTTTGTATTTATTTCTTCCTGGAAATTTTGCTCTATATAGCTAAAGATATTCTGAAGACGAGTATGCACATTTCGGAGGGCGATAGGCAGTGTTCCCTGCGCGTTCAGCAGCATGTAATACGAAGAACGGGCCAGGGCCTGTAAAATATTTATCAGTTCCACGAAACGTTCAGCCACAGCTTCCTTCCTGGCAGAACACGAGCAGAGAGCGGTTTGCCGAAGGCTGACAAAGCCAAGACATGCTTCGCTTTGGCATCATAATAATGCCTTCCAGTTTCACGCTGCAGATCCCGCAGATGCCCTGGCTCCAATGGAATCAATCACCTGAATATATTCCCCATTCCCGATGCTTAGATAAATGCTTATAAGAACCTTCATCAAAACACGGGCTATTAATGTGTTGACCCGGTTCTGATAACGCACGCATTAACAAAGTAAGTAATAACATATGACTTGCTTAGTTTATTGAAAATTGGGCCTATTTTTAAGGTTAATATTAACCTGCGTTATTGTACTGCAGTAGAATAACGGTGGTACGGTTTAATGATGCAATGATAAAAGTTGATGATACCGATTTTGTTAACCGAGCAAAAGTTAAGGACGTAAAATGAGAAGGAAAGGATTTGTTGCAAACGGGACGCTCAGAAAAGCCGTTTTATACCTGCTGCCGATGGTGCTGCTGCTGGCTGCCTGTAAACAGGGCGGGAAAAAGGAAACAACACTTTTTGAAACACTTCCGCAGGATTCTACCAATATTGATTTCATTAACAAACTCACCTACGACGACCAGTTTAATGTTTTTTCATACCGCAATTTCTATAACGGCGGCGGGGTTGCCCTGGGCGATATCAACAACGATGGCCTGATAGATATTTTTTTTACCGCCAATATGCTGCCCAACCGGCTTTATTTAAACAAGGGGAATTTTAAATTTGAGGATATTACTGAGAAGGCTGGCATATTAAAAAAAGGAAAATGGTCAACCGGTGTAAGCATGGCCGATGTAAACGGGGATGGCTTGCTGGACATCTATGTTTGCAACAGCGGTGATATAAAAAACGACAATAAGCAAAACGAACTGTATATCAATAACGGCAATCTCCATTTTACCGAAGAGGCGGCTGCCTACGGGCTCGCAGACAAGGGCTATTCCACGCACGCCGCTTTTTTCGACTATGACCACGATGGTGACCTGGACCTGTTCCTGCTGAATAATTCATTTAAGCCCATCGGCAGTTTTAATCTCCAGCACAATGAGCGTAATGTAAGGGATTCGCTCGGGGGGCACAAACTATATCGCAATGATGGCAGCCATTTTACCGATGTGAGCGCCCAGGCCAATATCTACGGAAGCATTATTGGTTTTGGAATGGGTGTAACGGTGGGCGATGTGAATGGTGACGGCTGGCAGGATATCTATGTATCGAATGATTTTTTTGAAAGGGACTATTTATATATCAACAATAAAGACGGTACGTTCACCGAATCGCTGGAATCGAGCATGCACAGCATCAGTAACGCTTCTATGGGTGCCGATATGGCCGATATTAACAACGACGGGAAACCCGATATTTTTGTTACCGAAATGCTACCGGAAAAGGAAGCCCGCATTAAGGTAAACACCACTTTTGAGAACTGGGATAAATACCAGCTGGATCTTAAATATGATTATTTTCATCAGTTTACCCGGAATACGTTGCAGCTGAACAATGGCAATAAGACCTTTAGCGAGATAGGCCGGCTGGCCGGAGTGAGCGCCACCGACTGGAGCTGGGGAGCCCTGATAGCCGATTTGAATAACGACGGTCTGAAGGACATCTTTATTGCCAACGGAATATACCAGGATCTTACCAACGAAGATTATATCCAGTATATTTCCAACCGCGAGATCATGAACGGGATTGTAGCAAATAAACAAAAGGGAAACTACAAAGCACTGATTGATTTAATACCCTCCAACCCGATATCAAACTATGCGTACAGCAATAACGGGGATCTAACGTTTACGAACCGTTCCGCTGAATGGGGATTGGATGCGCCGGGATTTTCAAATGGGAGTGCATACGGCGACCTGGATAACGATGGTGACCTGGACTTGGTGGTGAACAATGTAAACATGCCGGCCTTTGTATACCGCAACCAGAGCATACAGCAGCACCCCGAGAATAAATTTTTGAAAGTGATACTGGAAGGAAGCGGGAAGAACCGGTTTGGCATCGGGACAGGCGTAACGGTGTATTATAACCATACGCTTTCTTACCTGGAAGAGATGCCCATGCGGGGTTTTGAATCAACGGTGGACAGCCGGATGAACTTTGGGCTGGGCAAAACAGAAAAGATAGATTCGTTGGTAGTACACTGGCCCGACGGAAGACAGGAAACAATACGGGATATAAAACCCAACCGGATATTAAGGGTAAAACAGGAGAATGGTTCACCGCCCATGGCAGCCCGAACCGCTAAAGCAGCCTTGCCCACCATCTTCAAAGAAAGCAGCAGTAATTACGGGATAGATTTTGTACACCGAGAGAATGAGTTCTCTGATTTTGACCGTGATAAACTGATCTTCCATATGCTCAGCACCGAAGGGCCTCGGATGGCCAAGGGCGATGTAAACGGGGATGGACTGGAGGATATTTATATCTGCGGAGCCAAAGACCAGGCCGGGGCGCTATACCTCCAGGAACGGAACGGCCGGTTTAAAAAAAGCAACGAGTCATTACTGGAAAAGGATAAGGGAAGTGAAGACACGGATTGTTTGTTTTTTGATGCAGACGGAGACGGGGACCAGGATTTGTTTGTATGCAGCGGTGGCAATGAGTTTTCGGCGAAATCAACGGAACTGATCAGCCGTTTGTATATCAATGACGGCCATGGGAACTTTAATAAATCACCACAGTTGCTTCCCTCGGCAACGGTATTTGAAAGCGCCTCCTGTGTAACGGCTTCAGACTTCGATGGAGACGGCGACCAGGATCTGTTTGTTGGGGTAAGACTGAAACCGTTTATGTATGGTTACCCGTGCAAAGGGTATGTGCTGCAGAACAACGGCAAGGGTATATTTACCGATATAACGGCGCAGGTATGCCCGGCGCTTGAAACGGCCGGGATGATAACGGATGCCAAATGGTTTGATTACGACCGGGATGGGAAAATGGATTTGGTGGTAACAGGCGAGTATATGCCGGTACGGATATTCCACAATGAGAACGGTCAATTAAGGGAAACCACCGGGGCAGCGGGATTATCAGCGAGCAATGGCTGGTGGAATCGGTTGGTGGTAGCAGATATAAACGGAGATGGTTACCCGGACATCGTAGCGGGCAACCATGGGTTGAACTCGAGGTTTAAATGCAGCGTGAACAAACCGGTACGGATGTATGTAAGTGATTTTGATGGCAACGGGAACGTAGAACAAGTAATAACGTGTTACAATGGAGACAAGGCCTACCCGGTGGCGCTTCGTCACGACCTGGTAGGGGAGCTGCCATACCTGAAGAAAAAGTATTTAAAATATGAGAACTACAAGGAACAGACGATAGAAGATATTTTTACCCCCGAGCAACTGGAAAATGCGGTGAAGCTGGAAGCCCGGGAAATGCGGAGCAGCGTGCTACTGAACAACGGCAAGGGCGGGTTCAGCCTGAACCCCTTACCGGTGGAGGCGCAGTTTTCGTGTGTATATGGGTTGTCGGTAGAAGACTATGACGGAGACGGGCAGATGGACATCTTGCTGGGTGGTAATTTTTACCAGAGTAAACCGGAGGCGGGGATATATGATGCCAGCTACGGATTGTTGCTCAAAGGCGATGGCAAAGGTAATTTTACAACGGTAAACGAAATGCAGAGCGGCATTCTGGTTAAAGGACAGGTACGTAATATCACAACCGTTAAAGCAGGCAACAAAGCGCTGACCATCTTTGCCATGAACAATGAGGCACCCAGGTTTTATGAATTGCCTGCTGCAAAATCTCTAATAAAAAAACCAGGTGGCCTTCGTAAACCAGCCTCTTAAAACAATAATTATTTTAAACCAAATAAATACATAACAATGAAAAAGTTAGCCCTTCTTTTTTTAATATTTGTTTATTATAACGGTCAGGCGCAAGGTATGCACGCGCTGTTCAATGGAAAAAATCTGCAGAACTGGCACCGGTTTCTAAAAACCAATGGTACGGATGACCCAGACAAGGTCTTTTCCGTTGAGAAAGGACTTCTGCATATTTCCGGGAAGGAATTTGGCTATCTCTGCACCAAAGACGAATTTGCTAATTTTCACCTGGTGGTGGAGTTCAAATGGGGAACAAAGAAATATCCGCCCCGCGATGCAGACACCATCAAAAGGGATAACGGTATATTATATTTTGTGCAGTTGACAAAAGACAAGATATGGCCCAAAAGCATTGAATGCCAGATACAGGAAGGCGATGTGGGAGATTTCTGGATGGTTGATAGCGTTACCATTGTAGTAAATGGCATACGAACAGCGCCGAAGGATTATGCCACCGCCAAAAAGAAAACAGATGCGGAGAACCCTTATGGCCAATGGAACCGCGTAGAAGTGATCGCCAATAACGGCAGAATTACCCATATTGTAAATGGTAAAGTAGTAAACGAGGCAACCGATCCAAGCATTAGCAAAGGGCGGATCATTATCCAGTCCGAAGGCGCGGAGATCTATTACCGGAAAATAGAAATAGAAACATTGAAATAACGATAAAGCAGGGTCGGCGTAATCACTAATGTGATGCAGTAGCAGTGTGCTACGCAACCATATGGAATAGCACTGAAATGCGGTCAATAAAAAACGCTCACAAGATATAAAACAATACTATGCCGGGCGATACTCTTCTTGTAAACAATAAAGCTGTTGAACAGTACACCTATGATGCCGTTATCATAGGATCCGGCATCAGCGGAGGCTGGGCGGCAAAAGAGTTAACAGAAAAAGGATTAAAAGTATTAATGCTGGAACGCGGCCGTCCGCACGAGCATATAAAGGACTATACTTCTGCCGACAAAGATCCCTGGCAGTTTACACACCGTGGTAAAGCGCCCCTGCAATACACTAAAGACAATCCTGTGATATCAAGAGACTGGGCTATGTACGGAACGGCTGCACAGGAAGCTATCCTGGATTCCTGGGTCAATGAAAAGGAATCTCCTTACGTGCAGGCACAACCGTTTGCGTGGTGGCGCAGTTACCAGCTGGGTGGCCGCTCCCTTTTATGGGGCCGGCAAAGCTACCGGTTAAGCGACCTGGATTTTGATGCCAATGCAAAAGACGGCATCGCCATTGACTGGCCCATCCGGTATAAGGAGATAGCACCCTGGTACGATTATGTGGAAAAATTTGCGGGGATCAGTGGCTCAAAAGAAGGTCTGGCCCATTTGCCCGATGGACATTTTTTGCCACCCATGGAACTCAATTGTGTTGAAAAGGATGTTGCCGCAAGAATAAAATCTTTTTATAAGGAACAGCGCCATATGGTGATTGGCCGCGTAGCCAATCTTACCCAAGCAATTCCGGGCAGAACGCAATGCCAGTTCAGGAACCGTTGCTGGGAAGGTTGCCCCTTTGGCGGATATTTCAGCACGCAGTCGTCTACCTTACCCGCGGCCCGGGCTACCGGCAATCTAACGGTAAGACCCTGGAGTATTGTTACCCGGATCATCTTCGATAAAAATACAAAAAGGGCAACCGGTGTTGAAGTGCTGGATGCAGAAACAAACAAGACCTATGAATTTTATTCTAAAATTGTTTTTCTGAATGCGTCTGCATTGAACAGCGCCTGGGTATTGATGAATTCGGCTACGGATATATGGCCCGAAGGCCTGGGCAGCAGCAGCGGTGAACTGGGGCATAATATTATGGATCATCACTATATGCTGGGCGCCGAGGGCACCGTGGAAGGCTACGAAGACAAATACTATTATGGGCGTCGTGCAAATGGTTTTTATATTACGCGGTTTGCCAACCTGTACGGCGATAAACGTGATTTTCTGCGCGGATACGGGTACCAGGGAAGTGCCAGTCGCCAGGGATGGTCCCGCGATGTTGCTGAATTAAACATTGGGTCGGATTTCAAAGACGCACTCACGGAACCTGGTGGCTGGACCATTGGCGCAACAGGTTTTGGAGAGATTTTGCCTTACCACGAAAATACAGTATCGTTGAATAAAACTGTTAAAGACAAATGGGGTCTACCCGTGCTTACCATGGATGCGGGGCTGAAAGAGAACGAATTGAAAATGCGTAAAGACATTATCAAAGAACTGGTGGCCATGTTTGAAGCGGCCGGAGTAAAAAATATTAAAACCTGGGACAAAGATTATAATATCGGCCAGGGCATTCATGAAATGGGCAGCGCCCGGATGGGGAAAGACCCCAAAACATCGGTACTTAACGCGCACAACCAGGTATGGGAGGCTAAAAATATTTTTGTGACCGATGGCGCCTGCATGGTATCCAGCGCCTGCCAGAACCCCTCACTTACCTATATGGCGTTAACAGCCAGGGCGGCGGATTTTGCCATGGGAGAACTAAAAAAAGGAAATATCTGAGCAGTCAAACCAGGTTACGGGAATTTAATTGTCTCTATTGTCGTCTAAATGACTTACAAATGTTTTCTATACTGCTTATGCAGCGTCTCACTGTTGGCTGCCTGCAACAAACCGGGTAACCATGGCCGATGTAAATGCCGACGGCCTCCTGGATAGTTATATATCGGAAGTTGGCGGATACAAAAACCTGCAAGAACGAAACGACTCTTTTAATAACGGTGCAGCAATCCCTCCGGGAAAACCGCGAACATGGTTGGGTTCACCGAACGCGCAAAGGAATATGGATTGGATGTGGAAGGTTTCAACAGACCGTATTTTTTGATTGTGTCCACTACTGCAACCTGGATATGTTCCTGGTAAATCAAGCTGTTCCTTCAAATAAAAGCTATGGTGATTTTTCCATTCGGCGGGTGAACGACGAAAAAAGCGGCGACAAATTATTCAGCCGAATAAAGAGACATCAAACCAATAAAAACCCTTGGTAACAAAACGGTTTTTGCAATTGCCAGAAACAACGAAAGTATCCATTTCTATAAACTGGGCTAATAAAAATACCAGCGCGGTATAAATAAGCCGATGCACTTGTTTAATTTTACCCAGACTGCCATCAGCCGTTTTTAATCTGTACGGTGCCGGCAGGCTCAAAAAAAGCACGGGGGCAAAACTGTAACACCGGCACCCCCTCATCAATAGATTTGAACAGTACCGGAAATGCTCATCATACTAATTCAATAATATAATGAAAAAAATTGCCCTAAAGACCGTGATGCTGTTTATTGCATTGGCCGCCCTGCAGGTAAACGCGCAACAAGACCCGGAAAGAACCGTTTCTTTTGACAAAGACTGGAAGTTTTACCTGGGGGATGCAAATGATGCAGCCGCTGAAAATTTTGACGATGCCGGCTGGCGCAGTTTACAATTGCCGCACGACTGGAGCATTGAACTGCCGTTTGATTCAACCAGTCCAACTGGAACCGGCGGCGGTGCCTTGCGCGGTGGTATGGGCTGGTATCGCAAAACCTTTACCCTGCCGGCCGCTTCAAAGAATAAAAATGTTTTCATAGATTTTGACGGAGTTTACTGTAATAGCGAAGTATTTATCAACGGGCATTCATTGGGTAAAAGACCCAATGGGTTTATTTCGTTCCGGTATAACCTTACTCCCTACCTGAATTTTAACAAAAAACCCAATACCATTGCCGTAAAGGTTGATAACAGCCAGCAACCCAATTCGCGCTGGTACAGCGGTTCGGGTATCTACCGGAATGTATGGTTGGTTACTACGGCCGATCAATTTGTGGAACAATGGGGTACCAGCATCACAACCCCGGCGGTCACCGAAAGTTCCGCTTCCGTTGCCATCAAAACAACCATCTATAACAGCCGGGAAGCATCTGCCGAAGTAGTGTTGAAAACAACCATTTATGATGAAATGCTAAAACCCATACAGGTACGGGTTGCCGTGGCAAACTTCAGCAATAAATCAATAAAAGAGGTGACGCAGGATTTTACTGTCGACAAACCCCGTTTATGGTCGGTTGAGCATCCCTATTTGTATAAAGCGGTTACCCAGTTGGTGGTAAAAGGGAAAACAATAGACGAGTACAGTACACGCTTTGGCGTCCGCTATTTTAATTTTGATTCCGATAAGGGATTTTCGCTCAATGGCAAACCGCTTAAGATTATCGGGGTTTGTGATCACCATGATCTTGGCTGTCTGGGAACCGCTATCAACAAAAGGGCATTGGAACGACAACTGGAAATATTAAAAGGAATGGGTTGCAATGGTATCCGTACTTCGCACAACCCACCCGCACCGGAATTGCTTGACCTATGCGATAAAATGGGTTTTATTGTTATGGATGAAGCTTTTGATATGTGGAAGAAACCAAAGAATAAATATGATTACCATCTTAACTGGGATGAATGGCATAAAAAAGACCTGCAAGACCAAATATTGCGGGACCGCAACCACCCATCGGTTTTTATCTGGAGCATTGGTAATGAGATTCCCGAACAGTGGGCACGTAAGGATGGAAATGATTCATCCGGGATACTGATTGCAACTGAACTGGCTGCTATTGTCAGATCGCTCGACCCTACCAGACCCATTACCTCGGCATTGAACAATCCCGTGCCGGGCAATGACGTCTATCAATCGGGTGCGCTGGACCTGGTAGGGTTTAATTATAATCACCGGGCCTACAAGACTTTTCCCAACAAATTCCCCGGCAAAAAATTCATCGCCACGGAAACGGTGTCGGCACTGCAGACACGAGGCCATTATGATATGCCTTCAGACAGTATCCGCCGCTGGCCCCAACGCTCGAATAAATCTCTTGAAGGCCCCAATGCGGATCTTACCTGCTCCGCGTATGACAATTGTTCCGCGCCCTGGGGTTCTACCCACGAAGAAACCCTGAAAGAATTATTGAAATACAATTTTGCCAGCGGCATGTACATATGGACCGGGTTTGATTATATTGGCGAACCAACGCCCTATCCCTGGCCGGCACGCAGTTCCTATTTTGGTATCATTGACCTGGCAGGTTTTCCCAAAGATGTGTATTACCTGTACCAAAGCCTTTTTACCAGCAAACCCGTATTGCATATTTTCCCGCATTGGAACTGGACGCCCGGTCAAACAATTGATGTATGGGCCTATTACAATAACGCAGACGAGGTGGAACTTTTCCTGAACGGTAAATCCCTGGGGATAAAGAAAAAAGACGGGGATGATCTGCACGTGATGTGGCGGGTTGTCTATGCGCCGGGTACCTTAAAAGCGGTTTCAAGGAAAAACAAAAGAACAGTTTTGGAAAAAATCATCCATACGGCGGGCGCGCCGGCGGCCATTTTACTTACAGCAGACAGGAGCGTCATCAATGCCGATGGAACCGATCTTTCATTTGTGACCGCAAAACTGGTTGATAAAGATGGGAACATGGTGCCGGATGCAGATAACCTGGTAAAGTTTGAAGTAAATGGCAACGGTTTTATTGCAGGAACGGATAACGGTAACCCGGTAAGCATGGAATCATTTAAAACAACGTCGCGGAACGCATTTAATGGATTATGCCTTGCCGTTATACAGTCCAATGGCCGTCGAGGAACCGTTTCCCTGAAGGCAACCGCCGCGGGTCTGCCTACAGCCACCGTGTACATTACTGCCAGATAGAAAATGCAAAAACAGAAGATAAAATACAGGTTAGTGTTTGTGGCCCAGCGATGTGCGCGGGCTGCCGGCTTCCTATCTCTGTATGGTTGCCGAACACACCAACTATGCGTAGCGTTTGCTTCATCATCAATATTGCGCCCGATGAATTTATAATTGTCGGAAAGGGAATGGACATACTGTTTTTGCGAATACCGATAAAAAGGATTCCTCTGTTGCCATTAATTTTGGCGATGAGGATGATTTTAAGGAGCCAAATGGGTACGGGCAGAAGGTTAAACGGCAACGAAGCAAAAATACAGCGCACCTGTCGTCGACATCTCAGTGCTATGGGCTATCGCTGGCGTGTTTGGATAGTTAAGATAAGCCAAGGTTAATTCCGGGCAAGCCCTCCGCAAAACCAACAAGAAAAAACAATATAACATACATGCAAAAAATATCCCCGGAAGTTGCCTGCCGGGGATCGGTCTGTGCTTTCATTAAATCCGTGCTATTGGGCCTTTATTTTATTCTTCTTAGTTTGTTTTAAATATCATTATCAACAAAATGATTGGTTTGGCACCCCGTAAACCTGTTTTTAGCAGGCTGCAGCAAGGCTGCATAACCCAAGGCAACAAGCTTTTTACCAGCGGCGCCATGCATCCTGCATTAATCTTTTTTTATCAACTCCGCATTCACCTGGATTTTCACATCGTCTCCCACTACCAGTCCGCCCGACTCTGTTACAGCATTCCAGTTCAGACCAAAATCAGATCTCTTTATTTTGCCCTCTATTTCAAACCCGGCAATTGTTTGTCCATACAGGTCGTCTTGGATGCCGCCAAATTCTACATTCAGCTCAGTGGGTTTTGTAACGCCGTGGATGGTCAGATCACCTTTTAGCTTATACTCATTGCCTTTTAAGGGCACCAGCTGGGAAGAAACAAACAGGAGCTGCGGGTATTTTTCAGCGTTAAAAAAATCGGCTGATTTTAAATGCGCATCCCTTTGTTCCTGGCCGGTATAAACACTATTTATTGCGACGGAAAAAGAAATTTTTGCATCACTAAAATCCTTTTTTTTGGCTTCAACGCTTCCTTCAAAAGAGCCAAATTTTCCCGACACGGTAGAAATAACCAGGTGTTTTACTTTAAAACCTACCTCTGTGTGATTAGGATCAAATATCCATTTTGACATACTTGTAATCATTTAGAATACAAATATAGATGTTTAAACATTGATTTTAAGGTAAATCAAATTTAATATTTGTTAAAAATAAGTTTGAGTTATAGAAAACCCGGCCATACTGCCGGGTTTTCTATAACTCAATTTTCTAAATATCAATCATTTATTCTTCAATCGCCCCAAATGGCGTCTTCTCCCTTCAACCATCTTTTTACCAGTTCCGTGGTCACCGATTTGGGTCTTTCTAATGGAAAACCCAGGGCCCTGTCCCAGCAAAGACTGGCCAGTACACCCAGTGCGCGACTCACACCAAACAATACCGTATAAAATTCATATTCCACCAGTCCATAATGTACCAGCAGGGCGCCGCTGTGTGCGTCTACATTTGGCCACGGATTTTTTATTTTACCCAATGATTGAAGAATGGGCGGTACGGTATCGTACACATTCCAGATGGTTTGTACGAGCGGGTCGTTGGGCATATGTTTTTTGCCAAATTCCATCTGTGCGGTAAACCGTGGGTCGGTTTTGCGAAGAACGGCATGCCCATAACCCGGTACCACTTTTCCTTCGCCCAGGGTTTTTTTTACGTATTCAGCAATCTGTTCCTTGGTGGGCAAATCGGTTTTTAAATTATCACGGAGTTCAAATATCCATTTAATCACTTCCTGGTTGGCCAGTCCGTGCAAGGGACCCGCAAGCCCGGTCATGCCGGCGGCCAGACTTAAAAACGGGTCGCTGAGTGCAGAACCTACCAGATGGGTAGTATGGGCCGACACATTGCCGCCTTCGTGGTCAGCATGAATGGTCATATATAACCGCATCAGTTCTTTAAAAGTTTCATCTTCAAAACCCATCATATGGGCAAAATTACCCGCCCAGTCAAGCAGTCCATTGGGATTAATATGTTCGCCCTTTTTGTATTTTCTGCGATAGATATAGGCGGCAATGCGGGGCAGTCTTGCAATCAGGTCCATAGCATCGTCATATATCACGCTCCAGTAATCTTTTTTGCTGATACCTTTGGCGTATGCCTTCGCAAAATTACTTTCAGTTTGCAGGGCCATAATACCCACGGTAAACATTGTCATGGGATGGGCGCCAACCGGCAATGCATCAATGGTGTCAAATACATGATTGGGCACATGGCTCCGGCGCTGCCAAACAGAGGTAACAAGGGCCACCTCTTCATCATTGGGTAATTCGCCTACCAGCATTAAATAAAACAAGCCTTCGGGCAGAGGCTCGGTGCCATCTTTCGCCTTGGGCAGTTTTTGTTGTAATTCGGGGATGGAATAACCACGGAAACGGATACCTTCCTTAGAGTCAAGCAGGGAGGTTTCAGATACAATACCGGTAATGCCACGCATACCCTGGTAGATCTGGTTCAATGTTACTTCGCCAATTACTTTGCTGCCATTTTCTTTCAGCAGCTCTTTAATTTCCAGGCTGGCTGCATCTGCTTTTGTTTTGAACCTTTCTTTAATAATGCCCATGAGAACCTTTTATATATAGATGAAGGAATGATTTCCAGCTTGCGGCTAAGTTAGCCAAACTAGGCTGCTGAAACAAAATTTAATGGCAATGGTTAGCGAACACAGGGTTAAATGATTATTAAATGAAAACGTGCAGCAACCTACTTGTTGGGGCTGCGCTTAAGAAAAATAAGAATCAAAAATATCGGGGTTTCAGACTGCGGATAGTATGAGAAATGATTAGTGCGATGACTGGTCTGGGCTGGGTGCTGGTGGATTTTAATGTTGCCTAAGGTTTGCCGCTGGCGATAAGCCTGCTTGCCCGGATTGAAATTGCTTATCGGGATACAGGAGATTTCCGCGGGTCCACTTCTTTTTTCATACACATGGATGCTTCTATATGCCGGTAGTCGCCAAAAGCCTCGGTAACCGTATAACCCGATTGCTGGTACAATGCAATAGCTTCTGGCTGTCTTATACCGGTTTCCAAAAGAATAGATGTATTGCCCTGTTCAATGGCCCAGTTCTCCAGTTCTTTTAATAATTCTTTGCTGATGCCGCGGCCGCGACTGGAAGGATGTACAAACATCCGCTTTAATTCAATGGTATGTTCTTCCTGCATGGGGCGGAGTGCGCCGCAGCCTAGAGCCTGGTTTTCGTTATACGCAACAATCACCTTTACCGTGTTATCCATTTTGTTCAGCGGTGTAAATATATCCTGGTACTCCTGGTACCGGTTTCTCAGATCTTCGTCAAGCTGGTTTACCAGCAATAAAAAATCGGGGTCATTGTAAACCGTGCGTTTGAAACTGAGCATACAAATAAATTGGTTAACGATAAAAGTTCGATATTCCGCCGGGGCATTTTTTTTTGAAGCAAATGTACCAGGCCACTGTACCAATGGTCGGCATGTTTGCGTCGCACCCTTGTACAGTAAAACTTTGGGCAGCGCTGTTGCGGGCAAACACCGCTGCCTGCCCGGCGCTTAGTCCTGGTTTCAGTAGCTATCAGTGTTGGGGCATCACGGGTAATTCAATATGGGTCGGGTAGCGGGCAGAGAAATAAATGGTCTGTTTCGCCTTTATAAAATCGCTTTCTTTTGCCTCGAAAATATTCGGTATAAATTTTTGGGGATTGCGGTCTATCACCGGGAACCAGCTGCTTTGCACCTGTATCATGATATGGTGGCCTTTTAAAAAGGTATGGTTGATCTGGTGCAAATCAATGATGAATTCCGTGGGTTGGTTGGGAACCAGGGCTTGGGGGTTGGTAAAACTTTTCCTAAACCGGCCCCTGAATACTTCCATGGCTACCGGTAACTGATAACCGCTCATCAGTATATTATCCTGGTAAAACGCGGGATATACATCCACCAGTTTTACAATCCAATCGGCATCCGTGCCTGTTGTACTGGCAAACAGGTGGGTGGTTAGCTGGCCGGTTACGGTCAGATCATCCCTCAGGGAGTCCGTGCTAAAGCTGATCACATCGGGCCGGGTATAAACAAAACGTTGGTCTTCCACCTGCCAGGGCCGCCAGCGGCTGCCCTTTCCATAAGTGGCTTCTATGGGTTGGATGCGATAGGGAACAGGCCGGGCCGGGTCGCTGGTATAGGAAATGCTTCCGCCGGTAGCAACCGGCGCCGCAAAAGATGCCTTGTTACCCGCCACAGCGTATAAATTTTTTTTAAGGGCTTCTTTGGGGGGCCAGCTCGTATAGGTTTTCCATTGGTTGCTGCCCGTCTGAAAACAATAGGCTTCTTCAAATTTTCCATCACCGATCCCTTTCAACCAGTAGTCGAACCATTTCTGTTGAAGCCGTTTAAACCATTCCGCCGTATTACTGCCAAAAGCAATTTTGCCCAGACTGTCTGCTTTTTCCCTTGACCATTGCCCATGGTTCCAGGGACCCAGCACAATATGATTGCGGTTAAAACTGTCTTTTTGCTCCATATGAGCATACATCAGCTGCGGTCCGTTGAGATCTTCCTGGTCGTAATATCCGCCCACATGTAATTGAGGTACCTGTGCATATTGTACATAGTTAAGTGGCGAGTTTTTTTGCCAGAAAGAATCGTAATTGGGGTGTTGTACAAAATTGTTCCAGGTGGGGATTTTATGATGGAAATATTTTTCGTTTACGTTTTTAAGCGAACCCAATTGCAGGTACCAGTCAAACAGGTCAAATTGCGGAAAGGGGAAATCACTGTCCGTGGTTTTATCAAATTCCAGTTCATAGGTATATTCCATGCCATAGCTTAAACGGAAAGCACCGTTGTGGTGAAAATCATCTCCCAGGAACAGATCGCTCATACAAGCCTGTTCTGAAGAGGCCTTTAATGCCGGGTGTGGATCTACCGAGCCTACCAGGGCCAGCCAGCCGGGATAGGAGATACCCAGTATACCTGCTTTGCCATTGTTATTGGGCGTATTTTTTATGAGCCAGTCAATGGCGTCATAGGTATCGGTACTTTCATCAATGGCGCCCTTTTGCGTGGCATGCACCAGGGGTTGGTGTATCTGCATACTGCCTTCGCTTTTATATTTGCCGCGGATATCCTGTATAACAAAAATATATCCTTCTTCGGTCATGGGCCACATTTGCGACCAGCCCTCAAGGCTGAAAACGGGGTCTTTGTACTGACTGCGTTCCGCACCATAGGGCGTGCGCTGCAGCAATATGGGTACAGCCGAGTCTGCGTTCACCGGTTCAAAAATGGTGGTATAGAGTTTAACCCCATCGCGCATGGGTATCATAGCCGTTACCTTGCGGTATAATATTTTTTTATTGTTTGTTTGGCCAAATACAAAAGAAAAAATAGTAATTGTAAAGAAGGCCAGACCGATAATTCTTTTCATAAATAGTGAAGTGATTGAGATGATATTAAAGATATGAAAGTTATCAAATCTTTGCCATTCCGATCTTTCTTGTCATCCTGACCCTCATCATTGTTATCCTGACCTTAGGAAGGATCTGCTTCCGCGATATTTTCAATAAATTCTTTTAATACAACGGCCTTAAAGCGGGCCGGGCATTACGAAGTGCTGCATTCTTCGCTGATAGCTTACATACCTTCGGGGCTTTGCATGCCGCGCACCGCCGGCCAGAGAAAGGAACATTTTCTCGAGGTCTGACAACAGTACCCGCAAAGCCGCCTCGTTTTATCAACAGTTGATGAATCTGCATTTTACCTGAGCTTTGTACTAAAGCCATCATAAGAACGGCTGAAGTATGGCGCATACGACCGAACGTATATCCTTTACAACGATACGAGGGGAATTTAAAAGATACCTGTATGCCGCACCTGCATCAATCCAGTTGTTCCATATCTGCGACGATGCATTATTCAAATAAACGAAAATGGAGATCGACAAAACGATAAGACGTTTCACAATTAGCGTTTTAAAGTAATTATAAACGCGATGGTTTTGGACTAAAACTAAACGGGTTTCGTATTTCCAAATGCCGGCGTAATAGACATGGGCGGTTGCTGGCAGCACTTTTGAAAGAAAAGGACAGGATAATAAAAAAGTAACAGTGGGAGTTTCATTTTTACCGGTTTTATTGAATTGTAATTTTACCGGAAGGATGGTTTTTCACAAGAAACTGGAATTGTTAAACCATGCCGGAAACCCCGAACCGGATCATTAATTTCGTTAAACTTGTTGCACCCGGTAATCATCAATCCCCAGCCCAAATTTGTCAACTATATTACTCGTGAGCAATACAATCCTATGGGTATTTTTATAGAACCCGGCGCCACAAAGAGATATTTGAACCTATTGCAAACATCCCAATTTGCAGTTGCAGGCAAAACATAAAAAATACCCCGAATGGAGAAGGTGGTTTATGGCTATCTATTAATGAAGTCGCGGAAAAGCCTTCATTAATGCGTATGATGGATTAACGGGTTGGCATTAAGCCCCGGTGACGCGTATGAAAAAGGCAGGGGATGCAGGCTCAGGATATATTGTGGACAGACCCGAATTGGTTTGTTGGTACCGGTAACCAGCAAGTGCTGGAGAATGGGCAGATAATTATAACAGACCGGGCACCGGGCAGCATCAAGGATAATTACCCGACTACTTTGATAAGCAATACGCCGATGCCATAAATAAGGGTAGCAAGGAAAATGCCTTTGATTGTTTGGTCTTTCCGGGCATTTACATAAAAAGTAAAAAGCACCGCGTTGGCCACCAGGGATATGCTGCTCACGGCCGTCAGCAGCGTTTTGTATTGGCGCAGGTATCCCAGGAACTCGGTAAAACTTACGTTGTGCCGATAAAAAGCGACAAAGTAATACATCAGCATTCCCAGGAGGGGGCCCAGGAAGCCCAGTACCAGACCAAACCGTATATTGTCTTTTTTGAGCATTACGACAGCTTCCATTTTTTTTCCAATTTAGTTTTTAAAACGTAATTGGTTAAATCAAATTGTACGGGCACCACGCTAACATAATTATTTTCCAGCGCCCACACATCGGTATCGCGCCCTTTGTCCATATTTTTAAACTCCCCGGTAAGCCAGTAGTATTTGCGGTTATTGGGGTCATTGCGTTCTATAAAATCTTCGTCGTATTTTGCATAAGCCTGGCGACATATCTTTATTCCGTTTATCAATTCTTCCGCCACAGACGGTATGTTTACATTCAGGATCATGTGTTTTTCGGGGGCGCTCCGCAACATTTTCTCGGTCAGTATGCGTACATATTTGCGGGCAGCGGTAAAATCTGCTTCAATGCTGTAATCCAGCAGAGAAAAACCAATGGACGGAATGCTTTCAATAGCGGCCTCAACCGCTGCACTCATGGTGCCGCTGTAAATAACATTGATGGAATGATTGGCGCCATGATTAATGCCGCTCAGGCAGATATCCGGTTTGCGGTGAAGCACTTTATCCACGGCCAGTTTTACGCAATCGACCGGCGTACCACTGCATCCGTACGCCTCTACGCCATCCAGAAACTGAACGGGGTGCAAACGCAATGGCTGTCCAATGGTAATGGCATGTCCCATACCACTCTGGGGTTTGTCGGGGGCTACTACCACAATCTTACCCAGGTCTTTTACCGCTTCCGCCAGGTTTCGGATGCCTGGAGCCGTCACCCCATCGTCGTTCGTAATAAGTATAACAGGCAGCTCTTTTTTCTTTTTGCTTGCTTTGGCCATGCTCCAAAGCTATGAAGAATTTAAAAGCCATAAGAAACAGGTATAAGATTGGTAGCGGCCGTAGATACATGAACGGTGCTGATAACGGCGGCATGCCGATCAGGCGCATATGGTTTTCACTCAAAAAAAATTTGTTTTGTCAAAAAAATTAGTATTTTAGCACTAAATTAATTAGTTATGACATTCGCCGGAAAAAATTTACGCTATCTCCGTCGCCTGCGTGGCTGGACACAGGAAGAATTTGCCAATAAATTAAAGATCAAGCGGTCGCTGCTGGGCGCCTACGAAGAAGAAAGGGCCGAGCCCAGAATTGAGGTGCTGGAAAATATCGGTAATATTTTCAAACTTTCGCTGGATGATCTCCTGCTGAAAGACCTGGGGGATACAAAGAGTAATTTCCTGGCCAGGCGACGGGCCTCCAAGCTGGCGTCCGGAACCGCTGATATACAATTTGTTCCGGTTAAGGCCGCAGCAGGTTACCTGGCGGGCTATGCAGACCCTGAATTTGTTGATGAGCTGAATACTTTTACCCTGCCCATGCTGGCACCCGGTACCTACCGTGCATTTGAAATAATTGGTGATTCTATGCTACCAACGCCCAGCGGTTCGGTAATAGTGGGAGAAAAAGTTGAAAGCCTGGAGCATGTAAAAAGCAGCAATACCTATATTGTAATATCAAGACAGGAGGGCATCGTGTACAAACGGATCGTAAAAAACGGCCGTTCCAAAAGCAAGCTTACGCTGGTAAGCGACAATCCCTCTTACCAGCCTTACCATGTGGAAGCGGAAGACGTGCTGGAATTATGGCAGGCACAGATGGTGATTACCAAGGCAAGCCAGCAAAACCGCTGGGATGTGAACCAACTCGCCAACCTGGTTACCAACCTGCAGGACCAGGTTAGTACGTTAAAAAAACGGATGAATTAATGGGTCTTTTTACTGGCTGCCCAGGCCTGATTGGCCAGGGGCTAGTACTAATACAGGTTGATGCCGGGGCGCCAAAAGTGATAAATGCCGGGGTTACTGACAAATATTCTGGTGCGCGACGAGCAGAACCATTTATGTTCAAGCGCCTCCTGCTACTATCCGCCGTAATCAAATAGCATTGCACCTGAAACGATGATGGCTGCGCCCGCAACAAAGTTCTGTTAGGCATGCTAGCCAATTCCCAAAATTCACTAGTTTTAAATGAAGGGGTTAGCTACCAGGTACTTTTTGAAATTAAGTATAAACCATTAGCCTGGGTATTTGTGCTTTAATTTGAAAAGAGGCTGCCGTTTTTCTGTTATTTTTGGCACGATAACCAATCATGAGACTATCTATCTTACCGGCGCTGCTTTTTTGTGTCTTGGGCTTTACAGCCTACGCACAGCACAAAAGCCTGCAGGCTATTAAAACACCCGCCCCCCCGCGGATAGATGGCTCACTGACAGACAGTGTCTGGAAAGATGTTCCGGAAGCGGTGGGTTTTATAACCAATACTCCCGTTTTTGGCAAGTCTTCAAAGGTTAAAACAACCGTAAAAGTATTATATGATGATGCGGCGATTTATATCGGCGCTTATCTCTACGAAACGCCCACCGCAATTAGAAAGCAATTTACCACACGCGACAATGAAAATAGGGCCGATGTTGACTATTTTTCGGTTTTTATTGATACCTATGGCGATCGCCAGAATGCCTACCAGTTTCTGGTTACAACCCGTAACGTGCAAACAGATGCAAGAATATCATCCGCTGCCAAACCGGATTTTGGTATTTATGGCGATCTAAGCTGGGACGCCGTTTGGGAAAGCAAAGTGGAAATGCAAAAAGACGGCTGGACGGTAGAGTTGAAAATCCCTTATTTTTCCTTACGGTTCGCCAAAACCAATATACAGGACTGGGGCATCAATTTCCTGCGTTTTAGTCGTCATGATAACGAAGCGGCCTTCTGGAATGAAGTCAACCCCAATAACAACGGCTTTGTAAATCAGTTTGGTTACCTGAAAGGACTGCGGCAACTGGCGCCCCCCCTTCGGTTAAGCTTCTCGCCCTATGTAAGCGGGGGGTTCAGGAGCACACCCGGGCAAAAGACCGGGTACAGCAATGAATGGTTGAAAAGCGGTGGCTTGGATGTAAAATACGGCCTCAATGAAAGCTTTACACTGGATGCCACCCTGATACCCGATTTTGGACAGGTCATTTCCGATAACGTGGTCAATAATATTACCCCTTTTGAGCAGCAGTTTAAAGAGAACAGGCCCTTTTTTACCGAGGGAACGGAGCTGTTTAATAAGGCAGGTATTTTTTACAGTCGCCGCGTTGGTAGAACGCCTACCGGTTATTATAAAGTAAAGAATTTTACTGACACCAGCGCCAATTACCGAGTCGTAAAAAATCCCGATGTAACCCGACTATACAATGCAATAAAATTTTCCGGTCGCAACAAGCATAACCTGGGTATTGGCATTTTTAATGCTGTCACTGAAGCCGTACATGCGCAAATCCACAATATAACTACCGGCAAAGATTCTATGATCACTACTGAAGCGCTTGCCAATTACAATGTTATTGTGCTGGACCAGGCGCTGAAAAACCGTTCTTCCATTACATTTACAAACACCAATACCATACGCAACGGTAATGCCAATGATGCCAATACAACCGCGCTGGATGTGGTGCTCTACGATAAATACAATACCTACAACCTGAGTGTGAAACCGCGTTACAGTAAGATATTTGGCAATGGCGGATATGATGGATTCAGTAATGAAACCCAGTTTGGAAAGGTAAGCGGTAAATGGCAGTGGTTTGTAAATAACAATATTGAATCCGACAAATATGATCCCAACGACCTGGGCTATTTACAGGTAGCCAATGAAGTAATCACGGTGGGAGAACTTAGCTACAATATCTTCCAGGGCACCAATACCTTTCTGAACCAACGTTATGCGTTTACAGCGCTGCAATCTTATTTGTATAAACCTTTTGGCTACCAGGCCACAGAATTTAAACCATCGGTATTCTGGATATTCAATAATTTCTGGGACCTCACCATCAGCCTGCCCATTCAGCCATTCTGGTACAACGACTATTTTGAATTACAAACACCTGGAAAAATGTTAAAGCGATCGCCTTATTACTCCGCCTTTGCCAGCGGCAGCAGCGATAGCCGGAAAAAATTTTTTGTAAGCTGGAACATAGGTTTTGCCGAAGGCCCGCTGCCCAATGATCCCTATAACTCCGTAACCCTGGGCGCACGCTACCGGTTTAGTGATAAATTGACAGTGGAGGCCTCTGTTCGGCGGCGGCACGACAATGGCCAATGGGGGCTTGCCAACAACGGCAGATCATTTATTTTCGACAATGCTTCCCAACCCGTTCTTTCCCGCCGGAAATTTACCGATGTAACGTCTATCCTTAGCGGAACTTACAATTTCACATCGCGCATGAATCTGACTTTCAGGGCAAGGCATTATTGGAATAAGCTGGAGAATACAAACCTGTATTATTCTAACCCCGATGGTTACTGGACAGAAAGGTTTGATATGAAACCGTCCGACTACAATGCCAACTACAATATTTTCAATCTGGATGTTTTTTATACCTGGGATTTCAGTTTGGGCAGCAAGATCATCCTGGGATATAAAAACTGGCTGGGTAACGATTACCTGAATGCGCTGGATGGTACCCGAAACAGGTTGTATACAAAAAACCTGGGCAGCCTGTTTAGCCAGCCGCATGGCAATGAAGTAACGCTACGGTTTATCTATTTTCTAAATTACCAGGATCTGAAAACCGGTCTCGCACGAGGTTTTAACAGTGTTCCGTAATTTTTGGCATGAATAAGTTAGTCGGGCCAATACTTCCTTCGTACAGCAATTGCTCCGCTATCAGTTCGTATTTGATCATGGGAAAACGATGCCCTTCCAGCAGCTGATGCTGCATAAATGGGTGATGGCCAATTTTCAGCATTATAATGCTATGATCGACTGGTTAACGATGGCAAACACCTGGTCTTCCTCCTTTGGCCTTACCATTGCCAGCCCCGTAAACCGGCTGAATGCCGGCAAAACGCAATACGAAGTCGTAAAATAAAAACAGGGGAATGCCAGGGTTTGCCGGCCGCCCCCGCTGACCCGGATCCCGGGATGGATATGTCCGGAAAAAATATAATTGCCAGCGGGTAATGCGGCACTTCCGGTTCTTTTAATATCATGCACAAACGAAAAATCATGTATGGTCATTTCTTCATTGACAATAACGATACCTGCTTCCCGGTACCATTGCGGGTCTAATATATCGTGATTACCTTTCACCAGTTGAAAGTCTATATGGGGAAAATCGTTTCGCCATTTTATGAAAAACTCCAGCTCCTTGTTGGCGCTGCTGTGGAACATGTCGCCCACAATAACCAGGTGCCGGGGCTGAAAATATTGCAGTTGGCTCATCAGCCGCTGCATATCTTCTTTATATACCGAAGCAGGCACGGCAATGCCCGCTTTACGGAAATGGCCGGTTTTGCCAAAATGGAGATCCGACACAATCAGGGTTTTTTCTTCTTCCCAGTAGATCATGCGTTCCGGTAAAAGCCAGCAGTTATGCTGCTTCAATTTATAATGAAATGGCGCACCCATAGGCTAATAAAGTGTGCAAAACTAGGGCATGGCAATGGGGTAACGTTATTTTTTTATTCCACAGGCTTGTTTAATTTTAGCACACTAAAATTTTATCAACCAAAAACAAAACTACTATGTCAGATTTAAATCAACCCAGTGAGTTTTTGCCGGTGGATGCCGAGAAGACAACCGTTCCCAGTGGTATCAATGTTCTCACCATTCTTACTTTTATTGGATGTGGTATTGGTTTTCTTGGCAGCGTGTGGAATTTTTTTAATGCTAAGAGCGGGGTAGATAAAATGGAAGCGGCTATCAACAGCCCCAATTATGAAAACATGCCGTCGATAGCAAAAAAGTTTCTGACGCCGGAAGCGCTTGAAGCAGCCAGGAAAACTTATGAAAACCGTGTTCCCATTACATTAATAATGCTTATCGGCATTGTTTTGTGTTTATATGGCGCTATACAAATGCGTAAACGGAAAATGCAGGGATATTATATGTATGTAGCGGGCGAATTATTACCGCTGATCGCAAACGTCATTTTTATTGGATTGGGTTGGCTCAGCGGTATTGTCGGCATTATCTCGATATGTATTGTGCTGCTTTTTATTTTATTGTATACGGGCCAGCGAAAATATTTAACTGTTGAATAATTGGAAAAAGCAGATCGTAGGGTCTGCTTTTTATTTTTCCAATTGTTTCTGCATACGTTTTACGCGGTCTTCCAGTTTTTCTGAAGAAAGGTTCTCCCGCATACTGTCTACCTTAATAGGAAAGCAGAAAGGCGTTAGCCGGGAGGGGAACGTAATAACAATAGTTGACTGCTGTATGCGTTCCAGCATATTTCTCAACCGCACTTCTTCCATCTGCTGATCAAATACTTCGCGGTAAGCCTGTTGCAGCAATACATTGCTGGGATCATATTCAAGAAACACATTAAACAAAAGCGAGGCAGAAGACTGCAAATGCCGCGCTTTTTTTTGCTCGCCGGGCATGCCCTGGAAAATAAGTCCGCCAATTACGGCGATATCACGGAATTTTCTTTTGGCCATTTCTGTGGCGTTAACACTGCGCTGTATATCCGCCAGTAAATTATCGGGGCTGAAAAGCTCGTACACATTGCTATCGTCTACCGGTATGGGCCGATCACTTAATAGTTCAAACCCATAATCATTCATGGCAAATGAAAAAGTAATGGGTAGTATTTTACTGATCCTCCAGGCCAGTATGGCAGCCATGGCCTCGTGCACCAACCTGCCCTCAAATGGGTATACAAAAAGATGGAAGCCGTCTTTTGTTTCAATTTGTTCTATGAGCAACTCGCTGGCACGCGGCACCCGCGACAAGTTTTCCTGCAAATCAAATAAGGGCTGTAAAACTGCCAGTTCAATGTCTCTTTTACGTTGCCCTGCGCTGGGCGCCGGGCGATCTTTTTCAAATGCCTCATTAAACTTTTCCCGTAATTTCCTACCCAGGTTGGCACTGAGGGGCATACGACCGCCATTCCAGCTGGGTACAATGGATTTGGTGGCATTGGATTTCCGAACGATCACCGTCATATCTTTTATCATCACCAGTTCCAGTCTCCTGCCTGCCAGCGTAAAAACGGTGCCGGGGTCCAGCCTCGATATAAAATATTCTTCGATAACCCCGATATAGCCACCGCTCATAAATTTTACTTTTAGCATGGCGTCACTTACAATGGTGCCAATGTGCAGGCGATGCTGCATGGCCATTCGCCGCCCGGTGATGCGGTAAATACCATCTACCACCATTACTTTTTTAAATTCATCGTATTGCTGCAGTGCATTGCCGCCCGCCGTAATAAAATATAATATATCGTTCCATTCTTTTTCGGTTATGTCTGCAAAACAATGCGTGGCCTTTATTTCCGGGTAAATGATCGCCGGTATAAACCCGTCGCCCACCGCCAGCGTGCAGAGGTATTGCGTCAGCACATCAAAACAAAGCAACATGGGTTCACGGCTTTCTACCAGGTTGTCTTTGATGGCTTCTTTCAGGGCCGCCGCCTCTACCAATTCCAGTGAGTGCGTGGGCAGGAAATAAATCTTGCTAACGGCATCCGGCTGGTGCCCGCTTCTGCCTGCTCTTTGCAGGAACCTGGCCACACCCTTGGGCGATCCTACCTGTATAACGGTCTCCACAGGCCGGAAATCCACGCCGAGGTCCAGGCTGGCCGTACACACCACCGCCTTTAAAGTACCCGCATGCAGGGCTTCTTCCACCCAGGTGCGCAGTTCACGTTCAATACTGCCATGGTGCAGCGCAATGGCGCCAGCCAAATCAGGCGCAATGTTCAACAGGGTCTGGTACCACATTTCGCTCATGCCCCTGGTATTAATAAAGATGAGGGTTGTGCGACTTTTGTTAATGATGGGTATTAGTTTTTCTGCCAGTTTTATACCCAGGTGACCCGCCCAGGGGTATTTCTCCATTTCGTCCGGGATAACGGATTCAATGACGATATTCTTCCGGATGTCTGCGCGCACAATAATACCCGGGATAGCGGTATCCGCTGCGCGCCGCGTAATGGAAAGGGGGGCAAGTAATACTTCTTTTGCCTGTTCAAGATTGCCAATGGTGGCGGAGATGCCCCAGAGAGAAAGTCTTGAGTTGGTAGTCTTGAGCCTTGCGTACAATTCTGCCTCCGGACTCCCGAACATCCCAGACTCCCGGCTCCCGACTATCCTTGAGATCGCCAGTTCCACCTGCACGCCGCGCTTGCTGCCCAGCAGTTCATGCCATTCATCTACCGCAAGGGTGGAGAGCGTTGAAAATAGAAGGGAGTAATCTTTTTGTGCCAGCAAGAGGTGCAAACTTTCCGGTGTAATGATCAGCACTTCCGGCATTTGTCTTTTTTGTTTTTCACGTTCGGCAGGCGCGGTATCGCCATTGCGGATGCCAATCTTCCATTGCATACCGAGACCCGTTACCACTTCTTCCATGGCACGGCCAATATCTTTTGCCAGCGCGCGCAGGGGTGTAATCCACAGCAACTGTAGACCGTTTTTTGTTTTTAGCTGATAGTTGTCCGGATGCTGGTTAATATAACGGATCAGTGCACCCAAAAAAACAGAGAAAGTTTTACCACAACCTGTTGGAGCATTCACTAGTCCACTTTCACCAAGTATGATATGTTGCCAGGCTTCTTCCTGGAACGCAAATGGTTGCCGGCCCTGCGCAGCCAGCCATTCTTTTATAACGCGATACCCTGTTGAAGATAAAAGCTTGTCCAGATAATAAGTTGTTTAGTTAAACGGGTGTTGTGATTGTTATCGACTGTTGCTGTCCGCATTCCTGCGGGCGCATGTGTGCGGATTCGCCGGTTGGGCATTCATGCTTGTTATAATGTTTTCAGGTATTCAATAACTGCTTTTCTTTCTTTTTCGTTTAGCGGATCCCCAAAATAATGGCCATAGTTGCCATAGCCGGGCAGTTGGGTGTTGTATACGCCGGCGCCCGGCCCGGGCGCATCGGTAAACGACCAGCTTAATTTTTCGTCGTTATAGGCGGGGTCATCAAAATTGCGCCGCCAGAAAGCGGGACGCATCCTGCTGTTCAAAACGCCTTCAAGTGTAGGTACGGAGCCATTGTGCAGATAGGGGGCCGTGGACCATACGCCATCAAGTGGAGGTGCAATATACCCGTTAAACGGTTCCAGCCTCGCGGGGTGATCACTTTGCGCAAACCAGCTGTTATTAAACCAATTGATAAACTGGGGATTCTGATAATTGTTTTTAAACAAAAATGAATCCGTTTGTATAAGCGTCTCCGGAATCAGTAGGTTGGGATAAGATTCATTGCTGCCGTATTTGCCATGGCATTTTGAGCAACGGGTAGTGTATACCAGGCCGCCTTTTTTTGCCAGTTGTGTATTGATCGGTTTTGGATATTTGGGCGCTTGCAGGCTGTAGATATACGACAATACATCATTAAAATGGCTATCAACCACTCTCGATTCGGAGGTGTCATTCACCGTTAGCAGGTTGGATGCCATCAGGAATTTTCCAAAATCGCCCCGGCCAAAGCCATTGTAAAACATAGCGTGTTTTTTCTTTAATAGCCACCAGGCCGGCACATCGCTGGGTATTACGGACGCGGGTATGTTCAACAGGGCGGTATCATTCCATTTAAAACTGGCCGGGTCGCGGTGGGCGGCTAAAACGCCTGCCAGCCGGTCGGCGGCATTTACACCCCTCACATCAGTTACAAGATAGGGGCCAATGGTTTTTGCCACCGTTAGAAACAATTTGCTGGCTTCATACTTTTTGGGTGAACCTTTTTGCAGAAAATTCTCCAGCAGGGTATAGGCCTGGGGGTTTAGTTTCTGGCCCCTGGTAAAATCCGCGAATGTATTTCCCATGCCCATTACCAGTTTGCCTTCAAACACCTGGGCATGGCATTGCATGCAATTGGGTGCTACCAGGTTTTCGCCGTTGGACGCTTTTACAACGGTGTACTCATGCATAAGTCCTGCGTTGAGGCCTTTGCGGTTAAGATAATTGGTATTGCTTTTTCCAAACCCCAGCACGAAATAATCATAGGGAATACCGCCTTTTACATAGTCGCCTGTTGTAAGATAGGTAAATCCCGCAGCGGCATTGCCGGTACGTTGTATGTTCTCAGGAATGTACACCGCTTTTTCGGGGTCACCTCCCTTCCATTTTTCAATGCCCGCAAACGCGGAAAAGATAAACATCACCAATAACAATACCTGCATCTTCCTCATGGCTTGTACTTATAACCTTAAAATTAAAAAAGCTGTCTCTATACAACAGCTTTTTTTAATTATTGTTTTGATAAAAATAGCTAGCCTGCCGCGGCCGGGTTTGATCGTGCCGTCGATCGTCAAAGATGGTAGCTCTTTCTTCGGGCGGCTCAACTTTGTTTACGAATAAGCGAGCTTATTGATCGCCATCAGACCATTGCACTTGATCTGAGAGCTACCGACGCTGGTGATCCTGGAGATACCTTCTCGCGGTCTGCCTCAAGCCGGCAGGGCTTGGTACCTGCAGCCGCAAAAGGTTCACGAAACCCGGCCGGTGCCGGTCATTTTCAAAGAACCTGGTTCTACTAATCGTTTGCCCGAAAGCAAAATGATTAATTACGGGATGATAAAAATTTTGGAGCCAGGAGCATACGCGGATGGATAAGACCTGCTTATTTACCATATAATTCCAGCATTTTTTGGAGGTCATCGAGTGTGTTGATCTCATCAGGTTTTTTGTCCTTTCTCCAGCGGCTGATTCGGGGAAACCGCAGCGCCACCCCTGATTTATGCCGTGTGGAGGCGGCAATGCCTTCAAAGGCAATCTCAAAAACGAGCTCCGGTTTGACCGTGCGCACGGGGCCAAATTTTTCCAGTGAATTTCTTTTTACAAAATTGTCCACCTGCCCAAATTCTTTATCTGTTAAACCTGAATACGCTTTTGTAAAGGTTACCAGTTTATCGCCGTCTTTAACCGCAAAGGTATAATCGGTATACAAATTACTTCTTCTTCCTTGGCCTTTTTGGGCGTATACCATTACACAATCAATCATCAGCGGGTCGATCTTCCATTTCCACCAATCGCCTCGTTTTCTGCCCGCCTGGTAGTTGGCGTCCTTTCTTTTCAACATCAGTCCTTCCGCGCCCATATTGCGCGAGGCGGCGCGTATACCGGCCAGTTGCTCCCAATCGGTAAATGCAATAAGCGGAGAAATAAGCAAGGCGGGATGATTGGCCTGCAGTACTATTTTTTCCAGGATAATCCTTCTTTGCCGCAAAGGCGTATCCCGGTAATCCTTTCCTTCCCATTCCAGTATATCATAGGCAAAAAAAGTAATGGGTGTTTCCTGCAATTGTTTTTTGGTAATATTTTTTCTGCCGATCCTGGTTTGCAGCAGGGCAAACGGAAGCGGCTTTTTGTCAATGCTGGGAATAATCTCGCCATCCAGTACCAGGCCATCGGGTAGCAGATCTTTTAACGGGTGGTACTCGGGAAATTTATCGGTCATTAGTTCTTCGCCGCGGCTCCATACAAACAGCTCATTATTTCTTTTTATAAGCTGACCGCGAATGCCATCCCATTTCCATTCTGCCTGCCAGTCTTGCGGATTGCCCAGGTTATGGGTCTCGTCTTCCAGCGCATATGCCAGGTAGAAAGGATAGGGTTTGGAAAAATCCAGGGATACCGATTCCTGGCTAAGCAGTTGTGCAAAAGAGGTGGCAGCCGGATCCCAGTTCCCGCTGATGCGGTGCGCAATAACGCTGGCCTCCAGTAGTACGGTTTTTGCCAGCGCATTTACCATTGTTTTCTGAGACACGCCAATCCTGAAGCCGCCTGTGATCAGCTTATTGAAAACAAAGCGTTCTTCCCCGTTCATCTGCATCCAGGCATTGATGATAAACTGTTTCCGCAGGCTTTCTTCCTGTTTTTGCAGCACAACCAATTGGTCAGTGTACCAGGACAGTGTTTGCGGTTCGCGGGCAATGGTGGGCGGCGGCAACAGCAACGCAATGGTCTCGGCAAGATCCCCCACGGTATGATAACTTTCTTCAAAAAGCCAGGCGGGTATATTAACCAGTTCAAGACACCATAAGGTCAGTTGGGTAGCATTAACAGCACGTTTTGGCCGCCGTCCGCTAAAGATGGCAATCACCCAAACCTTATCGGGGTCGGCTGCCTGTTCAAAATAACCTGACAATGCTTCCAGTTTGTCGTTTGTTTTGGTAGAGGTTCCCAATACATTTACCAGCGCGGTAAAGCGCTGCATGCCTCCTGTATCCGCATCGGCGGAGGAGGGGTGTTCATCACTGCTATCCATGGCCTTGCTCATTTCAATGATCATTATCCGGCAATGCTCCGTTTTTATTTTCTGCCTGTTCCGTTAGTGTTTCACTATCTTCCTCGTTCCCAAAAGCCGTTTTTATTTCAGCCGACTCTATACCATTTTCATTTAGGTACCGGCTAAAAGCCGACTGGAATCCATGTGTTACAAATACGCGTGATGCGCCGGTTGCTTTTACGGTTTCCAGCAAACCATTCCAGTCTGCGTGGTCGCTGAGTGCAAAACCGGCGTCTGCATTTTTACGACGGGCGTTTCCTCTTACCTGCATCCACCCGCTGCAAACACCCGTGGATACCGGTTCCATTTTTTTTATCCAGGGCGAGTCGGCCACGCTGGCGGGCGCTATAACCAGGTTCCGGTGAAACAATTCACGGGGAATATTATTGGTTACTTTTTCTGTTTCGGGAAATTGCCAGCCAGCATTTTTTAATGCCTGCTGGGTATTATACACCGCACCGTGTACAAATACATGGTCAACACTACCTGCCAGGTTTTTTATAAGCCTTTGTGCTTTGCCCAGGCTATACGCCAGCAGTAAACTGGTTCGTCCCTGTTCTTTGTTTTGCTGTATCCAGGCCTGCATGGCTGCAAACTGGACCTGCTGCGGCTTCCAGTGGTAAATGGGCAAACCAAAAGTAGATTCCGTTATAAAGGTATGGCAGAGAACAGGTTCAAGGGCGCCGCTGATGCCGTCGTTTTCAGTTTTGTAATCACCGCTTACCACCCATACTTCACCGTTATATTCTATTCTTATCTGCGAGGAACCGATAATATGTCCGGCCGGGTGAAGGGTTATTTTTACCCCGTTCATATATACCGGTTGATTCCATTCCACGCTTTCATAGTTATTATTGCCCAAGCGAAGCTGCAGCAGTGGTTTTGTAAAATGATGACAGAGATAATATTTTGAGCCCCATTTTGCATGGTCGCTATGGGCATGGGTAATAATGGCTTTTTCCGTCGGTTGCCAGGGATCTATATAAAACTGTCCCTGCGAACAGTAAAGACCTCTATCTGTAAAATCTACCAGGGGCATACAACAGTGGATTTAGGTGCCGGCTTGAATCGGATACAATTGCATGAGTGTGTGCCAAGATAATGCCAGATACGGCAGCGGTAGCGGACGCCAATAGGGCTGGCTTCTATAGTGAGTTGCCGCCACTACCTGGCTATAATACCTGTTTGATGAGGCCGTCTGTTTTCTTTACAAAGTAAAGTTTTTTGTTTTCGAAATGGTCGAGTGATAGCGTCTGTTTGTCCAGCACGGGCTGGATATCCCAGTCCGTAAAGACCCGGTATTTTTTTTCACCGATGCTGGAATTGAGGTTGCTGCCTTTATCTATCAGTAATTTGCCAAACCGGTACAGGCATTCGTAGCCGCGGAAAACCATGTCGCTGGGCCGGGCATACAGCACATTTTTGAAGTAATTAATTATGCTGAGACTGGCTTTATCTGTTTTGGCATTGTAGAATGAGGTGGTATAAATAATATTGAGGCCCTGGTATTCTTTTTTGGTAAAATCGTTAATGGCATCCCAGGTAGGCATGCCGATGAGCAGGGCAGGGTAGCTGTTAATGGTGGAAGCCAGGTGTTGCGCAATATTTTTTCCAAAAGCATCATCCAGGCTGGCTGCAATGGCAATCGTCAGCTTTGTGCTGTCCATGTATTGCTGCAGCTTAAGAGGTTTGTTTTCATCAATCAATATAAACTTTATTTTAATTCTTATCCCGGCAGTATTTTTATCTGCCTCGGTAAAATAAGTCTGCAGCCTGTCTTCCATCAATCCTTTTTTCCGGAAGATGATAACTGGCAACATCGGATAATTCCTTTGCAGAAATCGATAAATACTTTCGCAATGTGTTTGCAGGGTTGCGTTCAGGATAACCAATGAAGGATTATTGCTGATGCCGGCATCATTGGGCAGATTGGCGTTAATAAAGGGAATGTTTTTTTTGAGCGCTGCGTCTGCCAGTATTTTTGCTTCTGCCGGTGTAACATGGCCGATAATCAGCCCGGCATGCAGCATGCCCGGTGAATTAATTTGCTGTTGCAGGCTCTGGGTGGTGGATCGGGTATCAAAAACTTCGATGGTAAGCGGTACTTTTTCTATCCTTAATGAATCAGCCGCCAAGGCCACACCCTCATAAAATTCAAGACCGGGATTGATAAATTTTGGGAAATATTTATCATAGCGGTATTCGCCCGATGCATCAAAAGCGGAATCCAGGTAAAGCGGTGTAAAAACGGCAACGGAATAAGGTATATGTGCGGTATCTGTCTGGGCAAGGGAATGCCTGCTTATACAAAGAAAAGCGGTTATAAAGGCACAAAGGAATAGGCACCTGTTTTTCATTCTTTTGTTTTAAAGCTTTCAATTTCTATACCAGTATCAATTAATTTTGGCAGAAACGGGTTGTCGTTCATCCATTCAATTATTTTTTATTCCCACTCAATGGTTGCGGGCGGCTTGCTGCTGATATCGTATACCACCCGGTTGATGCCTTTTACATTATTGATAATATCATTTGATATATACGCCAGGAAATCATACGGCAAGTGTGCCCAGTCGGCCGTCATACCATCTACTGAAGTTACCGCTCTGAGGGCAACTGTGAATTCATAGGTACGTTCATCGCCCATTACACCAACACTTTTCACCGGTAATAAGATGGCGCCGGCCTGCCATACCGTTGCATATAAATTGTTATCTTTTAAACCGCGGGTATAACGATCATCGGCTTCCTGCAGCAGGGCTACCTTTTCGGCCGTTATTTCGCCCAGTATGCGGATGGCAAGGCCGGGGCCCGGAAACGGATGCCGGTCTATCATCGCCGCCGGCATGCCCAGTTCACGGCCCACTCTTCTTACTTCATCTTTAAACAAAGAACGCAGGGGTTCTACCAGTTCCAGGTGCAAGTGCTGGGGCAGACCGCCAACATTATGGTGCGATTTGATGGTTACCGACGGGCCGTGAACAGATACGCTTTCTATAACATCCGGATAGATGGTGCCCTGACCCAGCAGACCAACGCCTTCAATTTTTTTAGCTTCTTCCTGGAAGATATCGATGAACAGGCTGCCGATTACTTTTCGCTTGGCTTCCGGATCGGTTTTACCGGCCAGGCCGTCATAAAAACGTTGTTTTGCATCGATGCCTTTTACGTTTAACCCCAGTTGCGCATAGGTTTCCAACACACTTTCAAATTCATTTTTGCGCAATACGCCATTGTCTACAAAGATGCCATACAATCGGTTGCCAATAGCCTTGTGTATCAGGGTAGCCGCCACAGTAGAATCTACCCCGCCGCTGAGGGCCATTACAACCTTTCCGTTGCCGATTTGTTTTTGCAGCGCTGCTATTGTATCGGTAATGAAATGGGAGGCGGTCCAATCTTGTTTACAACCGCAAACGTTCACCAGGAAATTCCTGATTATCTTTTTCCCTTCCGTGGTATGGTATACTTCCGGGTGAAATTGAACGCAGTACAGGGGCAGGGGAGACGGGTTTTTCTTAAACGCGGCAAACGGTATGCTTTCGGTACTGGCCAGTACTTCAAAACCTTTGGGCAACGCCAGCACAGAATCGGCATGGCTCATCCAGGCCTGCGATGTCTTGCTAACCCCTTCCAGCAATATGTCCCCGGTGTTTACCTGTAGCGAAGCCCGGCCATACTCTCGTTTATTGCTTTTTGCTACCTCGCCGCCAAATTGTTTGGCCGTTAACTGGGCGCCATAACAAACCCCCAGCACGGGCAGTTTACTGTTTAGCGCCCGAATGTCTACCTGCGGGGCATTTTCATCGTTTACGCTGAACGGTGAGCCGGACAGGATAATGCCTTTGAGGGAGGGGTCAAATTGAACGGGTTTGTGATAAGGAGTGATTTCGCAGTACACGTTGGCCTCACGAATGGCGCGGGCTATCAATTGAGTGTACTGGCTTCCAAAATCGAGGATCAGTATTTTTTCCGTCATGATGGCGCGAAGGTAAGAAAACAGGCGGGAGTTTGGGCGCCCGGAACCCAAAGCAAAAAGAGACGGTTATAAAGGGGGAGCCGTTCGCGTTTGTTTTTTAAAATGATGATAACCAGCGCGAAATACCCCAGATCTGGGTTGATACCTACAGCCGTGAATGTCTCGCCGACATACTGTACTGCAATAAGCCCTGATCAGAAAAGCAGGTTTCTTTTGTATGTCCTCTGTAACCTGTGGTTGCCGGTCATCGTCTAAACGTTTACCAATGCACTTTACGGATTCGGGTAAAATCTTAATCTTTACTTTCCAAAACAAATAACAATATGAAAAAACTATTATTGATAATGATGGTGGTGGCAAGTGTTGCCCCCTCCTGCCGTTTCGCCTTTGGTAAAAGAATAAAGGGCAATGGCCATATCACCACACAGGAACAAAGCGTGTCTGCGTTCAAGAATGTGGAGGTGTCGGGCGCCATTGATTTATACGTGGCCCAGGGTGATACAAAACCGGTAAAAATTGAGACCGATGACAACCTGCAACAATATATTGAGGTGCGCCAGGAAGGAGATCGGGTAGTAATAAAATTTAAGGAGGGTACTAACCCGAAGCCCACGGATAAGATAAAAGTTTATGTGCGTTCGCCACTGTACAATACCATTGATGTTTCTGGTGCCAGCAATATAACAGGACAGACAAAAATCGTCAATACGGAGAACATGGTGTTGCAGGTAAGCGGGGCGGGTGATATCAATATGGACATTAATGCGCCTGACATTCACGCGGAAGTATCCGGTGCGGGTTCGGTAAACCTGAAAGGTGAAACAAAAACATTTGATCTCAATTTAACCGGGGCGGCTAAAGCACATTGTTTTGAGCTCTTGTCGGAAAACACAAGGGTGGATATTTCTGGTGCAGGTGATGCTGATGTGTATGCAAGTGTAAAGCTGGATGCGCAGGTAAGCGGTGCGGGAAGTGTTAGGTATAAAGGAGGTGCTTCCAATGTGGCCCAGCAGGTGAGCGGCGCCGGCAGCGTAAGAAAAGCAGATTAAAATAAAATTCCATGCGCTAGAACCTGTACGGTGTTATTTGATTGCCGCATAAACAGAACAGGCATTCCCGGTGGATGGCGATAACAGATTTTAACACTGTAAGAGTATATGTTAAGCGCACCCTGGCTGAATGCTTTTGAAACCGAGGGCTCAGGCAATACCAACGGGCAGGGAAAGATATCGGATAAGGATAAAATGGAACTTGCCATTGACGGCAGCGGCGATATAAGAGCCCGGGATTGCCACGCGGCCACGGCAAAAGTATTGATCCCTGGCAGCGGTGATGCGGATAGTTTTGCTGCTGATTTCACTGAACGTGGAGATATCCGGCAGTAGTGATGTGCGCAATAGGGGTCAGTCATGAATTAGTTCGTCGATTTACGGTCACGGTGAATTGTCAAAAATGGATTAGTAGGGAGATGGTTGTGGAGATTACTCTTGTTTACTGCCAATTCCGGCAGGCATCCGGCCCGATTGCCAGTTTTTTTATACCTCCCTTAACTTATTTTATAGGATCATTGCAGGATGAAGAAGTTTGTTCTGCTGCTGGGTTTTTTTGTGTACAAGACGGGCCGGGCGCAGTTCACTCCTGTTTCCAATGAAGATTTTGTAAACGCCGTTGCGGGACGAGTGGTGGATAGTAGTTTTTCACATTATTTCCTGTACGCATTGGCGTCACCCTGTTCTTTCAAAAAATTCGACTACGACGAATGGTATAAATATGGATTGAAGGAAGACATCCCCATCTATGTTTTAAACGAACTGGCAAAAAACGCATTCCGGGATTCAGCTCCGCTTAGCTGGCAACCCGATCATCTTTCCCGAGCAGTTTGTATCAGTGAGCAAAAAGCCGCCGAAGTGCTGGTTGCGGTACAAAACCGGCATATCAAACATACCAATAGCAAATCAGCTGAGAACAGTATTGTTTTTTATTTCTCCCGGCCGGTATTCACAAACGACTACCAGTATGCTGCTATTGACATGGGCTTCCGTTGCGATGACCGCCAGTGCGGAATGGGCGCTACTTTCCTGTTCAGATGTATAGATGATAAATGGAAGCTGGCAGGAAAGAAACTGGTATGGGGGAATTAACCGATTCTTACCATTGAATTGCTGTCATCCTGATCCGCATTCTCGTCATTCCGAAACCAAATCTTTATCATCCTGGCCTTAGGAAGGATCTGCTTCTGCAATAATTTCAATAAGTTCTTTTAAAACAACTGCCTCCAAAGACAGCCGGGCTTCGTGTGCCGTTCCAGGCTGCGATGTATATGAGTTTTGTTTTAAAGCCGACCATAGGAGAACGGCTGAGTCTATTAATACAGTTGCGTTATATCCTTAGCGTAAAACGTGGCGGTGGTGCGGGTATGAAGCCCTGCCGGCTTTGAAGCAGACCGCGAAGATACTGTCGTTGTTTTTATCATAATAGATTAAACCAGCAGTGCGCTACTTTCACAAATCCACATATCGTACTTTGATCCACACATCGCGGTTTCTTCCTTTGTCATCGGTGCAGGAAATCTTTACCGGACCCTCGGCAGGCACAAAAAATTGTTTAGCGCCAATCGGGGCAGATTTATAAAATTTGTCGTTCACATACCAGTATACCATGCTGGCATCAGCGGCCGTGCGACAAACCAGCTGTAGCGGTTCAGGATGGTTCCGGCTGATCAGGTACTCGGTTCCATTGGCTGGCGAAGTGATGGAAGGCGCCCCTTCCCTGAATATCTTTTCGCAGGCAGGGTTGTGCGGTGGTATTTTAGTGTAGCCGATCCTGTTATCATCCATCCATGCCTGCATATCGGCACCTATGATCTTATACCATTTCTTTTTATAGCCTGTTGAAGGTGCACAGGCCCGGCAATAAGACATTTTTTCGTCTGCGCTCACCATTATCTCATGCATATTGTTGCATTTCCCGCCGGGCGAAACCAGCGGTATGAAGTAGTCCATTACAATATTACTGCAATAGTCGTTGGGTGGCAGACCGGTTTCAGAACAAACTTGCCGGAGGGCGCAATCTGCAGGCTGACTAAACCATTCCTGGTCACTGTCGTAGTCTAGTGTATTGAAGATTTTAAACAACAGCGGTGTGGCGATATTGGCGCCGCTGAGTTCCGGTATGCCCTGTGCAGAGAAATTGCCCGTCCATATGCCAATCGTATAATGTTTGTTATAACCAATGCTCCAGGCATCCCTCCTGCCATACGAGGTACCCGTTTTCCACGCAATCTTTGGCATGTGTTCCGTGGTTTGCCAGTTCAGGGGGAAATCCGGGCGGTTAACCCGGGAGAGCGTTTCGGTGATCATGAAATTGGCGGCCGCAGACAATATCCGGGATTTTTTAGAGACATTGGTTGTTTGCAGGTAGGACGGCTGCACCAATACACCGTCGCTGGCAAAAGCGCTATACAAGCCCGTTAGTTCTTCCAGGGTTGCACCGCAGCCTCCGAGTATTAGTGACAGACCCAATTTGCCCTGGTCTTTTTTTACCTGACGAAAATTGCAATCTGCCAGCTTTTGCACCAGCTTATCCTTACCCAGCAACCGAAGGCTTTTTACCGCGGGTATATTCAACGAATGTTCAAGCGCGTATTCCATGCTTACATATCCGTTGAATTTCTTATCATAATTTTCGGGTGCATATCCCTGGTAGTTTACCGGCACATCTGAAATGATGGTTTTGGGTGTCAGCAAGCCCCCGTCTATACACAGACCGTATAGCAATGGTTTCAATGTGCTGCCCGGCTGCCGTATGGCGGCAACACCATCTACCTGGCCTGCGTCTACCGTGTCTTTAAAGTTTGCGGAGCCGAGGTAAGCAATTACATGGTGAGAACGGTTATCAATGACAACAACAGCTGCATTGCGTATATTTTTAAGTTGTAACGATCTTGAATAGTCGGCAACCAGTTTTTCTATTTTGGACTGGGTGTTCATGTCGATACTTGTATTGATAACACCGGTTCCGTGTTTTTTTAACCGGTAAGCTAAATGGGGGATCCAGGCCGGAACAGCTTCCCGGTTTGCGGTCAGGGGTTCATCCAGGGCATCCTGTATTTCTTTTTGGGTAAAGACTTTTTCACGGGAAAATTTCTGTAACCACCCGTTGCGTTCTTTTATAATCAGGTCGTTGTTCCTGCCAATGATCAGGGTGGACGGCCGGTTTGGAATGATGGACAGCGTGGTAATCTCTGCCAGTGAAAGGTGGTCGGGATTTTTTTTAAAATAAAGAATGGATGCTGCTTTGACCCCTTCAATATTGCCGCCATAAGGAACCAGGTTAAGGTATAGCTGCAGGATCTCATCTTTACTGTATTTCCATTCCAGTTGCAATGCGCGGAATATCTCAATGGCCTTATTGAAATAGGTTCGTTTCCTTGGTTCTAGCGCCCTGGCCACCTGCATGGTAATGGTGGAAGCGCCCGAAGTGCGTTTGCCCCGCAGCAGGTTTTTTATAAAAGCCCGGCCCATGGCCAGTATATTGATGCCCGGATGCCGGTAAAAATATTTGTCTTCTTTGGCAATGATGGTCTTGCTCAACAGGGGAGAGATTTCGGTTAGTTCAGTCTTCATCCGCCATTGCTGATCCTTTGTAAGAAAAGCATGTACTACTTCTCCCCGGTTGTCGGTAATGATGGTTGAATATTCAATGTCTGTGGGAACAGGAAATACCAGGTTGAGCAGCAGGAATAAAATAAAAGATGCCGTTAGGGTAATCAGTATTCTCCCGTAGAATCGTTTTATATGGATTGAACTGTTTTTCATTTTGGCAGATCTTACAGAAGCCCGGACCACCCGGAAAGTGCATCAAAAATATCAATTAACAAATCCTTATCTGAAATTATTTGACAATAGCGTATTGGTCTGTTTATCTTTCGTCTGTAATATTTTAATACCATGGTCCCGCAGGATTATCCCCCATAGTTGCTCACCGCTAATTTCAGGTATTCTTTCTCCAAATAAAGAAACAAAGGCTGCTTTTTTACCATCCTTTTTGTACTTTAACAGCAGGTTTTCAAAAACACTAATCAATCCTCTATATGCGTATTGCAAGATCCTTTGTGATCCCCGTGTTTATCGGGATCATTTTTTTATACGCCTGTAACCGGCAGGCGATATCACTTGATTATACAAATGCAAAAGACGAAGTGCCTCAGTTGGGCAACCTTGTTTTTCGATTTAATAAAATGCTAATGAATGATTCACTGCTCAATCAGTGGGATTCTACTCAATATATTTCTTTTGAGCCGGTAATACCAGGCCGTTTTCGCTGGGAACATGGAGATGAACTGGTGTTTTCCCCATCCAGACCGTTAAAGGCCGCTACCACTTATAAGGCAACCCTCAACAGCGAAATATTGCGATATTCCAAATTCAGCAGCATAGAAAAAGGGGCCAATATTTTATTCAGCACGGCCGGCCTAAAATTGGAAAATACCAATGCCACCTGGGTAATACCCGACGAGAACACCAAAACAGCCGTTCCACAGGTTGATTTGTATTTCAATTACCCCGTAAATGCCGCCGTGTTAAACGACAAACTAACGGTAACGGTAGATGGAAAACCGGTTGCCTATTCAATTCAATCGGTATCCGCAAATGATAAGATTACCTTAAGGATAACCGGGCTGGTAACGGAAGACCGGGATTACAACCTTGTTATCAACCTCGCCAATGGAATTGTTCCGGAAGGGGGAACCAATGCCACCAAAGATAAAATAGAGACCAGCACCATTATCCCGTCGCCGTTTACGCTTACTGTAAATGATATTAACGCAGACCACGACGGCAGTAGCGGAACCATTACGATTAGAACCAGCCAGCAGGTAGTTGCGGAAAACCTGGCATCTTTTATAAAAATTGAGCCGGCAGTAAAATTTAGCGCGATGGTTACGGACGATGGGTTTGCCATCAGCGGCGATGGGTTTGATGCTTCAAAAAGTTATGCGCTTACCCTATTAAAAGGACTTCGCGGTAAAATAGGCGGCACCATGAAAGAAGTCTACCACAATAATTTTACGTTTGGAAAAATGGAACCTGCCATCAGCTTTGTAAACAGGCAGGCCGTTTACCTGGCGGGGCAGGGTGCAAAGAATATAGCAGTTAAACTGGTTAATGTAGCACGGATAAAAGTGATTGTTTCCAAGATTTATGAGAATAATTTACTGGCTGCGCAACGCAGTGGCTATTATCCGAGGGAAACGGACAATAAAAATGAAGAATATTATGATGGTAACAGCGATGCCGTTGCCGGCGATGTGATCTATGAAAAAGAAATCGACACCAAAACGCTGCCCAAAAGCGGTTCTGCCAGGATATTTAATTTTAATATAGACGATCGCCTGCCTGAATTCAAGGGCATTTACCACCTGAAGATAAAATCGGCGGAAGATAACTGGGTAAGTGATAGCCGGTTTATTTCGCTCTCGGATTTTGGCCTGATAGCAAAGGAAGGCGCTGATAAAATCCTGGTATTCGTAAACTCAATAAAAACGGCTTTACCTGTTAATGGCGTGAACGTGGCGGCCTACGGCGGAAACAACCAGTTGCTGGGTACTGGTAGTACCGGCGCGGACGGTGTGGCAACCATCAATTATTCCAAAAAGGAATTTGCCGGTTTCAGACCGGCGATGATCATCGCTAAAACAGAAACAGATTTCAGTTACCTGCCTTTTAGCAGTACCAGGGTTAATATGAGTCGTTTTGAAGTGGGTGGAAAGCACAGCAATACTACGGGTTTGGATGCTTTTATTTATGCAGAACGCGATATCTACCGGCCGGGTGAAAACATCTATTTCTCTGTTGTGCTGCGCGACCGGCACTGGAAATCGCCGGGCGAACTGCCGGTTAAATTAAAATTCCTGATGCCCAACGGAAAGGAGTTGAAGACATTCAGGAAGACACTAAACGAGCAGGGCTCGCTGGAAGGAAGCGTTAATATTACTGCTGCTGCTATTACCGGCAGTTATTCGCTGGAAGTATACAATGGCAATGATGTATTGCTGGGTACGCAGAATTTCAGGGTGGAAGAATTTGTTCCGGACAGAATTGAAGTAAGTGCCAAACTCGACAAGGAAAGCCTTGTTGCCGGTGAACAGGCTAAACTGAGTATCAATGCGGTTAATTTTTTTGGACCGCCTGCTGCCAACCGGAACTATGAATGCGAGATACAAGTAAAACAAAAATCCTTTAGCCCCAAAAAATATGAACGGTACGATTTTTCGATTGCCAATCCCGGTGTCTCCTTTGATAAAGAATTAAAAGAAGGCAAGACGGACGAGGAGGGAAACGCCACTGAAAAATTTTTAGCCAAGGAGGCATACAAAAATGAAGGCATGCTGCAGGCATCGTTTTATACAACCGTATTTGATGAAACGGGCAGACCCGTGAGCCAAAATACATCGGCGGATATCTACACACAGCCGGTTTTCTTTGGTGTGGGGGATGATGGCTGGTGGTATTATCCCCTGAACCAACCTGTTAGATTTTCCCTGCTGGCGCTTAATAAAAACGAACAACTGGTTACGGCATCGGCAAAGGTAGAGGTGATTAAACATGAATACAGAACGGTGCTTACCAAACGCGGCGAATATTTCCGCTACGAATCCCAAAAAGAAGATAAGTTGGCCGCCAGCAGTTTGATCACCGTGTCTGGAGAAACTACACAGTTCGCTTTTACGCCGCGCAGCGCGGGCGACTATGAACTGCGGGTATACCTGCCCGGTGCAAACAGCTATGTAAAAAAGGAGTTTTACAGTTATGGCGCCTGGGGCAATGATAACAATTCTTTTGAGGTAAGCACGGAAGGGAATATTGATATCAGTACGGATAAATCGGCCTACCAGGCGGGAGAAAGCGCGAAAGTATTATTTAAAACGCCTTTCAGCGGGAAAATGCTGGTTACCATGGAAACCGACCAGGTAATTTCCTACCAATATGTAAACGTGGATGGCAGACAGGCTTCGCTGGATCTGAAGGTGACGGCCGACCAGCTGCCAAACGTGTATATAACAGCAACCCTGATAAAGCCACATGATGTAAGCGAACTACCGCTAACGGTTGCACATGGCTATACCAGTATTATGGTGGAAGAGAAGAGCAGGAAAATGGATGTGCAGCTGGTGGCGCAAACAGCAGTGCGCTCGCGCACCCATCAAAAAGTAACCGTAAAAGCAGCGGCAGGGAGCTTTATAACGCTGGCGGCAGTAGACAATGGCGTTTTGCAGGTTAGTGGTTTTGAAACACCCAATCCCTATGGTTATTTCTATGCAAAACGGGCACTTGAAGTGGACGGTTTCGATATGTACCCGCTATTGTTCCCGGAGATACGGGCAAGGCTCAGCAGTACCGGCGGTGATGGCGACCTGGAGACGAGTAAGCGAAGCAACCCCATGCCCAACAAACGCATAAAGATATTGAGTTATTGGAGCGGTATTGTGAAAGCGGATGCAGGCGGGAAAGCTAATTTTGAATTTGATGTTCCGGCTTTTAGCGGGGAAATAAGGCTGATGGCGGTGGCCTATAAAAATGAAAGTTTTGGAAGTACGGCAACCGGCATGAAAGTAGCGGATCCAATTGTGCTAAGCACCGCATTGCCTCGGTTTTTAAGTCCCGGCGACACGGTTACGGTGCCCCTCACCATTACCAATACCACCAACAAGCGTACAACAGCGGAGGCCAGCCTGAATGCCACTTCACCGCTGCAGGTAGTGGGCGTAATGCAGCAATCCGTGGATCTAAAAGCTAATAGTGAGGCACGTACGATATTTAAAGTGGTGGCCAGTCGGGCCATCAGTACCGGTATAATAAGAGCAACGGTGAAAGGTATGGGAGAAATATTTTCCGACGAAACGGATATAACCGTGCGGCCGGTATCTACCCTGCAGAAAATTACCGGCGGGGGGGTGATTGCGGGTAATCGTTCGGCGAAAATCACCATTGGCCTGCGGGATTTTATACCCGGCAGCAGCGACTATAAACTGGTTGTAAGCCGGTCACCGGCGTTGCAGTTAGCTAACCAGTTTGCTTACCTGGTGGAATATCCTTACGGCTGTACGGAACAAGCGGTATCCGCGGCATTTCCGCAATTGTATTACGGAGACCTGGCCGATTTGTTAAGTACCGGTAAAGCCAGCAAGGTTTCTGCCAATAGTAATATTCAGGAAGCCATCCGCAAAATAAAATTGCGGCAATTGTACAACGGGGGTATTACTCTTTGGGATGGAGCGGGAACGGAACACTGGTGGGCCTCCGTATATGCGGCTCATTTTTTAATTGAAGCGCAGCGGGCGGGTTACGATGTTGACAATGGTTTGCTTCAAACGCTACTGAGCTATCTGAACAATAAATTGCGGAGCCGTGAAACCATTACGTATTATTACAACCAGTCTGCACAAAAGAAAATAGCCCCCAAAGAGGTTGCCTATAGTTTATATGTTCTGGCAGTTGCAGGCCGGCCAAATGTAAGCGTTATGAATTATTATAAGGCAAACCCCGCCTTGCTGGCATTGGACAGCCGGTATCTATTGTCCGCAGCTTACGCCGTTGCAGGCGATAAGGCAAGGTTCCGGGATTTATTACCGGCTGCTTTCAGCGGCGAAGAATCAGTGGCGCAAACCGGCGGTAGTTTTTACAGCGATATCCGTGATGAATCGATTGCGTTGAATGTACTGATAGACGTTGACCCCGGTAACCCGCAGATCGGTGTTATGTCGAATCATGTAATACAAAAGTTAAAACAACGGAGATGGTACAGCACTCAAGAATGCGCTTTCAGTTTCCTGGCGATGGGCAAGCTGGCGCGGGCCGCCAATAAATCAACCATAACGGCTACCATTACCGCAAATGGAAAAACAGTCGGCGTGCTTAACGGCGGTAACCTGCAGCTGCAGTCCAAGCAACTGGGTTCCAATACAGTTGATATCAGCACCAAAGGAAATGGCAACCTGTATTATTGGTGGCAGAGCAGGGGCATCAGCGCAAGCGGCTCTTATATCGAGGAAGACAATTATATAAAAGTACGGCGCCGGTTTTATGACCGTTATGGCCGCGTGATCAGCGGTAATACTTTTAAGCAAAATGACCTGGTGATTGTACAGCTAAAACTGGAGAAATCTTATAGCGGGGCCGTACAGAATATTGTACTGACCGATTTGCTGCCAGCCGGGTTTGAGATTGAAAACCCCCGTACAAAGGAATTGCCGGGTATGGAATGGATCAAGGATGCCGATACGCCAACGGCCATGGACGTGCGCGATGACCGCATCAACCTGTTTGTTGATCTGTACGATAATCGCCAAACATATTACTATGCGGTGCGCGCGGTTAGTCCGGGTGTGTATAAGATGGGGCCTGTTAGTGCCGATGCCATGTATAACGGGGAATATCATTCTTATAACGGTGCAGGTGTTATTAGGGTGGTACAGTAGTCTTGAGGGAGGAGAGGCAATATAAGCCAACGGTTATCGGGCAGGAACGACCGATATAAATTAAAGCGGTATACAAAAAATACTCAGGTACACCGATTTTTCCATCCCGGGCCTTGCGGCAATTCGGGTACTTAAAAGCAACCATTCATTGACGTTACAGTCTGTCAATGAATGGTGATATCAAAAAAATGTGTATACCGGCCGGTTATCTTTGCCAGTGACCCGGTATCCATCTGGAACCCCGCGGCGAATCCTGCCAGTGGCCGTCTGTCCAGCGCGCACCGCGGCGTGGTTGTTCCCAATGACCCTCATGCCATTGGTACCGGCCACCCCTCCAAACCCAGTCGCCACTTATCCATATATGGGCTCGGCTGGGTGGCGCCGGCCTGGCATATACCACTTCATGCGGGCGTTCACGCACCACATAGGCTGGCGCACAGGAAGCAAGCGAAAACATGGCCGTTAAAACAGCAAAGGGTAATACATACTTTTTCATACTTATATCTTTTATATACAGGTATGACCGTTATAAACAGGATGGTTTAACCGGCACCTATTAAAAATATTACAAATGCTGACTGCTAGCCCAGCCGCAGTGCCTGGTACTGCCGCAGCAACCGGGAAACCGCGATGCCCAATGATATGCCGATGAAAGGTTTGTGACACAACGATGCTGCCATGAAAAGCTGCCGCCGGTACCCGTAAAAGCGACGGGAAATGAAGGTAAAAGGGGGGTTATCTTCCTATTGAAGGTACTACGGGCAGGCTTTCATTGCCATCTTCGCTGACCGACTGCACCGCAAAAAAATAGTTGTCTTTGGAATAAGGCAGGCTGATGGCTGTTTGGGTGGTGAAGATTTTCTTTTCCCATACCGGGCTGGTGGTTTCACGCAGGAGCACATAGAAGCCCTTGCATTTACCGGTTGCGGGTCTGGCCCAGGAAAGGGCGGTATAATTATCCAGTTTTTTAACTTCCACTGTTACCTGCTGTGGTGCAGCCGGCGATTTTGCCAGGTTGGCCAGGTTGCAAAGATTTAAACAGGTGTTTTTGCGGAGGTATTCAAAATCCATGAATTCGGTCAGGTCCCCGTATTGGTTACCGTTTTCGGAGCGTATGTCCTGGTGCTGGTGATAATAATTCTCGTTCATTTCTGTGATGCGCACCGCCGTGTATCCATTAACGGTATAAGGTACATGGTCGCCGCTACGAAGAAAGCGATCGGTCCGGTACACCATTACCACCTGTAAATTGTCTACATACCGTTCGCCGGTTTCCTTAACGTACCTGGCCAGTTGTCTTGCCCTGCCATCATTTTCCAGTCCGAGCTGGCGGATGGACGCGGCATTTTTTTCCAGTTCATAAGCGGGCAGCCCCTCGCTGAATACGCGTACGCGGGTGTTGTCTGTAATATTTGTTTCGCTGCTGTTGTTGCTGCCTACGATATCGTTGTTTAGTACGGCTTCTACCTGTGCGTTTTCTTTTTTTAATTTATTGGCCATATAAGTGGCGCCCAGCAGGCCCTGCTCCTCACCGCTAACGACAATAAAAATTATCGTAGCGGGGAACGGGTGTTTGCTCATGATACGGGCACATTCAATAACGGTCGAAGTGCCGCTGCCATCGTCGTTGGCTCCGGGTGCATCGCCGGTACGGTCCATTACATTGGTGCGGCGATTGTCTACATGTCCGCTAACCAACAAGATCCTGTTGTCATTGGGATCGGTGCCCTTTAATGTTGCCACCACGTTACCCAGCACCAGCGGCATATCCACGCGTTTGCCATCGGGAACAAGAGAAGTAGTATCAATGACTGCTGTAAGCCGGCCGCCGGACTGCCGGGCAAAGGAATTGAACTTGCCCAGTATCCAGCCACGAGCCGCGCCAATGCCCTTTTTTGCATTCGTTTGCGTGCTCAGGGTATTGCGGGTACCAAAAGCTACCAGGGTTTTAATGTATGACCGGAGCGAATCCGCCGAGACCTGTTTTACCATTTCTTCTATAAGCGGATCTTTTTGAACAATGGTTTGGGAAAATGCAGGCAGCAATAGAAACAGGGATACGGCGGTTAACAGATAATCTCTCATGCGCAGTTTATTTTTAAAAGTTCATTGGTGTAGTTTACCGGTTTTTGTAAAGCAATATTGCCGCCAAAAGGGAAACAAGTAAAGCGGTCTGTTTTCCTAGGGTAACGGATATCAATAGTTGTTGTTTTGGTGGTCAACCTTTTCAATACCCGTATTTTTCTTTCCAACGCTGGCGAAGAAATTTTCTGAGTTCTTCTTCCCGGATATTTTTTCCAGGTTCATAAAACACGGTGCCGCTTATTTGTTCGGGAAGATATTCCTGTTCAGAAAAATTCTTCTCATAACTATGTGCGTACTGGTATCCTTTGCCATAGTCCATGTTCTTCATTAACCGGGTTGGCGCGTTCCTGATATGGAGGGGTACCGGCAGGTCGCCATATTGCTTTACCGCTGCAATAGCCGCGCCAATGGACGCTACGGCGGCGTTGCTTTTGGGCGAGGCTGCCAGGTAGGTGGCGCATTGCGATAAAATGATCTGTGCTTCGGGGTAACCAATTTTATAAACAGCATCAAAGCTGGCATTGGCCATTACCAGGGCTGTAGGGTTGGCGTTGCCTATATCCTCGCTGGCCAGTATAACCATGCGGCGTGCAATAAATTTTACATCTTCCCCGCCTTCAATCATTCTCGCCAGCCAGTAAAGGGCAGCATTGGGGTCGCTTCCCCTTACCGATTTAATAAATGCAGATATAATATCGTAATGCTGCTCGCCTTTTTTATCGTACAGTGCAATGCGTTTCTGTGCTGTTTCCATTACGATTTTATCTGTAATGACCACCTTATCGCCCATGGCATCGGATACCAGTTCTAACAGGTTGAGCAATTTCCGGGCGTCGCCACCGGAAATATTAATCAGGGCCGCGGTTTCCTTCAATGTAATTTGCTTTTTGCTCAGAACGGGATCTGTTTTAACGGCGTGCTGCAACAGGCTCACCAGTTGTGTTTCACCCAATGGTTTTAATACATATACCTGGCAACGGCTGAGCAATGCTGAATTAACTTCAAAGGAAGGATTCTCGGTGGTGGCGCCTATCAGGGTAACAATGCCTTTTTCAACGGCGCCCAGCAGGGCATCCTGCTGTCCTTTGTTAAAACGGTGTATTTCGTCTATAAAAAGAATGCAATTTTCTTTTGTTTTGGCGGCTTCAATTACTTCCCTGACATCTTTTACACCGCTGCTGATAGCGCTTAAAGTATAGAAAGGCGCGCCCAGGGTATGGGCAATAATATGTGCGATGGTTGTTTTGCCAACACCGGGTGGTCCCCACAGGATCATGGAGGGTAGTTTGCCATTTTCTATGGCGGTACGCAGTATGCTGCCTTTACCGGTTAAATGTTCCTGGCCTGCCAGCTCATCCAGGTTTGTAGGCCGCAGGCGTTCTGCTAATGGAGGAGTCATATTCAAAGTAACAAAAAAAGAAGCAAGACGGATCTTAAATCATGATTCCGCCGGGTTGAATGTAGCGGGAGCGATTGCGGACGCGGCGTGCCTTTAGTTTACCTGTAATTTTATAAACGCGGCTATTTTGTTAAAGGAATCAATGAGGTCGTCACCTTCCCATCCGTGACCATTATTTGGATAAAACACGTACTGGTTGGCAACACCCAGCGATTGCAGTTTGTCTCGAACCAGGGTTGACTGTGAAGGTGGAACCAGCGGATCGGCCCCTCCCTGTAATAAGATGGTTGGTGGCGATTGTGCGGTGATAAAATTAACAGGGCTGGCCTGCTGATAAGGTGCTGGGTTGAGCGCAGGAATAGTGCCGGTGGCGTTCAGTAACAACAGGGCTACCAGCGGGTTGGGGGCATTGTACAGGCTCACCAGGTCTGAAGGCCCGAAAAAGGATACAACCGCTTTCGGTTTTACGGGACTGCTGTATTTGAAAGATTGCAGCAATGCCAGGTGCCCCCCAGCGCTGGCTCCCAGGAAGACCCATTTGTCTGAAATGATAAATTCTTTTCGTTTACCAAAAACGAATTCGGCTGCCGTTTTAACATCGTTTTCCTGAGTGGGAAAAAGATTTTGGCCGTTTGCAGCCAGCCGGTAATTAATATTGATAATGGCATAGCCTGGTAAATAGGATTGGAGAATCGGCACAGCGCTATTAAAGTCTGCCTTATCTCCTTCATCCCAGCCGCCCCCGTGAATAAGGATAATAACTTTAGTGGTGTCTGCTGATCGGTTGGCCGGCAAGTAGAGATCCATTTTTTGCCGGGCATCTGTTCCATAAGGGATATCGGTGAGCGTGGAAACCGCAATGGCCGGTGCCGGCACAGCATCGCCTCCTGATTTTTTACAGGCGGTAAACAAGACTATTGTGGCGAGCAGGAAAACATAGCGCATGTTGTTTTTTTTAATAACGTAAATAACCTGGGTATAGATGTGAAGAAAAAGAAAAAACCGGGAATATAGGAGCAAAATTGTTGCCAAAATAGCAATCTTTACCCTTCCAGCGAAAACAAATGCCTTGCGCGGCCTTCGGGGTTTACCGTGCATTAAAATACTGCCGGCAACCGATCAAATTAATATACAAATAGTCTCAACCGTTATATTTGCGTTGCAGGCCGTTGCCATGTACAAATAAGGGTCTTACTGCCGGCTCGCACCCTTCTCAAAGAATTATCTACTGATCATGGACAAAGTAATTATTGAAACAAAGTTAACACTGGCTGATTTTACAAAAGTCAATTATATACTGCTTTTTCAAAAAATATCAACCAAGATATTATTGCTGGTGGTCTTACTAATGATTGTGTTGCCGGTTTTTTTGGCCATCAGGGGCATGTCGTATAATTGGTTGCAAAGTGTCATTGGAATTGTGCTTGCGGCGTTCTACCTGTTTTCTGCCCGGCTTGGTGCAAAACGGAATTTTGAGTCCACACCGGCCATCAGCGGGTTGCTTCGCTATGAATTTACCAACGACCGCCTGGCCTGTACCGGGGAGGCCGCCTTTTCACAAACCACCTGGAACAAGGTATACAGGGTTAGTGAAACAAAGGAATGTATCCTGATCTGGAAAAGCAGCCAGTTAGTGAACGTGTTGCCAAAACGTGATATTTCGGTTTCGCAACGCGTGGCTATTAAAAAAATGCTGTTGCTGAACAAGGTGAAGAACAGCCTGAAATAAATGATACAAACAGGCTAGCAAAGCACCAACTGGTTATAGAGCCTGTTAAGCGTCTCTTTCAGATCCAGGCAAAGACCGGTATGTGTCTTGGAGGTCTGCACCACTGTGCTACGGGTGGCCGTCAGCCAGCGGAAACGATCGGCTACCGGTAGTTTACCAATCGGGCCGCTGTCCTTAGTGCCGGCGCAGATCTTTTCAAAGGCTTGCAGGTATTGTCCCACTTCGGGTATATCCAGTTCACAGGCAAAGGCCTTTATCCGTTCCCCATCCAGGTGAAAAGCCACCTGCAGGAACTTTTGTTTCGGGCAATACAGCACCACGCCTACATTGAGAAATTCCTCGCGCTCCACTTTTGGAACAACGCGGAGAACAGCATATTCAAATAAATATTTCTCTTGCATGTTGGGCTACTTTTAAAAAGATGGCTGAATTGGCGGCACGCAATTCAAGGAATTTGATATAGGCATCACGGTGTTCTCTGGTAGTCCGGAAAGGTGCATCTTGCAGCAGCCATTTCTCTGGTACCTGTTCAACAATGGTACGTATGCGTTCGCTGGTAAGAATAGAGCGAAAGGTGCAGTCTACCGCGGTCAGTTCAGCGGCCTGTGGCAGCAGTACATGGTCTTTAACGTGTGTAAAAGGACGCAGCGCCTGTTCTTCCCAGTTATGCCAGGAATGATGAAAATACAGCGAAGCGCCATGATCGATCAGCCATAGCTCTTTATGCCACAAAAGCATATTGGTGTTACGGTAAGTTCGATCCACATTGGCCAGCAGGCAATCCAGCCATACCACCTTGGAAGCAAGCAACGGGTCAACACTGCTTACGGTTGGATCAAAAGTAATGGAGCCGGACAAGTAGTGAAGACCGATATTGAGACCCACGCTGGCCTTTAGTAAGGCCTGTATTTCCTCATCAGGTTCGGTACGTCCAAATGCGGTATCAAGATCTGCCAATACAATTTCTGGTACTTTTAATCCGAGCAGCCTTGCTATCTCACCGCCAATCAGTTCGGCAATCAATGATTTGGGTCCCTGTCCCGCGCCCCGGAATTTTATCACGTATAAAAATTCATCATCTGCTTCCGCGATGGCAGGCATGGATCCACCTTCCCGAAGCGGTGTTACATAGCGGGTTACATGAACGGTTCTGAGCCCCAGAGAATCTTTTTTCAACAGTTTGTTATTTGACAATGCGTATTGAGCTGCCAGTTGATCCCATAGCGGTACCAGCCAGACAAAAATAGTATTATCTGCGTTTGAACGACTAACAATGTGAAATTGATTTTAGGGTGATCCCCGTTTAGATATCAGCCAGGTTATGGAATTCCCCGAAAGGAAATTTTCCTGTGTGTTGCATGACGGGTTAAATGTGATCAAAATAAACAGATCTTCCATAACCGGTCTGCCAATACCCCGATAAGCAGTTTGTTATATCCAAAATATAGCCTGTATCAGTGCAGTAAGGCCTGTTCGTTTCAAATAGCAGGCGATAGGATATTAAAAATGGAAATGGCAGAAATTAAGCTATCTTCGCGGGCGCTTTAAGGTTTGTTTACTCGTTATTGAAAGGCAAGGAATTATACCGCAGCTGGCGCCAGTTCGGTTTTTAAAAATCTGCGTGTTATAGCGGGTTGTTATTATTGAGGATGATTTTCCACAACTATTATTCCCGGCACCCCAAACGGCCTGATTAGCCTAATGAATATAAGATGATTTTGCGCGGTCTTCCTGAAAAAAAGGGAATTCCGCAAGCGCCAACCGGGTGTCTGTAGCCATTTTTTATTCAATGCCATCTGTGTTTTCATACCCCTTCGTATCACTGATCAAACGACAGCTGTTTGGCATATTTTTTTATATGAGTTGATTGCCCTGCGGCAAAAATTAGCAACTAATTAATAATTTATCTGCACGAGTGTTAAAAGGTTTGTTTTCCGTGCATAAATAACTACGTATGAAGATAGCTTTTATTGGAACTTATCCGCCGCGTGAATGCGGTATTGGCACGTTTACGGAGAATAAGTTTATGGCCATGGTAAGAAATAATGGTATCGGCGGAGAAGATAATGAGGGTATGGTGATAGCCGTTAGTGATCATGAAACCAGTTATGATTATCCGGGGGAAGTAGCTTTTACCATACGACAGAACCAGCAGACTGATTATATTGAAGCGGCCGCGTTTATTAACCGTAGCGGCGCTGATATTTGTATACTTGAACATGAATTTGGTATCTATGGGGGTCAGAGCGGAATTTATATATTGCCGTTGCTTCACCGTCTTGAAATACCTTTTATGGCGGTATTTCATACGGTGTTGAAAAACCCATCCTATAATGAAAGAGCCATCTTAACCGAGATAAGTAAGATGGCGGCGAGGACCGTGGTAATGTCACAAAAAGCCTGCGCATTTCTGGAAGACATATACCACATTCCCCGGGAAAAAATAAAGGTCATTGCACACGGTGTACCCGATCTGCAGTTCGACCAGGACGCATCAAAAAAAGAATTTAAACTGGGAAATAAAAGCGTATTGCTTACGTTTGGCCTGATTGGCCGTAATAAAGGCATCGAAACGGTGATCAAGGCATTACCCGCTGTGGTGGCCAGGCATCCCGATGTGGTTTATATTGTTTTGGGAAAAACCCATCCGGCGGTATTGCGTCATTCAGGCGAGGAATACCGAATCTACCTGTACCAGTTGATAAAAAAACTTCAACTGGAAAAACATGTGCTTTTTATGAACGAATTTGTGAGCCAGCGCAAGCTCATTAAATACCTCTCGGCTGCGGATATTTATATTACACCCTACCTGAATGAGGCGCAAATAACCAGCGGTACACTTTCCTATGCAGTGGGTGCGGGTTGTGCGGTGATATCTACGCCCTACTGGCATGCAGCCGAGCTGCTTGCGGAAGGCAGGGGCCGGTTATTTGATTTTAATAGCCATGATGAATTGTCTTCTATTTTACTGGACCTGCTTGGTAAAGATGATATAATGGAAACGCTTCGGTGCAATGCGTTATCATATGGACGTGAAACCACCTGGCCGAGGATAGGAAGAAAATACCTATCGCTTGGTAAAACCATGCTGGATGAACAATTGTTACAGTCGCCAAAAAAAGAAATCACACTGAACCCCCTGATACTGCCCCCATTTTCACTTGAACACGTCAAAAGAATGACGGATGATACCGGAATTATTCAACACGCTAAATTTGGAATTCCAAACCTGAAAGAAGGGTATTGCCTGGATGATAATGCGCGGGCCCTGTTGATGGTTTTGATGGCTTTTAAGCAAAAAAAACACCCCCTTACGGTTGAACTGATGCCGGTGTATCTGAGCTATATTCATTACATGCAAAATGAAGACGGTACCTTCAGGAATTTTTTAAGTTTTAGCAGGAATTTCCTGGATGAAGTGGGTTCAGAGGATTCTTTTGGCAGGGCGATATGGGCGCTCGGCTACCTGCTTGGAAACGCACCCAACGATGCCTATTTTCAATCGGGCAGGGAAATATTTTTTAAAGCGGTACCCTTTTTCAAAAAATTACAGTCATTACGCGGCGTTGCCAATAGCATTATAGGCGTAAGTTATTATCTGCAAAGCAACCCGGCAGACATGGGCATGGCAGAGGAGTTAAGAGGGTTGGCCGATAAACTGATCAATTGTTACAATGATCACCGGACAGAAGGATGGAAATGGTTTGAACCCTCACTAACCTATGATAATGCTGTACTGCCCCTTTCTCTTTTGCATGCCGGTAGCACCTTGAAAGACGAGGCCATGCTGAAAGTTGCCATGGAAAGCATGGATTTTCTTTCCTGTCTTACGCTCAAAAGCGGTTGCCTGTCAGTGATAGGCAACGAACAATGGTACCTGAAAGATGGCGAACCCTCGCTTTTTGCGCAACAACCTATTGATGCCATGGGCATGGTGCTGATGTTTCAGAAAGCCTTTCGCATCACAAAAGATAAATCCTATCTGGATAAACTCTATGCTTCATTTATGTGGTTCCTGGGCGAGAACGACATGCGTATGAGCTTGTATGATTACGAGACAAAAGGTTGTTGTGATGGACTGGAAAATTACGGCGTAAACCGCAACCAGGGTGCCGAAAGCACGCTGGCATATTTGATATCGCACCTGACTTTGCTGGAGACTTTTGAAGATACTTATACGCCGGATAAAAAAGATTTTCCGGTACAACTGGCCGATATACCCGGTAGTAATTACGTTGCTAAAAGCGTAAAAGTGTTTTAGAGCTAGGTGGTTTACAGGCAGCACACCTGGTAAAATATGAACATGAAAATTGCACTTCTTTCTCCTGTTGCCTGGCGTACGCCACCCCGTAAGTATGGGCCCTGGGAACAGGTAGTGTCCGGACTGGCGGAACAACTGGCAGCAAGTAAAGTGGATGTTACGCTTTTTGCAACGGGTGATTCAATTACCAAAGCAAAACTTTCCTGGACCATTGACCGTCCTTACGCAGAAAATGCGGGCGCGGATGTGAAAGTGAGTGAATGCCTGCACATCAGTGAGGTAATGGAAAGGGCGGGTGATTTTGATATCATTCACAATCACTATGATTTTCTGCCCCTGACCTATTCAAAACTTATCAAGACACCGGTGCTTACTACCATCCACGGGTTTTCTTCGCCCCTGATTGTTCCGGTATACAGGAAATACAACGGGCATTGTTATTATGTGGCCATCAGTAATGCAAACCGCCACCCCGAGCTGGACTATATGGCAACGGTGTATAATGGTATTGATACAAGCCTGTTTACTTTCCAGCAAAACCCCGGCGACTACCTGCTGTTTTTTGGCAGAATACATCCTGAAAAAGGTGCCTGGGATGCCATACAGGTGGCAAAGCGATGCAAAAAGAAACTTATTATTGCCGGGCTGATACAGGACGGTGCTTATTTTGAAAACAAGATAAGGCCTTATATAAACAATGAAGACGTGGTATATGCCGGTAATTGTGAACCAAAACAACGGGACGCGTTATTGGGTAGTGCAGCCGCCCTGCTGCATCTTATTCATTTTGACGAACCATTTGGCCTGAGCGTGGCGGAAGCCATGTGTTGCGGCACGCCCGTGATTGCGTTTAATAGGGGTTCTATGCCGGAACTCATAGCAGACAAAAAAACGGGCTTTCTTGTAAATACCATTGACGAGGCAGTGGCCGCCGTGGGACAGTTAGGGAATATCAACAGGAACGACTGCCGACAATGGTCATCCGCCCGGTTTTCGACGGCGAAAATGGCGGGGGATTATATGCAGGTTTACAAACGCATCTTAGCGCGCTAAACCACCAAGCTTGATTTTTTTAATGCGGTCAATAATTCTGACAGGTTGATGGTAGCATAGGTAGACGCATGATCCGACATGGCATAGGGTATGATAAGACTGTCGTTAAAGATCATGGAACCGCAGGAATAGACCACATTGGGCACATAACCCTCCCGCTCATTCTCATTGGGTACCAATATGGGTGTTTCCAGCCTGCCAATTTCCTTTGCAGGGTTTTCCAGGTCAAGCAGGGAAACACCCAGCGAATATTCCCGTACCGGCCCTACGCCATGGGTTATTACCAGCCAGCCATCTTTTGTTTCAATGGGTGAACCGCAATTGCCCATCTGTACAAACTCCCAGGGGTATTTAGGCTTTTGCAATAAAGTGGCCTTGCGCCACACCGTTATATTGTCGGAAAAAGAGATATAATTATTTACACCATCCAGCCGGCAGAGCATGGCATATTTACCGTCAATTTTGCGTGGAAAAAGTGCCATGCCCTTGTTCTGGGCCACATCTCCATGGATGGGCATTACCTTGAAATGATAAAAATCCTGTGTCAGCAATAATTTGGGCAATATAGTGATGCCATCGTAAGCGGTATAAGTAGCATAATACGTTACCTCCCCGCTATCGTCGGTAAACCGTACGAACCGGGCATCTTCTATACCTTTCATCTCGGTATCGGCTATTGGAAAAATAACCCTTTCAGATAGGGATGTGTCAACGGAAAAATCCATTTCATAATGGGAAGAAGCCAGCCACATGATCTCATTTAGCAGCACCAGCGCCACCGTGTTATTGTTCAGGATGCTTCTTGCCTCCGCAACATACCTTTTTAGTTCTTCGTAAGTGAAATTCTCAGGCAGCTTGTCCTTCATGATGGTGTAGGCCGGGCTATCAGTTGTTTGCATTTCAGCCAGCTTTTTGAAAAAGGAGACTTTGTCGTAATTGTGATTTTTTACTTGCTCCGGTGATTCCAGCATTCTTCCCGGCGGCTCTATTAGTATATGGTTGTTCTTGTCTATGATGCCTGACCTGAAAACGATAGAAGAGATATGCCCCTCACCGGTTGCCCGAAAGCTGATGATAACTCGTTTTTCTTTTAACGAAAGGCCCGACTGGTCCGGGTCTTCCATGATTGACGGGTTAAAAAAAGCGGCCGCCTCTATGGAATACTCCATGGTAAAATAAGACCCGATCAGTACTTTCTGCGCGGTGGAAAGCGTGGCGGGGTCAATATTTAATTTCGAAAACATGGGGAGCAGGCGGTTGAAATTCTTTTCAAAAACCCTAGAAATGCTCCGGTGTCTTTTTGAATAGTCCCTTAATACCTGGAAAAGGGTTTCGCGCTGCTGTTTTTCGGGCATTGACAGTATACGCGTAATAAGTTCTAAACTTCGTTCAATGCTGGTGTATAAAAAGCGGGCTATTACGCGGCTGGAGTCTGGTTGAAAGATGATGTTTTTTCTGATAACAATAACAGGCATGTTGAAATATGGGTTAGATACGTTCAAAGTTAAATTATAAATCTATTGCATGCTACAAATGAATGCTTCTTTTATAAACAGCAAGGGACGAGTGAGAAAATTCTCACTTTCTAAAAGAGATTTACATAAACCGTATTTTTGGTCATGGTAAAAAAGAGTGAGAGACACAATGTCGCCGCCCCCGTGCCCGGAATGGCCTTTCTGAAATTGTTAAAACGCAACAATAACCGCAACTGGTTTGCCGCCCATAAAGAAAGATTCCTGGCGGAACAGGGTCAGGTTGAAATCTTTGCGGATGCCCTGTTGCAGGCATTGAATACACATGACGTGATTGAAACGCCTTCCGGCAAAAAATGCCTGAATCGTATTTATCGTGATATCCGGTTTTCGCAGGATAAAACACCCTATAAAACCAAGTGGAGCGGCAGTTACAGGCGCGCCGGGCAGCAGCGCCGTGGTGGCTATTATTTCCAGATAGCGCCGGGCAACAGTTTTGTCGCGGGCGGGTTCTGGTCGCCCAACCCGGAAGATTTAAAACGCATTCGTGATGATATTGCTTTTGATGCCGCCCCGGTACGAAAAATAACAAAAAGCAAATCGTTTGTTTCTATGTTTGGGCAATTACAGGGCGATCAAATAAAAACAACTCCAAAAGGTTTTGACGCCGCAAACGAAGCCATTGATTTGCTGCGTTACAAGCAATTCCTGCTAATCAGACGGTTCACGGACAAAGAAGCGCTTAGCGAAACCTTTCTAAAGGAAGCTGACCGTAGTTTTGCCTGCATGCGACCGTTTTTTGACTATATGAGCGGCATACTCGCTACGGATACCAATGGTGTACCGCTCTAACCCATTGTTGTTGATACGGCTTTAAAAATTATTTGTGAGCTAACGGTCAGGGACATAGGCGTCCGCAGGCGGTTAGAATTAGCAGGGCCTTTCAAAAAAGTCCGGTTG
>JBDTVE010000250.1:0-1785 GCA_040007355.1 Bacteroidota bacterium | reverse complement strand
GATAATCCAACGCCTTGCAATTGCCATCCAGGGCGGTGAACCGAATTGCCTTTGCTTTATCCGTTTTGAGTATGGAGCGTTGGAAATGGTTACAGCATCATTTTCTGAAAGCTCATTCAGCGATATTTTTCGCTTGGCTATTATTACATCCAGGTTGACAGTTCCAGGCATTGTGTTATGTAATTTTTTCATGAGTACATGTTCAAAAAGACAAGAAACTAACAGTTTATTGTATATCATTAAATAAAATACTTTTATCAATAAAATTTTATTGATTTAAAATTAATATTACCTGATAAAAAACTGCTCAATAAAATAAACCGGTGAACAAGTTGCTGCAATAGTTGTCTTTAAGTTATACACTAAAAAGAACAGGATGACCCGTTGGACGCTCTCATTTGCCTTTTTTATTGGTTCGATGTTTTTAAGCGCATGTACCAGGAACGCTGTTACCGGCCGCAGCCAGCTAAAATTATTATCGGATGCCGGGGTACAGGCCATGGCCGCTTCCGAATACAAACAATTTTTAACCTCCAATAAAGTCATGAGCGCCACCGTAAGTCATGATGCGGAGATGGTGCGTAGGGTGGGCGGCCGGCTTACCGCGGCTATAACGGCCTATTATACGTCGCTGGGCAAGGCTAGCGTGCTGGATGGCTACCAGTGGGAATACAACCTGGTAGATTCCAGGGAAGTAAATGCCTGGTGCATGCCGGGTGGCAAGATAGTGGTGTATACCGGTTTGCTGCCCATTACCCAAAACGAGGCCGCCCTGGCCGTTGTAATGGGACACGAGATTACGCATGCGCTGGCCCAACACGGCAACGAACGCATGAGTATGGGCCTGGTGCAACAGTTGGGCGGGATGGCACTGTCCGTAGCCATCATTAACAAACCGTCGGAGACCCAGTCCCTTTTTCTAAATGCTTATGGCGTGGGCAGCCAGGTGGGTGTTATGCTTCCTTTCTCCCGGAAAGATGAATACGAAGCCGACAAATTTGGGCTCAGTTTTGCGGCCATGGCGGGCTATAACCCGCAGGAAGCCATTCCTTTTATGGCAGCGGATGGAAATAGCCGCCGGGGCGGGGAAAACGCCTGAATTCCTGAGCATGCATCCATCCGAGGGAAACCGGATAATCCGTTTACGCGAACAAATGCCGGAGTCGCTGGGTTTTTACAAGCCGCTAAACAGGTAATATCTTAGGAAATAATGATTTAGATCAATATATAGGGTCCTTTACCCTGGTTTAGGTTGGCTATTTTGTTTTGTTATAGGGATGTTCACTTCAATGGTTTACCTTTGCATTCCCCCATCGAAATAAACCCTAAAACAAAAATTTCTAAATATGTCTCAAACCTTGTTTGAAAAACTCCTGATACAGGACGAGAGAAATTTGCTTATTCAAGGGCTTCCATCTTCAATCGAAAAACAATTCACCAAATTGTCTTTTTCTAAAAACGTAACTCCTTTGCTAAAAAGCCGTAAAATTGATTTTGCGCTTGTTTTTGCTGTCAACGAAACCCAGCTAACGGGTATTTTACAAGAGGTATTACCTGCATTAAAAACTGAAGCAAAATTGTGGATTGCTTATCCCAAAACAACTTCTAAGATTGCTACCACTTTAAACCGGAGTTGCAGCTGGGATTGTATAACCGGGGCGGGGTATAAGGATTTAGACAAAGTTGAACTGGATAATGTTTGGGTTGCCAGCCGTTTTAAAAAAGCGTCACCACAGCCGTTGCCGGCCAGCCGGGTAAGGGTTCGTCAGGTGGAGAAAGTATAAG
>JBDTVE010000249.1:0-29200 GCA_040007355.1 Bacteroidota bacterium | reverse complement strand
TGGGCGCCCTGTTTGGTTTTATTGGCGCCAAGATCTTCGATAATCTTGAAAACTGGGATCGATTCATTAAGGATCCCATTGGCAATCTTATTTCACCCAGCGGCCTTACCTTTTATGGAGGATTGATCTGCGCCGCCCTTGCCATCTGGTGGTATGCAAAAAAACACCATATCGGGTTCTGGCACTTGAACGATGCCGCCGCTCCCGCACTGATGCTGGCCTATGCCATTGGCCGAATGGGTTGCCAGATCAGCGGTGATGGCGACTGGGGTATACTGAACAGTGCATACATTTCAGACAGGAATGGCGTTGTTGCTCTTGCCACAAAAAGTCAGTTTCAACTGCAATTGCAAGCCAATAAGAATTTCTTTATGCACCAGTTTGAAAACCTGGATAAAGTAAAACATCTGGGCTTTAAAGGCATGTCCTTCTTGCCTGACTGGTTTTTTGCCTTTACCTACCCCCACAATGTAAATAAAGAGGGTATACCCCTGCCCAATTGCAACTGGGGCGACTATTGCAATGTACTCCCGCTGCCGGTATACCCAACACCCCTATACGAAATTATTGCCTGCCTTCTGTTGTTTGGGCTTATCTGGCTCCTCCGGAAAAAATTCAATGTGGCCGGCACCTTGTTTGGCTTTTATCTTTTTATAAATGGTATTGAACGGTTCCTTATTGAAAAGATAAGGGTCAATACAAAATACGAAAGCCTCCCTTTTCAGCCTACCCAGGCCGAAATTATTTCATTACTACTAGTGATTACCGGCATCATCCTCATGGTCTATCTGCCCAGGCAGGCCGCGCGTAGAAAATCGCTTGCAGAGAGCACGTAAAGAGTGTTTACACACATACAAGCCCCTGCTGCCTGCGATGAGCAGCACCGGGCAGGCGGCGGCCAGCAGCAATAAAAAGCGGCGCGGCCGGTTCCCCGATCAAACGCTCGCCATTATAGTGGAGATTTTTTAAAAAGCCTGTCCTTTCCCAGGCAGGCTTTGTATCTTGTATTTGGAAACAGTCTTACATTTGTACCAGCCGGTACCCGCATTGGAAGGATGGCCGTGTTGTTCCGGCTGCTATGACTGGCAGAATCAATTGATAGTTCTGCATGAACCTCACCTGTATAACGTAAAATATTATTGCTATGCCCTCATTTGATATCATGAGCAAAGTAGACGCCCAGGCACTTGACAATGCTGTAAATGTTGTAAAAAAGGAAATCGTTAACCGGTTTGATTTTAAGGACGCGCACGTGGTTATTGATTTGAATAAAAAAGAGTTCAAACTCAATATTGAAACAGACGATGATATGAAAATGCGCCAGTTGCTGGACGTACTGATTAACCGTGCGCACAAACAAAATATTGCACCCGAAGCTTTTGACATGTCGAAAGATTCCTATCCAAGCGGCAAGACCGTTAAAAAAGAAGTGCAGGTAAGAAATGGACTGAAACAGGAAGATGCCAAAAAAATAGTCAAACTGGTCAAAGACAGCGGTATAAAGGTACAGTGCCAGATAATGGATGATATGGTGCGGGTAACGGCTAAAAAAATTGATGATTTACAAGAAGTTATACAATTGTGTCGGAATGCAGACCTGGGTCTGGCCCTGCAGTATGATAATATGCGGGGCTAACTTAAAAATGGTTTGGTAATTAAGCCATTAGATAGTATTTTTGCGGCCTTGTAAACAAAAGGTACGGCCAAATCCGTACTGCCTTAAAATAAAAAATTATGAAAAAAGGTCTCCACCCGGATAATTACCGGTTTGTTGTATTTAAAGACATGAGCAATGGCCATTCATTTTTGAGCCGCTCCACTACCAATACAAAAGAAACAGTCAAATGGGAAGATGGTAATGAATACCCGCTTGTCAAGCTCGAAATTTCAAACATGTCGCACCCATTCTTTACCGGCCAGAAAATGCTGGTAGATACCGCAGGACGTATTGATAAATTCAATAAGAAATACGGCAAAAAAGCATAAGTTTCCGGAAGAACGGTTCTCTATATTTTTTCAAAACGATCCCTTTGCATGTTTGCAAAGGGATTTTTTATGCCGGGTCGGGAATCCCGATCGCAGACGCACTTGCGGCCGCCAGGGGAGTCATTTTTATTGTATTTTTAATAATGATTCAATTAGTCCTGGACGATAGCGCTGTTCAGCAGCACCTGTATCCTTTTACATTAACAAGGTCGGCAGCAGATATACGGGTAGGCATACTCACCATCCGACAGAAATGGGAAAAGTTGCTGGGCATCAAAATTAAGGTCAATGGCGATGATTATTTAGAGCCTCCCGCAGGCCACGATACACACCCGGTTGTTTTTTCGGGAAATATCATTCCCTCCCAGTCATTTATAAACGAGTTGTTATCGGGCAACTATTCTTCTGAAGATTTCCTGCAGCAGTCGTCTGTGCGCATCTTACAGCATCCCTGGCATATTTTTGAATACAACGATTGGGCATTAAGGGAAGATTTTAAACTTATTACTGCGGGCAGGGTTTCTCAACCGTTGCCGGCCTCGGTAGTTTGCAGCAGCCGGGAAAATATTTTTATTGAAGAAGGGGCAAAACTACAGCCCTGTACGCTGAATGCCGCTACCGGCCCTATCTATATTGGACGGGATGCGGAAATAATGGAGGGTGCCTCTATTCGCGGGCCCTTTGCATTGTGCGAGGGCGCTGTTGTAAAAATGGGTACCCGGGTGTACGGCGCTACCACCATTGGCCCTTACAGCCTGGTAGGCGGTGAAATAAAAAACTCGGTGATCTTTGGATACAGCAACAAAGCACACGACGGGTACCTGGGCGATTCGGTGATAGGAACCTGGTGCAACTTGGGTGCCGGCACCACCAATTCCAATATTAAAAACAATGCGGGCCCGGTTAAAATATGGAGCGAGACCAAAGGAGCATTCATCACAGCCGGTATTAAATGCGGTTTGCTGATGGGCGACTATTCGCGTTGCTCCATCAATAGTTCTTTTAATACCGGCACCGTGGTGGGTGCCTGCGCCAATATTTTTGGTGAAGGATTGTTACCCAAATACATACCCAGTTTCAGCTGGGGCGCCAGGGAACCGGCCCGCTACCTGTTTGAAAAGGCGCTAAAGGATATTACCAACTGGAAAAAATTAAAAAATGAGTTGCTTACAGAAAAGGAAATTCAAAGGCTACAACATATTTTTGAGCGCCTGTAACAAAAATGGGTACCACTAGGTAAAAGCACTTAGCGCGAGAGCTTTCCGCAGAGATCAATATATTAACGTGCTGGTATAAACGCAATGGAATTTATCAGAAAAACTAAACAACCATTAAAAAAATGAGAAAGCAAATTGCCGCGGCAAACTGGAAAATGAATTGTACCTATCAGCAGGCTGAAAAATTACTGGATGATATATTGAAATCCGGTATCGAGCTACAGTTATATCAGCAGGTTTTATTTGCCGTTCCCTTTCCTTACCTGATTATGGCAAACAGCGAGGTGTCTGACGACATGAACTATAATATTGCCGCGCAGAACTGTTATTCAAAAAAATCAGGTGCCTATACCGGTGAGGTGTCTGCGGAGATATTGGATTCCATTAATATAAAATACTGTATCGTTGGTCACAGCGAACGCCGGGAATATTTTAACGAAAGCAACCAGTTGCTGGCGGAAAAACTAAATATATTGCTGGAGTTTGGTATAACCCCTGTTTTTTGCTGCGGAGAGCCGCTGCCGGTTCGCGAAGCCGGTACACAGAATAGCTATGTGGAGACCCAGTTGCGTGAGTCATTGTTTCATTTGTCTGATGCCCAGGTCTCCCAGCTTATCATTGCTTACGAACCCATATGGGCCATTGGAACGGGTAAAACCGCTACCACAGCCCAGGCACAGGAAATGCATGCCTACCTGCGCAGCTTACTGGCAAAACAATATGGCAGTCCGGTTGCCAACGATATTTCCATTTTATATGGCGGCAGCGTAAAGGGCGCCAATGCAAAAGAATTGTTCGCCGCTCCCGATGTAGATGGCGGCCTGGTTGGCGGGGCGTCCCTGCAGGCAGCAGAATTTATCACTATTATAGAAGCGCTGAAACAATCTTAAGTATGTCAAGTATCTGCCTTCGCACGGTTTCGTAAGAGAACTGCCGGGCGTTTTCCAAAGCCAGGAGAGAGAGCTTGTGCAGGGCAGCGGCATCATAGTATAACATTTTCAAAATATCCGCCAGCTCGGAATTTTCCGTATACCTGACCGCGCTGGTTTCTATATCAGTTGGAATAGGTAGCCAGTGCGGTATTATATACGGTTTTGCATGCCTGATGGCATCAAATGTATTGCCACTGTTTTTTGTATGGCCATATTCTTCCAAAATATTATCCGAGGTGCTTGTTTTGAACTGTTGGGGAGAAAGCAACACTGATGCCGTGTCTAGTAGCTGTCTGAACCTGGTTTCAGGTATCTCCCGGTTGAACAGGCAAACGGTATTTTGCAGGATTGGGTCTGCTGTACAAATTTCCTGGATCGTAGTACCATAGGAATTCATTTCACCCGCCAGGAGCAATACGGCATCGCCTGTCCCCACTTTTTCTTGCAGGAAGATTTTCCACGCGTCCAGTACCGCACGGTAGTCCCTGCGCCGCTCATCAACCGTGCCTGCTACTACAACGGTGAATTTATTCTTTTCCGGTTGGGTGTTGCCGTATTGATGATGATAGACCGGCATCATCACATAACAGGGTTTGCGGGTAAGTTTATTGACTTCAATATTTTCTTTCATTTTTCCGGTGCTTAGGAGATAGCCATCCGCGGCAACAGAAAGAACTTTTTTGCTGACGGCCCTTATTAATTGTTTGATGTTTGCCTGTAATGCGGGTCTGAAAAAATTATTTATTTCATGGATGTTTATCAGCATCCTTGTCTTTTTGTATGTAAACCTTAACACTGCAAACACCATATGCCTGCTGTCAATGGTATTGAGCCACAACAGATCGAAATGCTGAATTTTACACTGACCATTAAGCAGGGTATAGAGTGCGTTTATACGGAGATTGGGCAGGTATATCCAGGTGTGTACGGAAAGTTCGGTGGGGTGAAGGGAGCTTTCTATATCTGCTTTCATCTTTTCGTGAACCCAGAAAGTTATTGAATGGGGGCTATCTTTTAACAGCCTGGCCAGGGGTATGACCAATTCTATGTGTACCGTTTCATAAATAGCTATTTTCATACTTTATTAGCGCTCGTTTCCCTGGCGAAGCCTGCAAATTAATAAGTTCCCAGAACAAAGCGCTGCAAATTGGGATCTGCCGGCCGCTAGGATGGTAAAACCTGTATTGATGCTGGCTGCCGTGAAAGAAGGGTTAAGCACGCTGACGAACGCTGCAATGATGAAAAAACCTGGTTCATCAGATTTTATATACATTTACAGGCAAGGCAGACAGCCGCAATCCTGCGGGGTGTAAGGGCAACAGCGCTCCGCGGGAACAAATATAAAGACCAACCAATTCATGAAATATGTGGTAGTAAAATCAAGGAGAGACAATTTTGGAGATGATCTCAATGGTTGGTTGTGGCCGCAGATTTTTAAAGATATCCCCGAGAATGATGACAGTTATTTCCTGGGAATCGGAACCATACTTCTTCATAACAGCACCATATTTAAGGGCATCGGCAACGCAAAAAAAATAGTCTTTGGTTCGGGGTTCAGGCCATCTGAATCGTATAAAAATTTCAAAGCAGACGACCTTACCGATATTAAGTTTCTGAGAGGGCCTTTGTCGGCACAGGCGCTCAACAACCAGTATGAATACATTACAGACGCTGCTTATGCTATCAGGCATCTGGATCAGTTCCAGGGCTTGAAAAACACGGAGAAAAAATATGAGATCAGCGTGATGCCATATTTCCTTTCCACGGAGTTTTTTAACTGGGAACGCATTTGCCGGCAACTGGGATTCCATTATATATCGCCGCTGGCTGAAAAAGGCGTGGCATTTACACTACAGGAAATCGCTTCCTCCCGCTATCTGATCACGGAAGCAATGCACGGGGCAATAGCAGCAGACCTGCTAAGGGTTCCCTGGCACCGTTTTGTGTTGTCTACCCCGCATACAGAAGGCGAACTGGTTTCACAATTCAAATGGGCCGACTGGCTTCAGTCCATCAATATATATAACCCTGAGATTAGCTTTATCCCTTTCTATAAAAAAACCCGCGTTCATAACTGGGTAAAAAATATAACCGGCAATATAATAGCCACTGAATATTTATATAAGCCGGCTATCAAAAAGCAAATCATGGAAAGACTGGCAGCCGTTAAAAATTTTTACCTGTCGGACGATCTGCTATTGCGTGAGATAGATGACAAAATATTGCAGAAAATTAACGAAGTGAAGGCTGAACAGGGGCTGCGATAAACCTCTATATGACGGAAGAATTATTCGGTCACAAACTGGTTTTTCCCGGGTGATTTTCTATCAGACTTTTAATTTTCCAACCAGTTTTATATACTCGTCCATAGCCGATTCTTTTGTCTTGCCCTTTAACGAAGACCAGGCGTCGTATTTGGCCCGGGCAACAAAATCAAACTCACCCGGCGCCTCGCCATTAACATCTCCTTCCGTAGCCTGTTTGTAAAAAGAATATAACTGCAAAAGGGTGTCGTTACTGGGACGGTCTTTTAATTCCCTGCTTTCCGTAACCGCCTGCGTAAAAAGGGCATTCAATTCCATGTCCGCATATTTCAAGCGAATGTAAGAAATTAGCCAGCAGTTTTGGCGTTGAACCGCTTTAAAAAAGTCTTTATTTTTGGGAATGCTCTGCGGGTGGGCCCAATCGTTTGATATCCCCTGACAATCCACGCTAAGGGTAAACCGGTACCAGCACAAACAGGCCCACCTTTGAAAGGGCAGGCCTTTGTGTGAAAAATCCCACTATACACCAACCAAGTTTAATATTTTGATATTAACCCGGCATTAATACAGTGTCAACCACATGTATCACGCCGTTGCGCTGGTTTACATCTTTGATGGTTACGGAAGACATTCCCCCTTTTTCGTCCATCAAAACCAGCCTTGAACCCTTCATCATAACCGTTAAGCTACCGCCGCTAACGGTTTTCAATACTGCTTTTCCGCCGCCGGTTTTAATTAATGCGGCAATGGCTTTTGCATCAAACCTGCCCGCCACAACGTGGTACGTAAGAATTTTGGTAAGGGTGGCCTTGTTCGCCGGTTTTAGCAGATTGTCTACTGTGCCGGCCGGAAGTTTATCAAAGGCTTCATTGGTTGGGGCAAAAACCGTAAAGGGGCCTGCACTCTCCAGTGTTTCCACCAGACCGGCGGCTTTTACCGCGGCCACCAGGGTGGTGTGGTCTTTAGAATTTACTGCATTTTCTATGATGTTTTTGGCAGGGTACATGGGAGCACCGCCTACCATTACTGTTTTGCCTGCGTCCATTTTATCCTGTGCATGGGTGATACCGGCAAGTGATACCACTGTCAACAACAGACCAATTGTTTTTACAAATTTCATGAGTTCAGTTTTTTTTGATTTGATTAATATAATTTGGTTAGGGCCGAAGTAATTTCCGGTCCGTATTGATGGCATAGGTACGGGAAACCCTGAGATACAGATTGCGCAATGCTTTTTTTTTAAATCTCAGTATGTATAGCAAGGCCGGTCATACCAAAACAACCAGGCCCCCAGCCCGGATCTTTTTGGCCGGATGCGCTTGTATTATCAGTAGACGCCCGGTTGAATTAGGAAAAGCTGTATTTTTAAATCAAAAAAAATAAAAGATATGGCTTACTGGCTGGTAAAATCGGAGCCCGGTGCTTATAGCTGGGATCAACTGGAAAAAGACAAGCAAACAGTCTGGAGCGGTGTTCGCAATTATGCCGCGCGCATTCATTTAAGGGCTATGAAAAAAGGTGAACAGGTGCTTTTTTACCACAGCAATGAAGGACTGGATATTGTTGGCATTGCCAAAGTGACCCGGGAAGCTTACCAGGATCCTACAACCGAAGACAATGCCTGGGTAGCGGTAGATATTAAAGCTGGTAAAAAAATTAAACACCCTGTAAGCCGTGAAAAAATAAAAGCCGATATGCGGCTGGCTAATATGGCGCTGGTGAGACTGGGACGTTTGAGTGTGCAACCTGTTACCAGCGAAGAATGGGATATCGTGATGGAAATGGCCGGCGAAAAATAAAATACGCGTATGTTGAATAAACCAGCCTGGCTGATGGCCATTTTTTTCTTTCCGGCTACAGCCGGGGTTCAAAAAAGAATGGATTTACTCTTTCCGCCGGCTCCGGAAAATTATTTTCGGATTAATAAAAAAAGCCGGGTTAGATTGTATAATTCGGAGAATCAAAAATATCCTTTTCCAAGTGGGCAATCAGGCACCTGCTTGTTTTTTAATCATAACACCCAGCGTTTGATGCGTTGATGGTAATCGCGGCGCGATGGAGCCGGTATGCTGCAACGCATGGTATCGATTAATGTATCTGTTAAAACAAGCGTGCGGGTATAACCAACTTTAATAAAAGCCAGTATCTATTGTATTTTTGCGGGATGGCAAAAAGGAAACTGGTGGTTCTTACGGGTGCAGGTATTAGCGCCGAAAGCGGTCTGCGCACGTTCCGCGACAGCGATGGCCTTTGGGAAGGCTACAAGATCGAAGACGTTGCCACACCCCGTGCCTGGAAAAAAGACCCCCGGCTGGTACTTGAATTTTACAACCAGCGACGCAGGAATGTGCTGGATGCAATACCCAATGAGGCCCATACAGGCCTGGCATCGTTGGAAAAAGATTTTGACGTACACATTATAACCCAAAATATAGACGACCTGCACGAACGGGCCGGCTCCGGCCGGGTTTTGCACCTTCATGGCGAAATAATAAAAATGCGCAGTGAGGCCGACGAGCAGCTTATCAGTGAAATAAGAACAGATATACAATGGGGTGATAAAGCGGCCGATGGTGCCCAATTGCGCCCGCACATTGTATGGTTTGAAGAACCGGTTCCGATGATTGAAAAAGCCGTTCTTCTGGTGCAGGCGGCCGATATCTTTGTGGTGGTAGGCACTTCACTGGTAGTGTACCCCGCAGCTGGACTTATCCATTACGCGCGTATTGAAATTCCCAAATTTATTGTTGATAAAACAATACCTTATACTGCTTCCGTTCACAATCTTACAACCATTGAAAAGCCTGCTACCAGGGGTGTACAGGATTTGATAGCCGCTGTTGGCAAACTGCGATAGCGGTGCTTACACGGGCTTTCCCAACACTTCGGTATTTTCCTGGAAAACGATGCCGTGTTGCTGCAGGGCTTGAAGAACGGGTTCATAAATGGAGGCTATCACGGGAATGTGCAGGCCGGTGATTGTTATCTTTCCCTGCAATATCAGTTTGGCTGCTATACCCAGGGGCAGACCAACAGTCATGGCCATGGCCGTATGGCGGTTGTCTGTTCCTTTTAGGATCATATGGCTTCTGACCCGGTATTTTTTTCCTTCCTGCAGGTATTCTATTTCATGTAGCATTACAACCATGTCGTGGTCGTTGTTATCCAGTGCTAATTTTTTTTCCAGCGCAAATTGTAAAACATCCAGGGCACTGCGCCTGCCCATTCCAATAAGCGTCTCCTGGTCGTGCAAACCCAGGAACGCCAACTGACGGGTAAAGCTGCGGGGGACGCTGGCCTTTTGAGTATGACTGCCTGTCGCGACATATTTTTTGAGATGCGTTGTAAAAAAGGTTTGCAGGCTCATGCCATCGGTTTCATAAAAATCCGTTTCGCTGGTTAATCCCATGTTGATGATCTGTTTCCAGCCTTTGCAAAATCCGGGATAGCGAAGGGTAGTGCGTATAAAGGTTTCGGCGCTTTGTAACTGGTAAAGATCTATATAACCCAGGGAATCACGGTTAGGGTACCAGGCCAGTGTTCCGAGACCCGGAACAGCGGTAAGGCGTTTTGGATCAAATAGTTTTTCATAGGCCATCTTTTTGGTTTTTTTATGTTGCCGGTATACGGCGCCTGCTTTGCCGGCCGTCACTACATTGCGCGGATTCCAGCTTATCTTATAATGCCATGGATTGGTATCGCTTTCAGGGGCCACCAGGCCGCCGCAATGGGAGACAAACGAAGTAATGATGCCATTTTTTTTCTTTATGCGGTGTACCAGTTGCAGGGCGCTCATGTGGTCAATTCCGGGGTCGAGGCCCATTTCGCAGAGAAATAGTAATTTTTTTTCCTCAATGGCTGCCTGCAAACCGCGCATGGCATCATCGAGGTAAGAAGCAGTAAGCAGTTTTTTTTTAAATTTTATGCAGTCCTGTGCAACCAGGAAATGAAGGGCGGCGGGTAGCAAAGAAATAACCAGGTCTGCTGTTTTAACCAGGAGGTTCCGGCTTGTTGTATCCTGTACGTCTATGGATACTGCCCGGGCAACCGCGGCATGCCCGGTTTTTGATGCCGCCAGTTCAAGGTTGGTGTCGGCTACGATAACCAGCCAGTCATTGTCTTTTGCTTCGGCAATGAGATAATCTATTAAAGCGGTAGCCGATTTACCGGCACCAATAACAAGGATTTGCTTGCTCATTCAATGATGGATATATACGCAAGTTAGCTTTTTAGCTAAAACTGATGGGGGTGGGTGGGTCGCTGGTTTTTGTGTAACCGCGGTTTATTCATCCATGGAATCCGCCAGTATCAGCAACTCCTGTTTTTTGTATTCATTTTTATCATCTGAAAAGCATTTGGCGAGTTCCTGGAGTAAAAACCGGATGATGTGTTTTTTGTTCATTGGTTTAAAATACGAAGCGGTAGTGGCAACGGAAATTCTTTTGAAATAAGTTTCCACATCTTTATGGGTAAAAATATTACCTGTCATGGGGTCTATATAAAACTGAATTTTGTGCGATGGGTTAGAAGGCAATTGCCAGTTATAATCCACATCAAAATAAGCCAGTATAAATTGCCGCGGTATATGAACTGCCCGAACGGGTACGTCCAGCAATTCGGCCAGGATCAGGTAGATGATCCCGTTGGAAATGGCGTTGCCACGCTTGCCATCCAGTACTTTATTGATCAGGAATTCATTGGGTTCATTGTATTTGATCTCGTTACCTTTTAAATTATAATAGTTATACAGGATAGTGGTAATAACATTGGCTTGTTCCAGCGGCGTAAGATAGCTATTCAGTTCCAGCCAGATATTACGGCGCATTTTTTCTATTTCAGCATACACGGTGGTGGTAACCAGTTCGGGAAACAGGTATTTGGCAATCAGTATGGCCCCGTTCAGCAGGTCGGGCTCCGGTTGCGCCTTCCAGTGATTAAACTCGCCAGTAAGATCGCGGTAATGCAGGCGGTGGATGAGTAATTCAATGCGTTCCTGTATAACGTCAACCGGGGTGTTTTCCCAGAGGTTCTCCAAATTGGGAATAATGCCCTTACCAAAAGAAATGATGCGGCTACTCACGGAGTCAAAGACCTCCTCATCCGGATCATCTATCAGGTGAAAAAGGGCGGATATTTCTCTTGTTTCTTCCATGCAGTTACTGTTGTCAGCACATGGGTACTTTATTTCTCTGTTAATACGGTCTAACCGAAAAATTATTGTGCTGTTTAACGGCCTAAATTTCGCAGCTACATTTGAAACGAGCTAATTGAAATTATCCACAGGTGTGCGCAAGTGGTTGATTGGCTGATCAGTTGATCAGTTGATCAGTTTAATGCTGGACCAACCAATGAAACAATCAACTACTGCGCTTTCTTTTTCCTGAATGTTTTTTTGGGTGGGTTGGCCTTTAGTGTTTCAATAGTGGTTTTTACCTCTTCAATGGTTAGGTCGGCCACGCGTTCCTGTTGATCCTTGCTCAGTTTATAATTACGCAGACCCTGTTTGATATAGGGGCCATAGGGACCGCGCAACAATTGTATTTTTTCTTTTTCGAACACCTTGATGGTGCGTTGTTCTTTGGCGGTTCTTTTCTCTGCAATTATGGGAGAGGCCTCTTCCAGGTTAATGGTATACGGGTCAAATTCCTTTGCCAGGGAATAGAATTTGCCGTCGTGTGCGATATACGGCCCAAAGCGGCCGATGTTCACCGTTACATCCTTGTCTTCAAACTGCCCCAGGAGGCGTGGCAGTTTAAACAATTCCATGGCATCTTCCATGGAAATGGTTTCAATGCTTTGCGTGGGTTTCAGCTTGGCAAATTTTGGTTTCTCCTCATCTTCCTGCGCGCCAATCTGCACCATGGGGCCATAACGACCCATGCGGGCAATGACCGGTTTGCCAGTGGCGGCATCCACTCCCAGTGCTCTTTCCCCTTTTGCTCGTTCCGCCGTTTCCAGGGTTATTTCTATGCTGCTGTGAAAAGGAGTATAGAAGTCCTGCAACATTTTATTCCATTTCATTTTGCCTTCCGCCACCTTGTCAAATTCTTCTTCAATTTCGGCGGTAAAGCTGTAGTCCATCACCGTTTGAAAATGTTGTTTCAGAAAATCGGTGACCACCATGCCCAGGTCGGTCGGAAATAGTTTCGACCTTTCGGCGCCAGTATTCTCCGAGGCTGTTTCTTTGGCGATCTCATTTTTTTTATCAAGCCGGAGTAGATTGTATATTCGGGGTGTCCCTTCCTTATCACGTTTTTCCACGTAATTCCTTTTCTGCACGGTGGAGATGGTAGGTGCATAGGTACTGGGTCGGCCGATGCCCAGTTCCTCCAGTTTTTTTACAAGGGAAGCTTCTGTGTACCGGGATGCGGGGCGCGTAAATCTTTCCGTTGCCAGCATTTCCCTGAATTCAAGTTTTTGCTTAACACGCAAAGGCGGCAGCATGCCTTCTGTATCTTCTTCGTCTTCATCGTCATCTTTGCCTTCCAGGTATACTTTTAAGAAACCGTCAAATTTCATCACCTCGCCACTGGCGGTGAGCTGGTCTTTGTTGGTGGAGATATCTATTTTGGCGGTTGTTTTTTCAAACTCGGCATCACTCATCTGGCTGGCGATGGTGCGTTTCCAGATTAGCTCATACAAGCGGCGCAGATCGGCGTCGTCTACGGTGCGACTATCCATATACGTGGGCCTGATGGCTTCATGCGCTTCCTGGGCGTTCTCGTTTTTGTTTTTAAATTTGCGGGGCTGGTAATAGTCGTCGCCGTACGAGCTTTTTACTTCACTGTAGATCATTTCCGTTGCGGTATCGCTCAGGCTTACACTGTCGGTACGCATATAAGTTATCTTACCACCTTCATATAATTTCTGCGCCAGCAGCATGGTTTTGCTAACGGAATAACCCAGCTTGCGGCTGGCTTCCTGTTGCAGCGTGGAGGTAGTGAATGGGGCGGCGGGGGTTCTTTTTGCCGGTTTAACGGTAATATCGCTTACGGTATACTGTGCGTTCTTACAGCTTTCCAAAAATGTTGCGGCGTCTTCGTTTGAACTTACTTTTGCCGGTCCGTCGGCCTTAAAAGTGATTTTCTTCCCGTTTATGTCATCCGCATTAAAAAAAGCTTCGACCTTATAAGTACTAACGGCAGTAAAATTGTTGATCTCCCTTTCCCTTTCCACAATCAAGCGAACGGCAACGCTTTGCACACGGCCTGCGCTCAGGCTGCGCTGCATCCCAATCTTGCGCCATAAAACCGGGCTTAGTTCAAAACCTACAATACGATCCAGTATGCGTCTTGCCTGCTGGGCATAAACCAGGTCCATATTAATGATGCGCGGGTTTTGTACCGCTTTTTTTATGGCGGGCGCTGTTATTTCATGAAAAACGATACGTTTGGTGGTTTTTGGATCAAGCCCAAGCACCTCGGCCAGGTGCCATGAAATGCTTTCTCCTTCGCGGTCCTCATCCGATGCCAGCCATACTTCGCCGCTTTTTTTTGCAATGCTTTTTAATTCTTTTACCACTTTCTGCTTTTCTTCCGGTACTATATAACGGGGCGTAAAATTTTTTTCCAGGTCGATACCCATATCCGTCTTTTCCAGGTCACGGATATGCCCGTAGCAGCTTTTTACCTCGAAATCATCGCCCAGGATCTTTTCAATGGTTTTGGCTTTCGCCGGCGACTCCACTATCAGTAAATTTTTAGCCATACATTAAATATATCAGTTTTAAACGGGCCCAACGGCGTGCAAGTTTAGTGTATAACGATGAAATGAGCAAATTGGCGGCTGTTGCACCGCCCGGGGCCGGCTCAAAAAACTTTTATATATTTATTATGTAGCAGCCTTTTATTGGCGTTTCACAGCAAAACATCCATAGCCGTGCCGGGGGTATGCGCCGGTGCGCTGAACAAATTATGCTTACTTTAGTTGCTGAATCAGATAGTTAAAAAAAAATTGCCTTCCGTTAAATAAAACGTTATGCAAAAAAACAATTGAGTGCAGGATACACGATATTTTCGTTGGGTGATGCCGCTGTCACCATAGACCTGGGTAATACCATCAACGAATTTTTAAATGATAAGGTCATCGCCATGCAACAATGGATGCTGGCAAATGCGTTCCCCGGGCAGAAGGATATTATTATTGGGTACAGTTCACTTACGGTGGTATATGATCCGCTGGTGATCCGGCAGTATTACCATCCAACGCCCACCGTTTATGCGTGGGTCAGGGAAAGGTTGCAGACGGCATTTGAAGAATCTGTTGCACAATCCTGCCAGGAACGGCCCGTTGTCCGTATGCCGGTTTGTTATGATGCACTGTTCGGGACCGATTTAGAGGCCTTGGCCGCTGCCAGTCAGATGGAAACGCAACAGGTTATTGAACTGCATACCGCACGGGTTTACCGGGTGTATACTATTGGCTTTCTACCGGGCTTTTCTTATATGGCACAGGTTGATGAAAAGTTGATTACACACCGGAAGCCATTCCCCGAAGCCGTGGCGGCGGGCAGTGTGGGTATTGCAGGTGCGCAGACTGGTATTTACCCGTTTGCCAGCCCGGGTGGCTGGCATATAATCGGGCGCACCCCGGTACAACAATTTGACCCAAATTCAAAAGAACTGGTAAGGTTAAAAGTGGGCGACAGGGTACAGTTTTACGCCATCAGCAGGGAGGAGATGAATAATTTTGAATAAGAGCCGGTGCTGTAAGAACCGTTAGAAGAGGCGTTCCCGGTTGAGTGAAACCGGCAGCATGGTGTAATATAGCACCGGCATAGATAACCGGTAGAAGCGATGAGACGGTAATACCAGGAATTAAAATAGCGAATTGCCATTTCAGACAAAGAAATTTTTGCAAGCAATGTGTATTTCTATTATTAAACCGGGTCTGTTGGGAACCATCCAGGATATGGGCCGTTACGGCTACGGGAGCCTGGGTATCAATTGCGGTGGCGCCATGGACCGGTTTGCGGCGCAGGTGGCCAATATGCTGGCCGGAAATAGTATATGCGAGGCCGTTATGGAAGTTCATTTTCCGGCGCCGCAGGTATTGTTTGAGCAGAATGCCCTTATCAGCATTACCGGTGGCAATTTTACGCCTACACTGAACGATGAGCCTCTTCCCCTGTGGCAACCTTTGCTGATTCGGAAAAATACCATTTTGCATTTTCCCCGGTTGCAGCAGGGTGCTCGTTGCTATATTGCCATTCATGGTGGTTTTTGCGTGGAGTCGTGGCTGGGCAGCTATAGTACCAACCTGAAAGCCGGGGTAGGGGGCTACCAGGGTAGGAAATTTGAAAAAGGTGATGAACTGATGGCAAGGGAAAGCACCATTTATTTTGCGGGTCTAATGAAACAGGGCCGCGATGCGCTTGCGCTGGGCTGGCGTGCCGACGTTGCTAACGTTTATCAATACCCGAACGAGATAGCTTTTATTGAGGGAAACGAATTTGCCGATCTCACCGCCACCTCCACCCGTGATTTCCTGGAAAACAATTTTATCATCCATCCTTTTAGCGACCGGATGGGTTACCAGATAAAAGGCCCGGCGCTTGCGGTAACGGGCAAACCAGAACTGGTATCTGCTAGTGTAAGTTTTGGCACCATACAATTACTGCCCAACGGTGAACTGGTTATTCTGATGGCGGACCACCAGACTACCGGCGGCTATCCCCGACTGGGTCATGTTATTTCAGCTCATCTTCCCAAGCTGGCACAGTTAAGACCCAGTGACAGTATACAATTTAAAAAGGTTTCAATAGAGAAAGCAGAGGATTTGTTTTTTGCCCAGCAAAAAGAACTGGCCATTTTGCAGACAGCCTGTTCAGAGCACCTCAATGACATGGTATGCAGGAAATAGATATCAACTGCGATATGGGTGAAAGCACGGCTTTATGGCCCTATCATATTGATACGGATCTTGCCCTGCTACCCTATATCAGTTCTATTAATATAGCCTGTGGCGCCCATGCCGGTGATGCTTCTACCATGCATGAACTGGTAAAAGTTGCTTTAAGAGCCGGGCTGGCAATTGGTGCCCACCCGGGTTTTGAAGACCGGCAGCATTTCGGAAGGGCGGCAATACAGGCATCACCAATAAAAATATATGATTCCGTTATCTGCCAGTTGGGTGCTTTAGATGGATTCCTGAAGATCAACGGTGCAAAACTGCACCATGTAAAACCGCATGGAGCGCTCTATAATATGGCTGCGGCAGATGAGGTACTGGCAACCGTCATCTGTAAGGCAATAAAAGATTATGATGCCGGTTTGGTGTTGTATGGCCTGAGCGGAAGCCTGCTGGTACAGGCTGCGACAGCTGCCGGGCTGGGCAGCGGCAACGAAGTATTTGCCGATCGAACCTATCGCGAAGACGGAAGTCTCACACCGCGGTGGGAACCGGGCGCCCTGATAGAAACAACGGAACAATCCCTGCAACAGGTCATGCAAATGGCCTTGCACGGAACGGTGATTGCTACCAGTGGCAAAACCATACCGGTGACCGCCGATACCATTTGTATTCATGGAGATGGGGTACAGGCGCTGGCATTTGCAAAAAATATTTATCAAAGCCTGCAACAGCAAGGCCTTGTTATTAAACCTGTTTAGAAATAACGCTGGTGCATTTCGCTTTTTATTGTTTTGTCTACCATCTTCTTTATCTGTGCGGGCAAACCAAGACAATTACTGGTAGCGGCGGGCGCCATCAATGAGTGGATGCTACCAGAGGCATTAAGCATTGAATTGATAATTGCGTCTAAACCGGCCCTGATGAAATGTTACCGGCACCCGCGGTGGTTACAGACGGCAGGCTGGATAGTAGTGTTGACCATGCGATGGATGGGTTAAAACTTATCATTGATACGATTCATGGTTTATAGTACTCCGTTGCCGCTGACAGGAACGCCCGAGGCGCCGGGGTTCAAGGTTTTCCCGGCAAGCTGGAATCAGGATTGCTCCCGACCAACTTTCACGTTTCATTTGCAATTAACAGACCGCTTTACCGTTACAGAACTGTTCCCACTTCAACTTCTATACCGCAACTTTACATTTAACACCGTAATAAAAAACTACTATGGCTAACACCAATGATGGCCAGGCAGACGGCCTGTACAGCTACGATTCGTTTTCCGGGAACAGCAAGACAAGTGACTCAAAATTTTTATGGTGGTGCGCAGGTGTGCATCAAAAACTTCTAAAAGAATTTCCCTCTGAACACGTTAAATATGCCGGGCTGGGCGGTGTAATACTGGCAACCTTTGTGCTGGCATCATTGTCTGCCGGGTATGCCATCTACAGCGTGTTTGACAATCTTGGTTGGGCATTTGCATTTGCCTTTATCTGGGGGCTGATCATTTTCAATTTCGACCGCTTCCTGGTGGGTACCATGCGGAAATATGGGGTAAGCACCCGTAAACAAATGTGGATGGCGGTGCCCAGACTGGCGCTTGCCCTGCTGATTGGTATTACCATTGCCCGGCCACTCGAATTAAAGATCTTTGAAAAGGAGATCGATACCCGTGTTGCGCAGAATATGCACCATAAAATATTGCTAAACGACAGCCTGCTCCAGCGCGAAAATGAGTTGCAGTTACAGGCGGCCTCAACCGAGCGTTACCGTTTGCTGGCCCGGAAAATATCGCTTGAAGATACGCTTCACCGTCTGCGGCAGTCCTATGTACAGGAGGCTGATGGAACCGGCGGCTCCGGTCGGCGCGGTATAGAAAACCTGACGCGTCTGAAAATGGAAGCCTATACAAGCCTGCATGAACAATCGCAGCCGGAAATAAAGCAATTGGAGACGGGTATCGCACAGCAGGATAGTATTATCAATGATGCCAGGGCAGGGCTGCAATCCAACCGGAAAAAATATGAAACCACGGTCAAAAATAATGTTGGGTTCCTGGAGCGAAACAAGGCCCTTTCTGATTTGTCCGGCGAAGAAGTCAGCGTATTCTGGACCAGCCTGCTGCTTTCGCTGCTGGTTATCCTGATAGAAATCGGTCCCATCGTTTCCAAGCTGATTATGCAGGTAGGCCCCTATGATATTGCACTGGCAAAAGAAGAATTGCTGCAGATGGCAGCGGCTGAAAATGAGATACGCAGAGACAAGGAGATATCGTATGCAAAGAAAAAAATTTTCTATGAAAAGCAAAAGCAGATCTCCGGTCAGCTGGCAGAAAAAATGAATGCATTGCAGAAAAAAAATATTGATGAAGAGCTTGATAAATGGGAGCGGGGAGAGTGGAATCCAAAAGACCATCGAGCCTCTATGGATGAGGTGATGCGGAAATTAAAAGAACGGTATTACTATAACGGGGAGGATTTATTGTAAGACCATTATCGGCCATTCTGGTGGCTGGCGGGCGGCAGTCTTCAAAGCGTATCTGCGCGGTGCGATGGCCAGGACCTATGGCCTGCAAAAACCAGGTCAGTACCTGATGCTGTTTCATGGCGCCGGCATATTACTGGGGGTGGATGGCATTTATCTAAAAATTATTGGTAGCCAAATTGATTTGGATCATGTTTGTAAAAAATAATTGATTTTTTTTTACAATTGTTTCCAGTTAATCAGATTTTAATATATGTTTGAGGTGCAAACCATTTGCAACCGTCCAATGTCCCAAATTTGATCCGTTATTCAATGAAAGCTATCCAATCCTACAAGTAAAAACCAGTGGAAATTCAAGTTCCCAGTGAAAAACAACCAAATCGGTTGTTTTTTCGTTTTAAGGATGTTGACAGATTGGTAAGTCGTAATGAGCTTCCCGCACAGTCTTTTCTCCCCAATTTTTCTCCTGTTTGTATTTCGTTTTTACCGGCTATGTCGTCCTTTGCAGCGTTGTATGTTTCGGGTTTATTCCTTTTGAAAAACCTAGTGGAACAATACCAGCAGGTAGATACAAAGAATGGCGGCGCTGGCAAACAATATCTTCTTTGAAGCGATTCCCTGTTGCCGGTGCATGACCAGGTAGTTGAGAAAAAGATGCAGGGTAACTACCAGGAGGTAGAGAATGCCGGCATCTGTTCCAAACCTGTTATTGGCAGCATAGCCCATGCTGAATGCGGCCACCAGGAAAATACACATTAGTACAATGAAAAATACAATATTGAGCAGGATGATTTTTTTCATATTATAAGTGCCGGCCTGTTATTCAATGCGTTTATCAATCAGCCCTTCTCCGTCCATTTATCCCGGTCGTCCGGCGCAAACTTCCAGGGCGCAAAATTATTCTCCACGTTGCTGAACATGGCATTCCATTCCTGCGGGGCATTGCTTTCATCCATTATCAGGCTGCGACGCAGTTCCAGTATAATTTCCAGGGGGCTGATGCTGACGGGACATTCCTCCACGCAGGCATTACAGGCGGTACAGGCACGTAATTCTTCCACCGAAATATAATCATGGAGAAGGGTTCGGCCATCGGGCGCAAATGGTTTCCCGGGCGCTGTTTTCCTGCCCACTTCTTCCAGCCGGTCGCGGGTATCCATCATGATCTTACGGGGTGATAAAAGTTTTCCGGTGATATTTGCCGGGCAGGCGGCCGTACAGCGTCCGCATTCCGTGCAGCTATAGGCGTCCAGCAGGTTGCGCCAGCTAAGATCCGTCACGTCTTTGGCGCCAAATGTAGTGGAGGTAGTGGCTTCCGTGGGCGCCAGCTCCGGGTGCATGGCATACAATACTTCCTGTTGAATGGCCGGCATATTCTGCATTTTCCCGGCTGGCGCCAGCCGGGTGTAATATGCATTGGGAAAAGCCAGTAATATATGCAGGTGTTTTGAATAAGGGAGGTAATTTAAAAATACAAAAATACCGGTGATGTGCAGCCACCAGCAGGTTCTTTCGGTAGCTTCCAGGGCCGGATTGCTAAAACTGTTCAGTATAGGCTGTAAAAAAGAAGAAATGGAAAAATTGCCGGTGAACTGTGTTGCATAATGGCCATATTGCCGCTCCTGCAAAAGCGTATCCGTGGCGTTCATGGTTAAGAACAGGGTCATTAATATAATTTCCGCAAACAGGATATAGTTTGCATCACTCCGTGGCCATCCATCCAGGTCTTTACTGATAAAACGTTTCAGCTTAATAATATTCCGGCGGACCAGGAAAATAATACAAACAGCGATGACACCTACTGCTAAAAATTCAAAACAATTGATAAAGGGTTTGTAGAGACCACCTAGAAAACCCAGGAAAAGCCGGTGAGTACCCAGCATGCCATCCAGCACGATTTCCAAAACCTCCAGGTTGATGATGATAAAGCCCGCGTAAATGACAAAATGCATGAGGGCTACCAATGGGTTTTTAAACATTTTCTTTTGCCCCAGGGCCAGCAATAGCAGGTTCTTCCACCGGGCGGCCTGTTGGTCGGTGTAATCCTGTTTCCTGCCCAATAAAATATTCCTGCGGATAAATACCGCTTTTCGTGCGAAGCGCCAACTGGCAATTCCCGTTAGCAGAACAAACAAAACCTGCGGTATAAATAACATAACACGGTTTTATACCAGCTAAATTAAAGGTTTTGTTTTTAGTGTGCAGTTTTGTTGTATTTTGTTTGAAAACCGCAATACTTTGGCAAACGATAGAAATTATATACTGGATGAAGTCAGGGCTGCAAAGAAACTGCGCCGAATGGCCTACGAGATCATAGAAAATAATACCGGCGAACAATTGCTGGTGCTGGCCGGTATACGGGAAAGCGGAACTATAATGGCCAGAAACATACAACTACTGCTGGCTGAAATCAGTCCTGTCGCCACAGATTTATTTATTATTTCACTCGATAAACACCGGCCCGGAAAAGTATTGCTGAACAAGGAAGGCAATTTTGATGATAAGGTGGTGATTGTGATTGATGATGTGACCATGAGCGGAAAGACCCTGTTGTACGCCATGCAGCCCTTCCTGGCTTTTCATCCAAAAAAGATTCAAACGCTGGTATTGGTGGAACGCAGTCACAAGGCTTTCCCGGTAAAGCCTGATTATGTGGGTCTTTCCATTGCCACCACGCTGCAGGAACATATTTATGTTGAAGCTGAAGGGGAACTGATCAAGGGCGCTTACCTGGTCTGAAGGTTCCATGTTGGTGTTGCCCCGGCCATCGTGCATTAATAATAAAAAAGATACCCCCTGAATCTTCCCCTTGCATCCAGTTCAATGGCGGGTGCGGGAATTTTCAAAATATTAAGGGTAAAGAACAATGTTTTTAAAATCTTGCTCCTGGTTTTGATCTTTGTAAGATCAATATCCGGCGCAAAAAGAAAATGTCTTACGCGGGGAACATCGGTTCGGTTGAAATGATTGCCCTGTTTATCCGTCCAGGTATTTTCTGTTCCGCCAAGCATGCCGTTTGCATTGTACCCAAACGAAAGATTTAACCAGGCCGGTAATTTGCTTTTTGGAAAAAACGACCGCAAGTTGGCGCTTATCCAATAGGTCTGTGAATTATAATCTTTCAGCGCGCGCTCCGCCAGGCTTTTCCCAAACAACTGGTTGCGGCGTTCAAGTAATGCCTGTCCATAAGCATAAGGCCAATAACTCATTTTCACCTGTAAGCGTTGATCCTTCCAACCCAGTTCCTGCCATATATAAGCTGTTGCGCCTAGAAGGTTTGCCGTCATATCGCCCCAGCTAAAGCCCCATTCAGACGAGAACCCGTCTTGTATCTCAATGATGCTTTGATACGCAATGGCGCTAAGGCCGCCGTAAACAACACTTTTTTTCCTTGAAAGCCCGGCCCATTCCCACATTTCTGCAGATACCCGGCCTACATTGTACGAGGTCCATACATGCCCCAGTTTATCCATTTGCTCCCATTCGTTGTTATCGTTAAAAAAATGAAAGGAAGAACGCGGGTAATTGGCATACCAGGTTTTATCAAGTGCAATATAAGAGCCGGTCCATAAAGCAGCGTGCAGACCCGCCACCTGCCATACTCGTGTTTTGTCCGGAGTAATTTTCTTTTCCGGAGCAGATGCATGCAACAAGGCAACCGGGGAATCAGGGGCGGCATTGTTGATGGTCTGTTTTAAGGTGTCCTGTGCATGTGTGCCAAACAGCCATCCGGTTAGCAGCCATGATATGTATATTTTTTTTAACACCGGCTTATATCATTTTACATAAAATATGGGATAAAGGCAATAAAACAAAAATACGGGTTCAGGGGGTTAATGGATTGTCAATTCCCAGAAATCAATAACTTAGGCTTTCAATACCAATCATAAAATATTAGAATATGGATGCTGCCATTCAGGATAAAATAAACACCTGGTTAAAGGGAAATTTCGATCAGGCTACCAAGGACGAGATAGCACGTTTGCAAAAAGTGAACCCTAAAGAACTGGAAGAATCGTTTTACCGGAATCTTGAATTTGGCACGGGTGGATTGCGTGGAGTCATGGGCGTGGGTACCAACCGCATGAATAAGTATACGGTGGGCATGTCTACCCAGGGTTTTGCCAATTACATGATAGCACAATTAAAGGGCGAAATAAAAGTAGCCATTGCGCACGACAGTCGTAATAACAGCCGTTTTTTTGCCGAGACCGTTGCCAGTGTGTTTGCCGCCAACGGTATCCGTGTCTTTTTGTTTGAAAGCCTGCGGCCAACGCCGGAGCTCAGTTTTACCATCCGTTACCTGGGTTTGCAGGGCGGGGTGGTTTGCACGGCTTCGCACAACCCAAAAGAATACAACGGGTATAAGGCCTATTGGAGCGATGGCGGACAGCTGGTGCCCCCGCACGATAAAGACGTTATAAAAGAGGTGGATAAGATTGGTTCGGTAGACGAAGTAAAATGGAGTGGCGGCGAAGCTAATATTACTTTGATAGGAGCAGATATTGACAACGCTTATATGGACATGGTAAAGGGTCTCAGCGTTTATCCAGAGGTGATAGAAAAACAAAAAGATTTAAAAATTGTGTACACACCCATCCACGGTACCGGCATAAAGCTGGTGCCGGAAGTGCTGAAGCGTTTTGGGTTTACCAATGTCAACATTGTAGAAGAACAGGCCGTTCCCGATGGCAATTTTCCAACCGTTGTATATCCCAATCCCGAAGAAAGCGAAGCAATGAGCATCGGCCTGAAAAAAGCAAAAGAACTGGATGCGGATATATTGCTGGGCACCGACCCCGACGCCGACCGGGTGGGGATAGCCATTAAAGATAATAAAGGTAATTGGTTGCTGGTCAATGGCAACCAGACTGCCGTGCTGGCCTGCAATTATATGATTGAAGCACGCAGGGCTAAGGGCATTGCGAAACCCAACGATATGGTCATCAAAACCATTGTTACCACGGGGTTGATTGATAAAATAGCAAAGGCTAATAATATTGCCTGTTACAATGTGTTGACCGGTTTTAAATGGATCGCGGAGTTGATAAAAGAAAAAGAGGGGAAAGAAGAATACATTGTTGGCGGAGAAGAAAGTTATGGCCTGATGATTGGCTCCAAAATACGCGATAAGGACGCTGTCAGCGCCGTTGCCTTGTTATGTGAAATGGCTGCTTATGAAAAAAACAAGGGCAGGGGTTTGTATGATAAGCTAATTGAACTCTATGTGCAGTATGGGTTTTATAAGGAATCGCTGATCTCCATTACTAAAAAAGGAATGGACGGGCAGCAACAGATTGCCGATATGATGGAAAGCTATCGCAAAAACCCACCCATAAGCATCTATGGAGAGGCCGTGATAGAGCTGCTCGATTATGAACTGAAAAAAGGAACCAATATCGTTACCGGCAAAACCTGGGATATTGCATTGCCAAAATCTAATGTGCTCCAGTTTATCCTTGCCGATGGCAGTAAGATCTCGGCACGCCCCAGCGGCACCGAACCAAAAATAAAATTCTATTTCAGCGTGTTTACGAAACTGGAGAACGTAGCGGCTTTTGATCAGGCAAATGCCGGTCTCAGCAAAAAAATTGCCGGCATTATCAAGGATATGAAACTCCAATAAAAGCGCCGCTGGTACCAGCTGCAATAGGTTTCGCAGGGTACCGTTCGGTTAACCGTATAGCGTATGATGATTCGGGATTGACGGGTTTAATGCTGTCCTGTTTCCCAATCCCGGAAGGATTTTATCCCGCAATGGGAAAAACAAAGCAGCTACGTGTTTTCATCTAGTATAATATAAGTAGTATAATCGTTTGTGTATCATAAAATAGCGTAGAGCAGTCTAAAGATATTTCCGGATCGGTATGGTACTTGAAATATCCACCGCGTCTAATTACTGTATTTTATGAAAAGATTTTACACATTGATCCTGTTGCTGTTCGTTTCTGCCGTTTCCTTTGGCCAGTATTATACCTACACGGCTACCAAGAGTGGCAGCTGGAACGACCTGAGTGTTTGGAATATTAGTCTTCGCACCGATGGCATTCACAAAGCAAAAGTGGTTATTCCTGCAACCTATAATATTTTGGTTGATAACGGGGTGAATAGTTTTGGCCTGGGAGATGTTGAGATTAAGATTATGGGGAAACTTTCCCTGTTGCCTTCTACCAGTATTAACCTGTCTGCTGCCAGTACCATTGAGTTATTGGGAAGCGGACGCGTTGTGGGTACCAGCAGCAGCCAGAAAATTGTAATTGGCGGCATAACTAAATACAATGGCAGCCTTGATTTCACCAAAACAGGCGCCTCTATCGCCAGCTCAGCTACCGGCATTTCGCCCAACGGGTTTGCGCTTACATCGTTGTTGCCCGTGGTTTTCACCAGTTTTACCGTTGTTAAGAATACCAGCGACATCGTATTGAAATGGTCTACCGCGTCAGAAATGCAGAACAGTTATTTCGAAGTTGAACGCAGTTATAACGGCAATAGCTGGTCGCCCGTTTCAAGCATTAAAGCCAATGGCACGGGTACCGCAGGCGCCACTTATAGTTACGCAGATATTACCGCAAATGCCTCGATTGTATATTACCGTTTAAAACAGGTTGACGCCGATGGACGCTCCACCTATTCTACCATAAAGACCATCCACAGCGGTAATAACAGTGCCGCAAAAATTTATGGAAGTGGTAAAGCAATTACGATAGAACTTAATACAGCTGTGAAAAATGCCGTTGTTGTAACCGTGATGACTTTGAATGGCCAGATACTGGAAAAAAAGCAGTTCAGCACAGGTTACCGTATCAATCTTGCGCTTAAAAATTCTGCAAGCGGTATTATGGTGGTAAATGTTTCTGACAACGATGCCTTGAACCAGACCACAAAATTGTTTCTCTAACGGATAACTACAATAGCCTCAGCAATCAATGAATAAAAACAAACAGCCCCAACCGGGGCTGTTTGTTTTTATTCATTGCAGAAGCCTGTTGGCAGTACCGGAAACGGATTGGTCTTATTCCATTGGGGAAAAAATGAATCATCGTTTTTGCCTGTTTCTACAATAGACTGTTTGCGCGTTGTCCGTTTTTATTCTATGACTTTTTCACTGATCCTGCCGGTCGTTTTATCTTTAAGGATTACTTTTTTGGCACCGTAGTGCGTCATTTCTTCTTTTACCAGGTAATGACCGGCATCGTATTCAACCAGGTGACTGTCTTTGCAAACACCCGTTCTGCCGCGCCAGATATCAAGCTGCACGGGTTCCCATAATTTTGTTTTGGCCGATTTATAGGCGGCGTCCAGTATGGCATTTACCACGTAGCCGTCATAAAAAGTTTCTTTGGGCGTTGTATTATTTTCCCTTGCATTAAACATGTCGGTAAACATATGGTTATATCCCAGATCATTTAATTCATCACCTACCGGGAACAACCAACCGGTATTGCTTTCCGCTTTTTCAGCTACATAATCGGCGCCCTTGCCGGTGGTAAACATTTCCAGTCCGGTGCGCAGGAAATTATTTATCCAGATGGTGCCTTCGGTTCCCATTACTTCGTCGCGCAGGTCAAGCCCTCCGCGAAAGGTCCAGCTCACTTCAAACTGGCCGATAGCGCCGTTTTCATATTTTACCAGACCGATGGCATGGTCCTCTGCGTCTATCGGTTTAACCTGCGTATCTGCCCAGCACATTACTTCTATTGGTTTTATGTCCTTTCCAATAAAACTTCGGGTAATTTCCACGCAATGGCATCCCAGGTCCAGTATGCAACCACCACCGGCCTGTTCAATATCCCAAAACCAATCGCTGTGCGGGCCAGGATGCGTTTCCCTTGATTTGGCCCACAGTATTCTTCCCAGCGCGCCGTTTTTAACGCTTTCCATTGATTTTAAAAACTTGGGGGTATATACCAGGTCTTCCAGGTAACCATTGAAAATACCGGCGGCTTCCACCGCCTCCAGCATGCGTTTTGCTTCAGCAGCATTGCGGCCCAATGGTTTGGTGGTAATCACCGCTTTTTTGTGTTTGCAGCAGAGCATCACTGCTGCTTCGTGGAGATTATTTGGCAGGGAGATGCAGACCATGTCTACATCAGGATGAGCAATGGATTCTTCCATGCTGGTGGTCCAGTGTGTGCAGCCATAATCGGCGGCAAATTTTTTGGCACTTTCTTCCCTACGCGAATAGATGCTTACAATCTTGTCTTTGCTTCTTTGTCCTTGTAATGATTCTGCATAAAAACGGCCTATAAAACCAGAGCCGAGCATGGCGATACGTTGCATAAATAAATAATATTACCGGCTTCCGCAGAAGACGGGCTGTTTAAAAATAAGCTTGTCTTTGTTTATAAGAGCTGAATAGTGTGCTGTTGTACAGGAGTGCGACGCAAGAATGCCCCTTGAACTTCTACTGCCCGGCTAAAAAAATAAGCCGTATCAGGCATTCCGCAATTCTTTTTTCTCCCTGAAAAAAGCAATAAAATAAATCAGTACGCCGGCGGCAATGATAGCGGGTACAAGCCAGATGGATTTCCAGTCATGTCCTTCCGCAAGCTTGTACCTGTCTGCAATAAAACCCGAAAACAGGGTGCCGATTAACATACCCAGTCCATAGGTGGCAAAGGTAAAGAGTCCCTGTGCTGCATTTTTGAATTTTTCACCGGCCTTTTTTTCCGTATACATATAACCGGTTACAAAAAAGAAATCGTAACAAACACCATGGAGAATAATACCCGCATACAGCATCCACAGGTTTGCTCCATTGTCTCCATAGGCAAAAAACAGGTATCGTAATATCCAGGCTACCATACCCAGCAGCAGCATCTTTTTTACGCCGATGCGGTAAAACAAAAAAGGAATGGCCAGGATAAACAACCCTTCCGAAAACTGGCCCAGCGTCATTTTTGTAGCGGCATTGGCCACGTTTAATTCATTCAGGAAATTATTGGCAAAACCATAATAAAAGGAAAGGGGTATACAAACCAGGATGGCAGCAATAAAAAAAACAAGATAAGGCCGGTCGAAAAGCATCGGTGTCCGGCTGTCCAGTGAACCCGCAGTCCCGGGTGTTTTTGTTTTTGGCGGTGTATTGGGCAAAATAAAACTAATCAGGCCTAATAGAGCTGAGGCGGCAGCCGCAATTAAAAAGGTGGCCGATGTTTTTTCCAGTTCCATATTGCCAATCAGGATACCAGCCACAATCCAGCCAATGGTGCCAAAAACCCTTATCCAGGGAAATTGTTTACCGGGATCGCTCATCTGGTAAAATGCCACGCTGTTTGAAAGGGCAATGGTAGGCATATATAACAATGAATACAATAAGATAATCCAGTAAAAGCTGCCATTACCGGTAATGCGGGTGACAAAAAATAACAATACAGCGCCCAGCAGATGCAGGACACCCATTATTTTTTGCGCGGCAAAAAAGTGGTCGGCGATAAGCCCCACAAAAAAAGGCGAAAACATGGTTGCGATGGCCAGGGCACTATAGGCGGCGCCAATCTGCAAGCCGGTTGAGTGCAGGTGTTCACTCATATAGGTACTCATGGTCACATACCAGGCGCCCCAGATAAAATATTCCAGGAGCATCATCAGGGCCAGTAAAATGCCGGTCTTTGGTTTCATACGGTGATTTATTTTTTGAAGATAATCATAACGGGCAAAAATTACCAAAGAAAAGCGAATGCGATTTAAATCAACAAGCTATTTTATTTCTCTTGCGGGGTTCAAAAATAAGCTGTATAAATATTTCGTAAAGCAGTTATCTTGCAAACTGCTATGAGAACATATGAAGATAGTTACCGGCATAAGGGCCTGCGCAAAAAGCTGGTGAACCTGATCAGGGAAAAGGGCATCAGCGATCAGCGGGTGCTGGATGCCCTGTCAGCCATTCCCCGTCATTTTTTCCTGGATTCTGCTTTTGATGAAGTAGCATACGAAGACCGCGCCTTTCCCATTGGCGTGGAGCAAACTATCTCTCAACCGTATACCGTTGCCTATCAAACCCAATTGCTGGAGGTAAAACCGTTTGAGAAGATACTGGAGATTGGTACGGGCAGTGTCTACCAGTCTTGTGTGCTGGCTGAAATGGGCGCCCAGGTATTCACCATTGAAAGACAAAAGCAATTGTTTGAGAATAACAAGAAGTTCGGGTATATAAAAAAATACAGCAATATAAAATTTTTTTATGGCGATGGGTATGAGGGGCTGCCCACTTATGCGCCGTTTGATAAGATATTGATCACCGCCGCTGCGCCCATTGTTCCACCCAAGCTGCTGGCGCAATTGAAAACGGGTGGTAAAATGGTGATACCCCTGGGGGAATACACGGCCGTGCAAACCATGACGCGTCTTACCCTGCTGCCCGACGGCAGCATAAAAGAAGAAGCATTTGCTAATTTTTCTTTCGTGGAAATGAAGGAGGGGAAGAATAAATAGTTGATAATTTTCCAAATTTTTGTCATCCTGCAGC
>JBDTVE010000248.1:0-6776 GCA_040007355.1 Bacteroidota bacterium | reverse complement strand
TTCGGATTCACGGCTTGTTCCGGTTTCAGTAAAGTACAGAAAAGCAAGGATTACGAGTACAAACTGAAGATGGCAGACCAGTATTACGAACAGAAGAAATACAATTTTGCACAGCAGTTGTATGAAGAACTTTTTCCCATTTATAAAGGCACCGACCGGTTTGAAGAACTTTATTATAAATATGCATTTTGCACCTACGATTTACGGGATTATTTAAGTGCTGAAAACCTCTTTAAATCGTTTGTGGAAGTATTTCCAAACAGCAAGCATTCAGAAGAGATGGATTATATGCGTGCCTATACGTATTATAAACAGTCTCCCAAGGTAGAATTGGATCAAACCAACACTACCAAGACCATGGGTTTTATGCAGACGTTTATCAATACCCACCCCGGCTCAGCAAAAAATAAGGAAGCGTCCGAAATCATTGATAAGTGCCGGGTAAAAATGGAATTAAAGGAACAGAAAAGCGCGGAGCTTTATTTTAACCTGAGTCTGTTTAAAGCCGCCGCCATTTCTTATACCAGCCTGATCAATAATTTTCCCGATTCGGAAAAAGGTGATGAATACAAATTACAGGTTATTAAGGCTTATTTTGAATATGCTACCCTAAGCGTAGAAGAGAAAAAAGAAGAACGTTTTGAACAGGTGATTACAGAATACCATGATTTTCTTGACCGGTATCCCGAAAGCAAATTGCTGAAAGAGGCGGAGAAATATTTTACCTTATCTCAAACCAATATTAAAAATCTTAAAAATGAGCCGATTAAGGAGACAACTTAGTTCCAGTACTTCAAACGTGGTGGAAACTAAAAATCTTACAGATATCAAAGCCAAAACCGGTAATCTGTATGAATCTATTGCCATAGTAGCAAAAAGAGCCAACCAGATAAATATTACGCTGAAGGAAGAATTGCACAACAAGCTGGAAGAATTTGCCAGCCATACAGACAGTCTGGAAGAAATCCATGAGAACAAAGAGCAGATTGAAATATCCAAGGCGTATGAGCGCATGCCAAATCCTGCATTACTGGCAACACAGGAATTCATGGAAGATAAGATCTATCACAGGAGAAATGAGGACAACCTGTTCAGTTAACTATTTCTGCCGATATTTATAAGCGACCAGGCATGCTCCTGTGTCGCTTTTTATTTTACCGGGTTTACTTTATTGCCCGGCATACATAAAAAACATAATTTTAAGTATGTTCCAGGGCAAAAAGATATTGATAGGCATAACCGGCAGCATTGCGGCCTATAAAACCATTTTACTGGTCAGGGAGCTGGTAAAAGCGGGCGCAGAAGTAAAAGTGATCATGACCGCTGCCGCAAAAGATTTTGTATCCCCCCTGACCCTGTCAACCCTTTCAAAAAACCCGGTACTGACCGACCTCATTGCGGCAGATTCCTGGAACAACCATGTTGAATTGGGGCGTTGGGCCGATCTTTTTATTGTAGCGCCACTCAGCTGCAATACCCTTGCTAAAATGGCCCATGGATACTGCGACAACCTTTTGCTGGCGGTTTATCTTTCTGCCACCTGCCCGGTAACGGTGGCGCCTGCCATGGATGAGGATATGTGGAAGCACCCGGCCACCCGGGCCAACCTGGCGCTGCTGGAAACCCATGGCGTAACCATAATACCGGTAGAGAAAGGGGCGCTGGCCAGCGGTCTGTATGGAGAAGGCCGGATGGCCGAACCCACTACCATCCTTTCATTTATGGAACAGCGTTTTTTTTTGCCCGGAAGCCTGGAGGGTAAAATAGCCCTGGTTTCTGCAGGACCCACACAAGAGCCGCTGGATCCTGTCCGGTTTATCAGCAACCGGTCTTCCGGCAAAATGGGGATGGCCATTGCCGTTGAACTGGTATCCCGCGGGGCAAATGTTCACCTGGTGCTGGGTCCCTCGCAGGTAATAACACATCATAAAAAAATTACTATCCACCCGGTAGAAACTGCCGAAGAAATGTACAGCCAATGCCTAGCACTATTTGGTAATACCAGCCTGGCTGTTATGACGGCCGCGGTAGCCGATTATAAACCGGCGGTCATTGCGAGCGAAAAAATTAAAAAAGCCGGCGCGAACATGATGCTTGAACTGGTAAGAACAAAAGACATCCTGCAATCCCTGGGAGAACGGAAAAAACCCGGTCAAATACTGGTGGGTTTTGCCCTGGAAACGGTAAATGAAAAGGAGTATGCACACAATAAATTGTTAAAGAAGAACGCGGACATCATGGTATTGAATTCTTTGAATGATGCCGGCGCGGGTTTTGGACGTGATACCAATAAGGTTACTATCTTTGAAAAGGACGGAAATGAACTGGCGTACGGTCAAAAAACCAAACAACAAGTGGCCCGGGATATCGTTGATAGAATAGTAAAAATGCTCTATGCTTAAAAGGTTTATAACAATTCTGGTATTCACCTTTCTTGCTATAATCGCTGGCAAGGCGCAGGAGCTTCAGGCAAAGATAAGCGTCAACGCAAGCAGGGTTGGTTCGCAGGTAGACAAAAAGGTTTTCCAGACACTTCAGAACGCGCTCAACACTTTCCTGAATAACCGGAAATGGACCAACGAGACCTTCCAGCCAAATGAAAAAATAGTTTGTAATTTCCTGCTCAATATTGCCGAAGCTTCAGCGGACAACGTGTATAAAGCGTCCCTCACCATACAGGCGGCCAGGCCGGTTTATAACTCCTCTTATGACAGCCCGCTGGTCAATTTTAATGACGATGCAGTTGTTTTCAAATATGTGGAATACCAGCCCATTGAATTTAACGAAAACCGGGTTTCTGGTTCAGACCCGCTGGTCTCCAACCTTACGGCAGTACTGGCTTATTATACCGATATTATACTGGGGATGAATTTTGATTCGTTTTCGCTGCGAAGCGGCGATCCCTATTTTCAGAAAGCCCAGAATATCGTGAGCAATGCACCGGATAGCCGCGATATTGTTGGTTGGCGCAGTTTCGACGGACAGCGCAACCGTTACTGGCTGGCGGATAATTTTACCAATAGCAAATATGCCATTTTGCACGATGCCATTTACAGTTATTACCGGCTGGGGCTTGACAATATGTATGGCAATGAAACCGAAGCTAGAACCGCGGTACTGAATACCCTGAATTTCCTGAATAATATAAACACGGACAATCCTGGTAATATGGGGGTGCAGTTCTTTTTCCAGGGTAAGGCAAGAGAACTGGCCGGCGTATTTAAAAAGACCACTCCCGATGAAAAAAGCAGGGCCCTGGATCTGCTGGTAAAAATGGATATTTCGAACGCCAATTATTACAAACAGGAACTTAAATGAGGGCATTATTATTTGTACTGTTGACGGCCTTGCTGGTGGCATGTACGGATAGCCCGGTTCCCTCAGGTATTATTCCGCCGCAAAAAATGGAGACGATTATCTGGCAGCTAATGCAGTCTGATGAATACGCAAATAGCCGTATAACCAGGGATTCCATAAAAATAAGCAGCACCGAAAAGATGCGGCTCTACAACAAAGTATTTGATTTGAACGGCACATCGTTGGAGGCATTTAAAAAAAGCTACAAATATTACATGGAGCATCCGGGTATCACAAGGCTGGTTTTTGATTCAATAGCAGCCAGGGCCGGCCGGCAGCGTGCAGACATATATAAGCCAAAATCGGATACGGCAAGGCCAAAGCCAGCAGTGCCGGTTACCAGGCCGCCCGATACGCTTCGTAAAAAGCCATTTGTTGCACCGGTCAGACCCGATACGTTGAAACTCCGCACCCCGCCGCTGTTGCTGCGCAAAGGCCAAAGACCATTGCACCGGCTCAACATCCCAAAACCTTGATGCTTTATACAATAAAATCGCTTTATTATGAATAAGGTATTTACCAATGCCGCTGATGCGCTGGCAGGTATTGAAGACGGTGCCACCATTATGCTGGGTGGATTTGGTTTATGCGGCATACCGGAGAACTGTATTGCTGCCATGGTAAAAAAGGGCATCAAAAACCTGACCTGTATTTCCAACAATGCCGGCATTGATGATTTTGGCCTGGGTTTATTGTTAAAAACCCGTCAGATCAAAAAAATGATGAGTTCCTATGTCGGTGAAAATGCAGAATTTGAGAGACAGTTGCTGGAAGGCGAGCTGGAAGTAGACCTTATTCCGCAGGGAACCCTGGTTACCCGCATCCAGATGGCCGCCATGGGTATACCGGCTTTTTTTACACCGGCAGGCTATGGCACGGAAATCGCCGAAGGCAAAGAAATAAGAGCATTCAACGACAAACAATACCTGATGGAATATGCACTGCATGCTTCCTTTGCCCTGGTAAAAGCCTGGAAGGGCGATAGCATGGGTAACCTGGTGTTCCGAAAAACAACCCGTAATTTTTCTACTTCGATGGCAAAAGCGGGCGATATTACCATTGCGGAAGTAGAGGAACTGGTGCCGGCGGGTGCGCTGGACCCGGACCATATTCATGTGCCTGGTATTTATGTACACCGTATTTTCCAGGGCGGGGGATATGAAAAAAGGATCGAACGGAAAACGGTACAGATGGCCACTTCCCCCTAGCCACCCGGCTTCAATTTTTCACAAAAACCTGCAAAACTTTTTAAGACAATTTTTATGGCACTGGATAAATATCATATCGCAAAACGGATTGCCCAGGAGCTGCGCGATGGAATGTACGTGAATCTGGGCATCGGCATTCCTACACTGGTGGCCAATTATGTGCCGCCAGGCATTACCATCACCCTGCAAAGTGAAAACGGCATGCTTGGCATGGGACCTTACCCCGCGGAGGCAGACATTGATGCTGATCTTATTAATGCAGGCAAGGAAACGGTTACCCTGCTGCCCGGGGGCGCTTTTTTTGACAGCGCGGAAAGTTTTGGCATGATACGCGCCGGGAAAGTTGATTTAACCGTACTGGGTGCCATGGAAGTAAGCAGCCGGGGCGATATTGCCAACTGGAAGATACCCGGCAAAATGGTAAAAGGTATGGGAGGAGCTATGGACCTGGTTGCCAGCGCGAAAAATATTATCGTAGCCATGATGCATACCAATCCCCGGGGTGAATCCAAATTATTGTCGGTCTGCACCCTGCCCCTGACTGGTGTAGGCTGTGTAAAAAGAGTTATAACGGAACTGGCCGTGCTGGATATTACAGGTGATGGGTTTAAATTGATAGAACGCGCACCGGGGGTAAGCGTGAAGGAGATTAAAAATAAAACAGCGGGGACGTTAGTGGTAGAGAGCGATATTCCCGAGATGAAGTTGTAAAACTGGGACCGGAGCGGCCCGGCTAATCTATCAGGTTGTTTTTTACTGCAAAAAATACAAGACCCGCCGTGTTTTTTGAACCAAACCTTTCCATCAGGCGGTCTTTTATGGCTTCTACCGTACGCGGACTTACTTCCAGCTTCTGAGCTATTTCCTGTGCGGTAAACTCCATGCAAATATATTTGATAACATCCCTTTCCCGATCACTGATAGTGATCTCCTGGCTCAGGTTGGGAGCAATTTTTTGTTTTGAATGCGATTTTTTGAGCAGGATACGGTTCACGAAATTATTGAGGTAATAACCTTTTGCAACCACTTCCATAATGGCCTTCTTGATTTCCTGGGGCTCAGCGCTTTTAAGGAGATAGCCGTTGGCGCCTACTTCCATCATATGACTCACAAAACGTTCGTCTTCAAACATGGTCAGACAAATAACATGTATCTGGGGAAAGTGCTTAGCAACATATTTGGTAGCTTCTATGCCATCTTTTCGCGGCATACGCAAATCCATCAGGATAACCTCGGGGATTTCTTCGCCAGGCAGGTTATCAATTAGCTCCTGCCCGTTTTCAGCCTCCATAACAAATTTGATATTAGCATAGGGTCGCAGGGACAGAATTACTCCTTTGCGGAATATTTTGTGGTCATCGGCTATGGCTACTTTAATCAGGCTCATGTTGGGTTCAGGTGATATTGGAAAAAGCTAAATTACAAATTTTCGTGATCTAAACGTGTATTTTGACTTTTCATTTTGCTATCCAATCTCTTCTTTGGATAATTCAATCGTTACCTTATAATAAGTTTGCGAAACGTCTTTTTCGAAATATATGTTTCCACTTAATAGTTTCAGCCTGCTTTGAATGTTTTTTAGACCGAGGCCTACCGGGCTTTTATTCAGTTTTTCGAAGTCTGATTGCGTAAGGCCGCGGCCATCGTGGTGCAGGCGGAGGAAGAACCGGTCGCCGTTTATATTCTGGGTTACGTGTATAAAGCTGGCATTGCTATGTTTCAGGATATTGTTTACCAACTCCTGCAATACACGGAACAGGATAAGTTCATCTTCAGTTTTCAGGCGTTCTTTGTAGTCATGGAAGCGACAACTGGCATTTAAGCTGCCCGAGCCGCTAATTTTCTGGAACAGGTCGTTTAAGGCCGATTCCAGGCCAAAATTTTTGAGGGTGGGAGGCATCAGGCTGTGAGATATATTCCGGATAAGCTGGATAGTATCGTCAATTATCTGCTTTGCATTGTAAATGCTTTGTAACTGGGAGGCCTTGTCCATATTAACCAGGTTCTCATTGAGGTAAAGCCGCGCGGTGGCCAGCAGGGGCCCTGCATCATCATGGAGGTCGGCTGCCAGGCGCTGCCGTTCCTCTTCCTGCAGGCGTATGGAAGCGTTGAGCAGCATCCGTTGCTGGTCCTGCTCCATGCGTTGCAGGGTGCCCTGGTAGCGGATAACCTTTCGCTGGTGGAAGATAATGAACACTATCAGGCCAACGG
>JBDTVE010000247.1:0-3023 GCA_040007355.1 Bacteroidota bacterium | reverse complement strand
CCCCTTGCACCAAAGATGAAGTGCTTGCGACGCAACGATGCCGCCATGAAAAACGGGTGCCGGTATTCAAAAAGCATATTTCAAAAGAATGAACTTTTTAATATTGTTTTGTTCGAATAAAGGAATGTAAATAAAGAGCCGGAAGCATGAGACACTACGCTCATCCTTCCGGCATTGACAACGAACGGCTGCACCGTTTAATGATATTTTGCGCTCCTGCAGGGCTGCCTCTTTGTCGTCAAGATACGCCCGGCCCAACGCTACTACTTTTCTCCTGATTCAAATTCCAGACTAATAGCCGCTCTGACTAATGACTAATAACTAATGACTTCCGACTTTCCACTACTTCAGTATCTGCAATAGCTCCACATCAAAAATAAGCGTGGAACCGGGTGTTATCTTTGGACCAGCGGCATTGTCGCCGTAAGCTAGATTGGACGGTAAAAACAATCTCCATTTGCTGCCAACGGGCATTAGTTGCAGGGCTTCTACCCAGCCTTGTATTACACCGGTTACCGGGAAATCCACCGGCTGGCCGCGGTCAACCGAACTGTCGAACACGGTGCCGTCTAACAAGGTGCCGTGATAATGGCATCTTACAGTATCGGAAGCCAGCGGTTTGGGTCCCGTGCCTTCTTTTATGACCTGGTATTGCAAACCGCTGGCCGTGGTGATTATCCCGGGCTTTGTTTTGTTCTCTGCCAAAAAGGCTTCGCCCGACTTGTGGTTGGCGTCAATGATGCCGGCATTGGCCTTGCGCGTTACATCATTTTTTTCCGCCTGCTTTTTCTGGATAAAATTATTCACACAGGCAGACATCTGCTCTTCCGTGAGCAGGGTCTTCCCTTTTTTAATATCGTTGATGGCCCTGTCCAGCATGACCGTATTGATATTGGTAATTCCCTGTTGTTTGTAAAAACTGGCCAGGCTCATACCAATGGAATAACTGAGTGAGTCGTTCTGCGACTTAAAAAAGGGTACCGCCGCACGGGCCGCAGTGGTTTTGGCCGCCGGCTTTTTCGCCGTTTTTGCCTGGGCAAACAATGACCCAAACATACATAACGCGGCAATACCTGTAATCAATTTTTTCATGTGTTAATTTTTTTTGGCTGTCGTTTGGTGGGCTGTAAAAAATCTACCGGGACTAAACCATATCACCAAAACAGTCTGCCAGATTTCATTGAAATTTAATTTGGCGCGAAAATATTACAATTTATTTTAACAAAGCGTTCCTGTAAACGAATAACCGGTTAACTTATTCTGTTTACCTTGCCGTATGAATGAATTTAACAGTTCTGTTGAAGTACGCTGGGCCGATTTGGATCCCAATTTTCACCTGCGGCATTCCGTTTACTACGATTTCGGGGCTTATTGTCGTATACAGTTCCTGGCCGCCTACGGCATCACGGCACAGTTTATGCAAGAATTGCACTTCGGCCCGATTCTTTTCCGGGAAGAATGCCAGTTTAAAAAAGAAATACACCTGTCCGATAGCATTACCATTGATGTAAAACTGCTCCACGCAAAAAAAGACGGCCGCCGCTGGACCATGCAGCACCGGATTTTTAAAAACAATGAAATAGTTGCAGCGATTTTAACGTTAGATGGTGCGTGGATAGACACCCGGAAAAGAAAACTCGTGGTTCCCCCGCCACAGGTGCTGGCTGTATTTGAACAGGGGCCAAAAGCGGAGGGTTTTCAATGGCAGGATTGACGGTTATCATCGCCGCCACAGCCTGATAAAAAGGATTTATTGGGAAATTAATGATAGCAAAAATGATAAATAATTATACTATGAAAAGAGTTATTCTGACCGGTCTCCTTTTTTCGGCTGCCGTTTGCGCATTTTCACAGGATTCCACCAAAAAGAAATCTTCGTTGTTTGGCAAGGTAACCAACGCAGTAAATTCCGTGAAGGGTGGCTCCGGTTCTTCGCTCAGCACCGACGAAATTGTAAGTGGGTTGAAGGAAGCCCTGAGCCTGGGCGCCCAAAAAAGCGCCGATAAATTATCGGCTGCCGATGGCTTTTTTAAAGATGCGGCTGTTAAAGTGCTGATGCCACCCGAAGCACAGAAAGTAGAAAAGGCATTGCGCAGTATTGGTGCCGGTAAACTGGTAGACGATGCCATCCTGAGTTTTAACCGTGCGGCGGAAGACGCTTCAAAATCCGCGGCGCCCATTTTTGTAGACGCCGTTAAAAATATGAGCGTTCAGGACGCCCTGGGTATTTTGAGGGGCGCCGATACCTCCGCTACATCCTATCTTAAAAAAACCACCACGGTAAAACTTACTACCGCTTTTCGGCCTACTATTGATGCTTCACTGGCAAAAGTAAATGCCACCAAATACTGGTCGCTGGTGATAGACAAATACAATAGCCTTCCCACCACTTTCAACAAAGTAAATTCTGATCTGCCCGCCTATGTTACTGAAAGAGCCCTTAGCGGCATATTCCATTATGTGGCGGCGGAAGAAAAACAGATACGTTCCAACCCGGCTGCAAGGGTTACTGAAATACTGAAAAAAGTGTTTGCAAAATAAATGTGCTTTTCCTTCAACAATGCCCGGACCGTGTGTTCCGGGTATTGTTGTTTTTGGCAAACCCTGAAAGTGCGCCAAGTCACGGCATGCCGCAGATCGTATTTTGAAGTGTACCCGGCTTTATTTTTTGTTGGCGGAATGGTTGACTTACCCTTCGGGGAATTGGATTATCGCTTTCTATTGTAGGGTGATCGGGTTTTTTCACTTGCTTCGTTTTACGGTGAACCGCCCGACGGCTTTACTGTAGGTTGCCTGTATTTTTAGGCGGCCTGTCTTTTGTAGCAGGGTTTACCCACCCGTTGCCAGAGGCGGGCCTGGGGCAGGCGTCCTCATTGCATTTTCGGGATATTGGTAGTATTTTACCAGCCTTATGAAAACCCATTTGCGCAAGGTCTTCCCCCGCATTACTGCGTTAAAAAAAGCAATTTTTTTTCTGCTTACCGGGAGCCTGTTGCTCGGGGTAACACAGGCGCAAACAGGCC
>JBDTVE010000246.1:0-14097 GCA_040007355.1 Bacteroidota bacterium | reverse complement strand
CCCTACGGGTTGTTGTCTTTTACCAGGGAAGGGGCGAGCCCTTTCCCTACGGGTTTTGTCTTTTGCCAGGGAAGGGGCGAGCCCTTCCCCTACGAACGGTTTACCTGGTGATAAATCATTGTCTGGTTGCCAAATATTTTGCTGAATCCCCTTACGTCATCGCCGCTCCAGCCATTGTTCATTTCACCGTATTTACCAAACCGGCTGTTCATCAGGTCGTGCTCAGATTCTATCCCCGTTACAAGAAAACGGTAGGGCTGCAACTGCACAAATACTTTGCCGGTAACGTTTTGCTGGCTGTTTACGAAGAAAGCCTCAATATCGCGCATCACGGGGTCCAGTATCTGTCCTTCGTGCATCCAGTTGCCGTAGAATTGAGCCAGCTGGTCTTTCCATTGCAACTGCCATTTGGTAAGCACATGTTTTTCCAGCGCGTGGTGCGATTTTAAAATCACCATCGGTGCAGCCGCTTCAAAACCCACCCGGCCTTTGATGCCGATAATGGTATCGCCCACATGTATATCCCTGCCAATGCCATAGGGCCCGGCAATGCTTTGCACCTGCTGAATAGCGGCTGCGGGATGTTCAAATGATTTCCCGTTAACGCTTCGCAATTCGCCTTTTTCAAATCCCAATTCCAGTGGCTCCATCCCGGAAGCGGTTACCTGCGTTGGCCAGGCTTCTTCCGGCAACATACCCTTGCTGCTAAGGGTTTCCTTACCCCCCACGCTGGTACCCCACAGTCCTTTATTAATGGAGTACACCGCCTTATCAAAATTCATCTCCACGCCTTTGCCCTTCAGGTAACTGATTTCGGCTTCGCGGCTCAGTTTAAGATCGCGTATGGGTGTTATAATCTCCACTCCGGGAATCATGATATTAAAGATCATGTCAAACCGCACCTGGTCGTTACCGGCGCCCGTGCTGCCATGGGCTACTGCATCCGCGCCAAGTTCTTTTACATGCTCCGCTATATGGAGCGCCTGGCTAAGCCTTTCTGCGCTTACACTTAGAGGATAGGTGTTATTTTTTAAACAATTGCCAAAGATCAGGTATTTGATGATGCTGTCATAGTAAGTCTTTACCGCATCCACCGTGGTATGCGTTTTAACACCCAGCTTATACGCGTGCGCCTCTATTTTTTTTAATTCTTCCGCTGAAAAACCACCGGTGTTCACGATAACGGAATGCACTTCATACCCTTTATCCTCGGCCAGGTATTTTACGCAATAGGTGGTATCCAAACCGCCGCTAAAGCCCAGTACAACTTTTTTTGCCATTATATAAAGAAAATTTAGAAACTGAAAAAATAGTGCAATATGGATCCGGGTTTGGATCTTGTTTTGTGGTTGCTACCGGCACCACCCGTGAAATCTTTTTTAGTAAACCATCGCAGCAGTTTACTCTGTTTTATTTTCATAAAACGCTCGTATAGCTTGGAGTGATTGGTAAAATTTTCGGCCGTTTCCTGCGGCTCATAATGATCTTTTGGATCGTAGAGCATGGCGGTACACATACAGTTTTTTCTGTCCTTGCTCATCAGGATATCATAGTTCACACAGCTTTTGCAACCGGCCCAGAACGCTTCATCCTGTGTAAGCTCGGAATAGGTAACCGGTTCATACCCCAGTTCGGAATTGATCTTCATAACCGCCAGTCCGGTGGTCAGCCCAAAAATCTTGGCCTCGGGGTATTTCTCCCGGCTCAAATCAAAAATTCTTTTCTTAATACCCTTGGCTACACCACTTTTCCTGAATTCGGGAGACACAATCAAGCCACTGTTGGCAACATATTCACCATGTCCCCAGGTTTCAATATAACAAAAACCCACCCATCCGCCTTCTTTGGTAACCGCTATAACGGCCTTGCCCTCATCAATCTTTTTCTCAAGATACTCGGGGCTGCGCCGCGCAATACCCGTACCCCGGGCTTTTGCGCTGCTTTCCATTTCAGAAGTTATAGTGTTTGCATATATTTTGTCTGCAAGGGTAGCTACCCTGATAATGATCTGCTGATTATCCACTGTATGTATTATTAGATAACTGGATGACCAATCCATGTAAATAGTAAAAAGATCCGGGGGATATTTTCACTGATAGGGGCCTGGTTAACGGCTCGTCCTATCAGCAACCACGTCGCGGTCGCGGAAGAAAAAAACAAACAAGAGCATGGGCTGCCCGGCTGTTTTCAAATGCGGTATGTGGTGCTATTTTTGTCAACTTCAGTTCAAAATTTAATGGTTCGGCTGTTAGAAACGCAAAAGTATAATTTTTGTACATAAGTATCCCAAAAAATTATTAATACTTTGTTATCCTTTACTAACGTATGTTATTGTATACCATGGCCTGCGGTATGGCAGCCCGGTTTTCCCCTTACTGGCGGGGGATGCTTCCTTCTCCTTTGCGCCAGGACAACGACCTGAACCAAACGCGGTTCGTCGTCCAATTTGCCCGAACAAACGCCGGCGCGAATACCCTTCCCAATGGGCTTTACCTCCTTTTTAAAAACCTTTGCGTTGCGGTATTTTGCTGTTCCCTGTTCAGTTTCAAAACCCTATCTTTGCCCCTCTTAAAAAATTTGTAAATAAAACAAAACTCCAATGAAGATTTTGGTTGCCATTTTTGCAGGCTTTCTGATTCTTATTTCAGCCTACCAGTTGTCTTTTACCTGGTTTGTGAACAAGCACGAAAGCGCTATGGCAGAGAAAGCAAAACTGTGGACGAAAAACCATTACCAAAACGCTGCTACCAAATACCCGGGCGACAAGGAAAAACAAACCCTTTTCCAGGACACCCTCGCTCAATACCAGAGCAAATATTTGAAACGCCTGCTTGACAGCACTCGTGACACCAAAATAACCTGGTGGGGACAAACCTACCAAAAAGCAAAAGAAAGCGAGTTGTTGCTTGGACTTGACCTGCAGGGCGGTATCAACGTATCGCTGAACATAGAACTTACCGGGTTAATAAAGGGTCTTTGTAATAATCCAAATGACCCCGGTCTGAAAAAAGCTATTGAAGAGGCCAATAAAAGAAAAACAAACAGCGATGCCAACTATATTGACTTGTTTGCGCAGGCTTTTAAAGACGTAAACCCTGGTGAAGCACTGGCGCCTTTGTTTAGCAATAATACCCACAACCAACTTAAAATTGATGCATCAGACGCTGCGGTAGTGGCCTACCTGCACGTGCAAGCCGATGCAGCCATGCAACAAACCAAGAATACGCTTACGCAACGTATCGATCGGTTTGGTGTATCGCAACCCAATATTAACCTGGACCCAAACAAAGGCATTATCACAGTAGAACTGGCCGGCGCCAATGACCCCGATCGCGTGCGCAATTACCTTCAGAGCACGGCCCATCTCCAGTTTTTTGAGGTGTATAATATCAATGAACTAAGCCAGTCGCTGGAGACGGCCGATAAAACGCTTACGACCATATTGAAGGGAACCAAACCAGACTCCACCGCTAAACCAGAAGTGGCTAAAGCTGATATCAACAAAAGCGTACACCCCGACAGTTCGCTGAATGCCATCCTGAACAAAGACACGTCTAAGAAAACGGCCACCCTGGCCGATGCCAAAGTACAATATCCGCTGCTTAAATATTTTAATGGCGGGTTTATTAGAGACCGGAACGGTCAGGCCGCCAAAGACCAGAGCGGAAACGTCATGTATACCGGTAACCTTGGTTATGTTCCCATAAATGACACCGCACTTTTGGACAGTTACCTGAGCAACCCGGCGGTGGCCAATAGTTTTCCTTCCAACCTCCGGTTCCTTTATGGTATCCAGGAAAAAGATGAAAACGGAAAACTGTCAGATTATGTAATGCTGTATGCCATTAAAACAATACCCGGAACGGATAAGGCAAAACTAGAAGGCGGCCATGTAACAGATGCCCGGCAGGATTACGACCAGTTTGGAAAGGTTGAAGTAAGCATGAGCATGGATAAAACCGGCGCTGTAATCTGGGAGCAAATGACCGGCGATGCATACAAAAAGAAAAGCCAGATAGCCATTGTGCTGGATGATATCGTTTATTCTGCACCCGGCGTTACCAGCGGCCCTATTGCTGGGGGCAACTCGCAGATAAGCGGAAACTTTTCAGTAGACCAGGGACAGGATCTGGCCAATATTCTAAAGAGCGGCAAACTGGAAGCTCCGGCCAGAATTGTGGAAGAACAGGTGGTGGGCCCAACCCTGGGTGCGGAAGCCGTACATGGCGGCACCATGGCATTTGCCATTTCGTTTGTAGTGATATTCGTGCTGATGCTTGTTTACTATAACACGGCAGGCTGGGTGGCCAACTCCGCATTGATATTAAACCTGTTGTTTACCATTGGTGTTTTAAGCGCCTTGAATGCCACGCTTACCGCGCCCGGCATAGCGGGGCTTGTGCTCACCATTGGTATGGCGGTGGATACCAACGTTATTATTTTTGAACGTATCAAGGAAGAGCTCACAAAAGGCAAGAACTACCCGCAGGCTATCAAAGATGGTTACCGACGCTCCCTGCCACCGGTGCTGGATGCCCACGTTACCACTCTTTTAACCGCGCTGATATTGCTGTATTTTGGATTAGGACCGGTTAAAGGTTTTGCGGTAACGCAGATACTGGGTATACTTTTATCATTGTTCTGCGGTATCCTGGTAAGCCGCCTGATAACAGATTTCTGGACAAACAAAAACCGTCACTTCAAATACTTCACCAATGTAAGCCGCCGGGTTTTCAAACATGCGGCCTACAAATTTATTGAATACAGGAAGATTGCATATGGCATCTCGGTGGTGGTTCTTATAATGGGTATTTCTTCCTTTTTCAATGGATTCAGAAAAGGGGTGGAATTCAGGGGCGGCCGCAGTTACGTGATAAATTTTTACAAACCTGTTAACGAGGAATCGGTAAGGGAAAGCCTGAAACATGTGTTTAACGAAGAGCCGGTAACCAAGACATACGGCGCCTCCAGCAAATTGGATATTACCACGGATTACAAGATAAATGAACAGGGACTTGCCGTTGACAGTATGGTAAAAAACAAACTGTTTGAAGGGTTAAAAAGCTATTTGCCGGCCACAGCCACCCTGGAAGAATTTGTAAGCACTAATAAATACGTGGAAGGTTCCAAAAAGGTGGATCCCACCATATCAGATGATTTGGAGAAAGGTGCGTTCAAGGCCATGTTCTGGTCGCTCCTGATCATCACCACCTATATCTTTGTCCGTTTCCGCGACTGGCGTTTCTCGCTGGGAACCATTATTTCGCTGTTACACGACGTACTGGTAACACTGGCCGTATTCTCGTTTTTCAAGAATGTGGTGCCTTTCCCGTTGGAAATAGACCAGCATTTTATTGCGGCCATATTGACGGTAGTTGGTTTCTCCATGAATGATACGGTAATCGTTTTTGACAGGGTGCGCGAGAACAGCCATCTTATGAAAGGGGCTTCCACGGCGGAGATCATCAATAAGTCTGTCAATGATACCTTAAGTCGTACCATCATGACATCCTTAACGGTTTTCCTGACCATCCTGATCTTGTTCCTGGTGGGCGGAGAAGTAACCAAGGGCTTTGCCTTTGCCATGCTCATTGGTATATTCACCGGCACCTATTCTTCCATTTTTGTGGCAGCGCCCATATTGGTGGATTTTGCAAAAGGCAAACCACTGGGTCAGGCAGATTTGCTGTCACATAATAAAAAGAAAAAGATGATAACAACCTCCGCCGCTACAACACCAAAAATAAAAGCCTAACAGCTACATACCTCCGTAAAAAAGCCCGCTGTTCTTAAACGGCGGGTTTTTTTTATGGGTAACTATGCGTAAAATAAAATAGTCAGCGAAAATTTACAACAGGCTGTAACATGCCGAACAGACCCGCCAAAGGGGCTTGCTACCGTTGAACAACAATCCGCGTAACCTGTTGTTGCCGTGTCTGGAGATTGATTGCTTCCATGGTATACATTCCATTGCTTATGTTTGCGGGTAGTTCCATCTCCGCGCTGTAAACGCCGTTTTTACGATTGGCCAGCACCAGTCGCCCATCCGCAGCATAACATCTTACTAACCAGTTGGCTTTATATGAGAAGTTGATATGCAGGTTGCCTGCCCTGTACAGGGTTGGAAAGATGCGAAAGGCGGCGGTTTGTGTATGTTGATATGCTTTTACTCCACGGATATCAGAATATTTTATCTCACCCGAGACGCTTTTCTGCTGGATGCGGAAATAAAGATCACCGGAGGCATTGTTTAACCAGGCATAATTGTATTTGCCGGTATTATTTTCCGCTACCACGGAAATCGTTGAAAAGGTCTGTCCGTCTGTACTTAGCTGCACGCTGTATAGCCTGTTTGCCGCCGGCGCGGCCTGTTTCCAGCTAAGCATTATTTTATCTGATAAGGGGTTAACGGAAAAGAATAATAAATCTGTGCTAAGAAGCGAAGCCGTGCAGTACCGGTAGGTAACACTAAAATGCGCGGAATCTTTTACAGAAGTAAAATTTAGTTGCCAGGGAAGTGGCCCCTGTACCGAAGCCGAGGTACCTGCCTCATAGCCAAAATCTATATTTCCCGCCCCCATAAAATTAATCAGTCTGCCATCTGTAACTGAATCGCCCATCATATAACTCATATGGACCGGACCGTAATTCAGGGTTTGGTGGCTCGCTATCAAAGAAGTCACAAAGGGTGTTTGATTGAGTGCAATGATGGATGAAGGATCCAGTGCGCTGCTGCTGATCTCATCTGTACGTACGATCCTGGTCTTGAAAAGCTGGTCTAACAAGGTTTGGTTTTCCAGGCTATAGCTGTATTCCAGTGCTACTGAAGACTGCAGATTGGCCGAAAGCAGCGTTCCGAGGGCAGGGTCAAACTTCGGAAAGGAAAATTCCAGGCTGGAATTTCCGTTTCCATAAACAATGGTATCATACCTGATTATCATGGGCGCCACATTGCCCGCGCATTGCGAAAAAAGAGAAAACGGACAAACAACGGCTAATAGAAAAGTCAGATGGGATAAAAGTGATTTCATAGTATACGGGATATTAGTCTTTCAAGGATCTTGGATACGCTGTAAAATAATAATTTAGCTGATCAGATAATATAATTCCCCGGTGATTTTTAGTCACATAAGTGTAAAATTATAAAAGCCCTAATCGTTCTCACCGACTTCCTTCAAGTAAAAAACAATTATTTTATAAAAATGCCCGTAGGCTTCAAAACAAAGGGCGTTTCTCTGGTAACAGAGCCGCCTGCATCGATTCATTTAAAAAATATAGGTGCAGAACCGATATATAATAAATTCAGACCGGCAACTCCTGACGATTTCAGCCATTGCATTTGTAGCGTTGCCAATGCTACAAATACCCGGTATACCGGAACAGGTTGTATTTAACGGCAACCAATATACGCGGCACACAAAAAACCCCGCGTGACCGCGGGGTATATTATTATTTTCTATTTTTAAAATCAGGCCCTTTGCTTAACAGGCTTTTTCTTCTTGGCCTGTTTCAGCGCTTCGTCTAGTGCCTTGCTGAGATCAGACACCGTTGGCTTGCCGGTAAAAAGCACGTCGTTGATAAAAAACGTGGGCACGTCTTTCACGCCCCTGTCCAGGCCATTTCTTAAATCACCCTGTACCTGCCAGCCATACATGGCGTTTACCAGGTCGTCCAGGAAATGTTTATTGTTTACCCCGGCTTCTTTTGAATGTAGCTTTAAACTGGTAGTGCCCAGGTTACGGCGGTTGGCGAACAGGATATTGTGCATTTCCCAGAACTTACCATCCTGCGCGGTGGCTACAGCGGCTTCCGCTGCTTTTAACGCACGCTGGTGTATGCGGGTTAGCGGGAAGTGGCGAAAATTAAAGCGGATTTTACCTTCATATGTCTCCAGTAACTGTTTTACCACTTCATTTGCCCTGGCACAAGCCTCGCTTTCATATTCACCAAACTCCATTAGGGTAACCAGTGCATCCGGGTTACCTACAAATACGTCTTTGGGTTCTATAATTTCAACCACTTCTTTTTTGAATGCCATAATTTGTTCCTTTTTATTTAATCCCAGCATCCGGCCCTTTGGCTGGATCCCTATCTATAACCATTTTCCAAGGCAATGGTTTTAAATGTGTTAACCGAACGGGCGTTAATATTTTGAGCCCGAAAGCGGATGAAGATAGCATTTTTTTCCTTTTTCACATACAGAAAAAAAGAACGAACGCTAGTTTAACTTTTAAATAGCTGACCGGCAACCCGTTTTTTTAGGACCCTACCGTTTTTGCCTGCGTTGCTTCATTCCTGAATACCACGGTGTTATCAAATACATCTATCAAAACCGGCTGGTTCTTATCAATGTCGGCCGCCAGGATTTTTTTACTCAAGTTATTCACAATTTGCTTTTGGATAAGCCGCTTTAACGGCCTGGCCCCATATTGGGGATCATACCCGTTTTCCGCCAGGTAGTCGATGGCATAATCGCTAAATTCAAGCCTGATACCATTTTCTGCTACCAGGTTTATCAGATTTTTCAACTGAATATTGATAATACCCCGGATCTCTTTTTTCATCAGCGGGTGAAACATAATGATTTCATCTACGCGGTTCAGGAATTCGGGTCTTACGGTTTCCCGTAAAAGATTCATGACATCCATCTTTGCCTTGTCTGTTACTTCTTCCACATTCCTTTCGGTCACTTTTTCAAAGGCCTCCTGTATTATATGACTGCCGATATTGCTGGTCATAATAATAATAGTATTCTTAAAATTGACCACCCGGCCCTTGTTATCCGTTAAACGACCATCATCCAGCACTTGCAGCAAAACATTCCAAACATCGGGATGTGCTTTCTCTATTTCATCCAACAACACCACACTGTAAGGCTTACGTCGCACGGCTTCTGTCAACTGCCCCCCTTCATCATACCCAACATAACCCGGAGGAGCACCTACCAGCCTGGAAACAGCGTGTTTTTCCTGGTATTCGCTCATATCAATACGCGTCATCATCCCCTCATCATCAAATAAATATTGTGCAAGGGCCCGGGCCAGTTCCGTTTTGCCCACGCCCGTGGTACCTAAAAAGATGAAGGAGCCAATTGGTTTTTTGGGATCCTGCAAACCGGCACGGCTGCGCCGGATAGCATCTGAAACGGCTGTTATGGCTTCTTCCTGTCCTACCACTCTTTCGTGCAGATGCTCTTCCAGGTGCAAAAGTTTTTCTCTCTCGCCCTGCAGCATTTTTGAAACGGGTATACCGGTTGCCTTGGCTATGTTTTCCGCAATATCCTCCGCATCTACTTCTTCTTTTAAGAGCCGTTTTTCATTCAACCCAAAGAGTTCTTCGCTGGCCTTTTCTATCAGTTCTTCCTGTTCTTTTATTTTGCCATACCGGATTTCTGCCACACGGCCATAATTACCCTCGCGTTCCGCTTTTTCCGCTTCCACTTTAAACTGTTCAATGGATGCTTTTGCACTCTGCACTTTTTCAACAATCTCTTTTTCCTTTGTCCATTTTGCCTTAAACGTATCTTTTTCTACGGACAGATTGGCTATTTCGGTATTTAATTCCCGCAACTTCACTTCATCGTTTTCCCTTTTGATGGCCTCGCGCTCAATTTCCAGCTGGCGTATCTGTCTTTCAAGTTTATCCAGTTCCTCGGGCATCGAATTCATTTCAAGCCGGAGTTTAGCGGCACTTTCATCAATCAGGTCAATGGCCTTATCGGGTAAAAACCGGTCTGTAATATAGCGGCTCGATAGTTCTACCGCGGCAATAATGGCCTCGTCTTTTATACGAACATGGTGGTGTGTCTCATAACGGTCTTTTAATCCGCGCAAGATGGAAATGGCATCCTCCACGCTGGGTTCATTAATCATCACCTTCTGGAAACGGCGTTCCAGCGCCTTATCCTTTTCAAAAAATTTCTGGTATTCGTTTAAGGTGGTAGCTCCAATAGCCCTTAGTTCGCCTCTCGCCAGGGCCGGTTTTAAAATATTGGCGGCATCCATGGCACCATCGCCCCCGCCCGCACCCACCAGGGTATGTATCTCGTCAATAAACAACACAATCTCGCCATCACTGGAGGCTACTTCCTTTACCACACCCTTTAAACGTTCCTCAAACTCACCTTTATATTTAGCGCCGGCAATCAGTTGCCCCATGTCTAGCGCAAAAATGATCTTTGATTTCAGGTTGTCCGGCACATCGCCGTTTACAATCCGCATGGCAAGCCCCTCGGCAATAGCCGTTTTACCCACACCCGGTTCCCCCACCAGGATGGGATTGTTTTTTGTACGACGCGATAATATATGAAGGGTACGTCGGATCTCTTCATCGCGGCCAATAACCGGATCCAGTTTACCCTCGCGGGCCATATCATTTAAATTCTTTGCATATTTGTTCAGTGCATTAAACTGCGTATCCTGGGTCTTGGAGGTAATGGTGTCGCCCTTGCGCAGGTCTTTAATGGCGGTTACCAACCCTTTTTCGGTCAGACCGGCTTCTTTCAGCAATTTGGCGACGCTGTCGCTTCCGTTTATGATGGCCAGCAACAGGTGTTCAACGCTCACAAACTCATCGCCAAACTGTTTGAGTGCATTTGACGCCCGCAATATAACATTGTTGGCATCCCGGCCAATGGCTTGTGCCGGCGCCACTCCCCCGCTCACTTTTGGAAGCTTGCTGATCTTTTCATCCAGCCGGCTTTCCAGGAGATTCATAGTCACGTTGTTTTTTTTCAGCAGGAAATCAATGGCTGAGTTTTCATCGTTCAACAATGCCTTTAAAATATGCTCTGTCTCAATATTGACATCATTGTTGCTAAAAGCGATTTGTTGCGCGGCGGCAATGGCCTCCTGCGCTTTGATGGTTAAATTGTTTAAATTCATATCTTAAAAAGGTTATTATTGTTTAAAATAGCCGGCCCGAAAAGGAATGTATGAGAGAGGCGCCCGGTTGTTGTGGCAAATTCCATGCGTAACAATTATAGATTATTTGCCACGGGTATGTTCTTCAACGAGTCCTTAACAAATATCACCCGTACGGTAATCCAATATCAAATAACTTTAACCCTGTCCGCAAATCATAATCCAAAGCACAATACCTGATAGTATGTCATATAAAACACAATCAAACTGCCTGAAATTCAGTTCATTACTGCTTTTACTGCTATTTTTGCAGCCAGCGTTTTCCCAATATAATTTCGGCGCGGTTGACGAACTGCTGGCCAAAAACAAGAAATTGCTGGGGGGCGATGTGATTACTAGGATTTATAAGGACGGAAAGCTTATTTATAACAACCAAACAAACAAGGAATTTACCGGCAAAACCCAAGCCCCCATTGCCAATAGCAGTCAATGGCTGACGGCCGCGCTTACTATGATATACGTAAATGAGGGTAAAATATCCCTGGATGACCCGGTAACAAAATACATACCCATTTTTACCTCGTACAGCAAGCGCTATATTACCATCCGCCAGTGTCTTTCACATACCACCGGCATACATGCAGAAGCACCGGGTCTGAAAGCCGTTTTACAAAATAAAAAATACAGCACGCTGGAAGATGAAGCCACCGGCATTGCCAAAAAGGAAATTGAACGCAATCCGGGGGAAATATTTTTCTACAGTGATATCGGGCTGGATATTGTTGGCCGCATCCTGGAAATTGTGAGTAAGAAAACGTTTGACCGGATAATAGCCGAGCGCCTACTGCGGCCGCTGAAAATGCGCCAGACCAGTTTTTATGTTGATTACGACAAAGCCGTTAATCCTTCTGCAGGCGCAGTGTCCACCGCCAACGATTATATGAATTTTTTAAGCATGATCTTAAACAAGGGCATGTTTGAAGGCAAGCGCATACTCAGTGAGAAATCCATTGCCGAAATGCAGAAAATACAGACCGGCAACGCGGCCATTAAATACCAGCCAGCGCTTACCCTGGGGTATGGTTATGGCCTGGGCGTATGGATACGCGAAAAAGATGCTGCGGGTGCCGGCACCGTAATAACCAACCCGGGTATCTACGGCACCTATCCCCTGGTTGATTTTTGTCGCGGTTATGCCTGCCTGCTTTTTGTCCGCACACTGCAGAACGAACAAAAAAAAGAACTATATGATTCATTGGTGGATGCCATTAACCAGCAGCTAAGTAGTAATTGCCAGTAAGTAGCGCCACCGCCATCTAAACACAACCACGAATTATAAAAACAATGGGCTGGCCGGGCCGGGCAGATAATACCGGTTATTCATCTTTCACCAGCGCAATACTGGCCCGGTCTGCTTTATAGATTTGCTCCTGGAATTTTACCAGTTCGGCATAATCGCTGGCGGGGAAGCGGTTCCTGTTTTTTTCTTACAGGCGGATATAATATATTTTATTCCCTTCTATTTTTGCGCTGGAAGTATATTTACCAAACCTGTTTTCGATCTGTATCGGCGATGGTATCAATTCCGGCTTATACCCCGCTGGTACTTGTATGGTAATAGAATCGATGTCCCGGAAAGCGCTCCTGAACACGATATCATATTTCCGGACTGAATCCAGCGAATACCTTAGCACCGTTTTATTAAAAAGGTTTAGGCTCAATAAACAACCGTTTACCGGTTACACTTGCAGGCTTAAACCCTCGCTTTTTCATCATTTTTGTTCAACACGATTCTTGTCTATTTTTACATCAAACAAATCATTTTTCCCCAGTTTTGTTTAATTAATCGACCCGTTTTCCATGTTATTGGTAGTGCGCGACACATCACCAAGCGCTTCCTTGTCATCACTATGCGAATAAATTGTCATTTTTTCCCCTAGCCTGTTCAAATGCCTTTTTGCTCAGTATCTTCCGCGTGCGCCGTTTGAATACATAACTGAACCTTCCTCTATTGTTGCCGGTAAAATCAACAACACTAAGGTCTGATACAATAACGACATTTGTATTGCTGTCAATAACGGGTAATGGGGATAATTTAAAATTTTTGGGCTCAATTTTGCGGGGCTTATCGCCGCGCCGACCCTGGGCAGTAAGAAAGGTCGTTAAACAAAGCAGCAGCATCACCGTGATGCCGGTTATCAACTTCATCTATAGCGGTTTGGCTGGTCAGACAAAGTAATTCTTTTTATCTTAGATTTCTAAAAAAGCAAAAACTGAACAGCACCTATCATACACAATTCATCCGCGATACAACGGTTGCACTTGGGTTTAATTATTGCGGCATTGCAAAAGCCACACGGCTGAATGAAGATGCGCGAAAATTGGAAAACTGGCTTACTAAAGGCTACCAAGGAACTATGCAATACATGGAAAATCACTTTGATATGCGTGTTGACCCAACCCGGCTGGTACCGGGCGCCAAATCAGTGATAACCTTGTTGCTCAATTATTTTCCGCCGAAAACCCAGCAGCCGGATCTACCTAAAATAGCCAAATATGCCTATGGAAAAGACTATCATGAAGTGATCCGAAACAAGTTAAACCAGCTAATAAAATTGATCAAAATCAATATTGGTGATATCAACGGCCGGGGCTTTGTGGACAGTGCGCCGGTGCTGGAAAGAAGCTGGGCACAACGCAGCGGACTGGGATGGATTGGCAAAAACGGCAATCTTATCAACAAACAGAGCGGTTCGTTCTTTTTTATTGCTACTTTAATAACCGACCTGGAACTTGAATACGATGATCCCATTGCAAAGGATTACTGTGGCAGTTGTACAAAATGTATAGATGCCTGCCCTACCGATGCAATCCTGGAAAATAAAGTGATTGATGGCAGCAAATGCATTTCTTATTTTACCATTGAGCTTAAGGAGCAGCTCATCCCGGGTAATATGAAGAACCGGTTTGATAACTGGATGTTTGGCTGTGATATATGCCAGGACGTTTGTCCTTGGAACCGCTTCAGCCAGCCGGCTGCTGAACCCGGTTTTATGGCCCTGACCGAAATACTGAATTTTTCGTTGCAAGACTGGGAAGAACTTACAGAGGAATCATTCAAAAAAATATTCCGCGACTCGCCGTTAAAAAGAAGCAAGTTTGCCGGCATCAAAAGAAATCTGAAGTTTATAGCATCCTAATGAAGTCGGGAGGATTTCCGTGCCTACTGTGTCTC
>JBDTVE010000245.1:0-3481 GCA_040007355.1 Bacteroidota bacterium | reverse complement strand
TGCTTCAAATTAGTTTATGAAGAATCGCAAATTTAAATTTCTGTATTTTGAATACCGACTTTTATAATTCAAATATAACAAAAATAATACAAATTATGGTACAGGTACCTTTGACGGAATTTTAAAATTTGAATCACTTGCCTTTTATGACTGTGGCAAGCAAAATAGAAAAATACGTTATCGCCAAGGTGAAAGAGAAAAGGGAACTGTCCGGCCTTACTCAAATCGTTCTTTCCCAAAAATTAAATATGACCGATAGTTTTGTAGGTCATGTTGAAACACCCAAAAGAAGGGCTAAGTACAATATCAATCATATCAATGCCCTCTCTAAAATATTTAAATGCTCTCCCCGGGATTTCTTCCCCGATAAACCCTTGTAATGAATATTTGCCTGATATTCATCTGATATTCATCTGACCGCAGTTCTAAAAAAACATCAGTCCCCGATCATTGTCCTGTACCAACACCCCGTTTAAATGATTTACACAAAACGCCTGTCAGGCATCGCGATGATCCAGGCTCCGGTTATAAAACACCGGACTGTACCCGGTGCTGGTACGCGTCGCCTTTGCCGGAAATTAGCGGCTCCGGCCGGCTGCTGAACCGTCATATTAATACAAACTGGCGTCATCTCCGGCAGCAAAGAAAACTACCCAACAAAAACAACTGCTCAGAATACCGTGTTTTTATTTATCTTGTTACCATCCGCCGGCCGGTCAACCCGCTAGCCGACCGGCCAACTCTTTAATCAATATAAATTACCTTCTGTATGGAAAGAAGAAAATTCTTACAAACAGCTGCCTGGGGTTCCGCAGCCCTGGCAGCCGGTTTTCCGTTTCTGCAAGCAAAGGCCGGTCCGGCGGCCGCCAGCGATTCAAAACTAAAAATCACCCGCATCCGGTACTACAGTGCTCCCGGTTATACCAAACCGCTTTTTAATCAGGCAAGGGGAATTGTGGAGATTGAAACAGATGGTGGTATCACCGGCATTGGTGAAGGCGGTTCGAAAGACTTGATTGAGCAATGTGCGCAAATGATGATTGGCCGGGATCCCTTCAGGATTGAACACATCTGGCAAAATCTTTTCCGCGGTATGTTTTACCCGCCTGGACGCGAAAAACTGCATGCCCTGGGTGCACTTGAAATGGCCCTCTGGGATATAAAAGGAAAAGCCCTGAATGTTCCCGTTTACGATTTACTGGGCGGTCGCACCCGCGAATTTGTGGAATGCTATGCAACCGGTTTCAGGGCCTCCAAAGCCACCAGCGAAGAAGATAGGGCAAGGGATTGTATTGCAGCCGGGTTGCGTGCATACCGGATAAGCCCCACCGGCGGAAATGGTGAGAGCAGTTTTGATTTTTACGAGAACGCAAAAAAAACCATCGAACTCTGCAAACGGATAGATGCCGCAGTGGGTGGCGGCGGCAAATGGGCCGTTGACCTGCACACGCGGTTTGATATGACGGAAGCATTAAAAATATGCTCCAGCCTGGAATCGCTTGAACCGTATTTTGTAGAAGATATTATCCGTTCAGAAAATCCGGGTGTTTATAAAACCGTACGGCAACAGACAAAAGTACCTATTGCCGTGGGTGAACAATTTGGCGATAAATGGGATACCAATGAACTGATTGAAAACAGGCTGATAGATTATACCCGTGTTACCCTTCCCAATACCGGCGGCATCAGTGAGCTCAAAAAAATTGCATCCATGTGCGAGACGCATTACGTTGGTATGATACCCCATTTTACAGGGCCTTTATCTACCGCAGCCCTGGTGCATGTGCTGGGCTCCAGCAGCCCTTCCCGCTGCATGATGGAACTGGCCGGTGGCGCACCGGAACGACCCGCCTATTTCAATGAAGACTATGTGCTGTTCAAAAACGGTAAACTATACCTGAACCCTGCCCCCGGGTTGGGTATACAGTTCAATGCAAAAAAAGCAGATTTTGTGATGGAAGTTACCGCCAATACAAAGTATCCGCACCCGGTGTTGCAAAGCCCCGATGGCGCCATCCATAACTGGTAGCACCTGTGCGGGGGTCCATGACTAAGACATCTACCGTTGCAGCATAAACGCCGAAGCATGGAGGTGTTCTTCTGGTATTGGCACCCTTACCGGTCATTTCAGAAATATGTTCACCAAACAAACACCCCATGCCTGTTACCACTATCAAGAATTACCGCTGGCTGATGGTTACCTTGGTTTTTTTTGCTACCACCATTAACTACCTGGACCGCCAGCTGATTGGCCTGCTGAAACCCATCCTGGAAAAAGAATTTAACTGGACGGAAACCGATTTTGCGCATATCATCATGGCTTTTACCGCTTCCTATGCCATCGGTCTTATTTTCATGGGCTGGCTTATTGATAAAATAGGAACAAAACTGGGTTATGCCATCACCATCGTTTGCTGGAGCATCGCCGGCATGCTGCATGCTTTTGCAAAAAGCGCTTTCGGTTTCGGACTTGCCCGCATAGGTCTGGGCCTGGGAGAAGCCGGTAATTATCCCGCTGCCATGAAAACGGTGGCGGAATGGTTTCCCGATAAAGAGCGGTCACTGGCAACCGGTATATTCAATATGGGTACCAGCCTGGGTGTGGTAGCCGCACTCCTGGTAGCACCCCTGATACTGCAATTTTATGGATGGCAGCACGTATTCATCTTCACTGGCGCCCTCGGTTTTGTATGGTTATTCTTCTGGTGGAAATTTTATAACGTGCCGGCAAAACAACCGCGGCTTGGGATTGGAGAATACGAACTGATTGTTGCCGGACAGGAAGAAGATATCAACACAAACCTGCAGAACCTGCCCGTTCAATGGAAAAGACTATTTCGTTATCCGCAGACTTGGGCCTATGTTACCGGCAAAGCGCTGATTGACCCCATTTACTGGTTCTTTTTGTTCTGGCTGCCTTCGTATTTCTCTTCCGTTTTCAGGCTTGACCTCAGCAAACCAAGTGTTGAGCTGATGATCATCTATGCAGCCACCACGGCAGGCAGTATTGGCGGCGGTTATTGCTCTACGTGGTTAATTAAAAAAGGATGGGCTGTCTTAAAAGCAAGAAAAGCGGTGCTGCTGTTATTTGCCATACTGGAATTAAGCATCCTGTTTGCGCGGTATGCCACTGTTGCCTGGGCTGCCGTGGCCCTGATCAGCGTCGCGGTGGCTGTTCACCAGGCTTGGGCCACCAACATATTCACCACGGCCTCCGATATGTTTCCAAAAGAAGCCGTTAGCTCCGTGGTGGGTATCGGTGGAATGGCCGGTGCCGTAGGCGGCATCTTTTTTCCGCTCCTGGTTGGCCATTTACTGGATGTTTACAAGGACGCGGGCAATATAACCGCGGGCTATAACTGGCTGTTTACCATCTGCGGTTGTACCTACCTGGTAGCCTGGACCATCATTCACCTGCTTACCCGGAAAACGCAGAAAGTACTGCTTGTAGAACTGGTGTAGACCGCTGTTTGCTGCAGGC
>JBDTVE010000244.1:0-5394 GCA_040007355.1 Bacteroidota bacterium | reverse complement strand
TCCTTCTGCTATATCGTCATCCGAAAGACAATTTATGATCAATTGGCCGGCAATTTTTCCGGGGCATTGGTGGTGGGCGCTGTTGACCACGGCCCTTTCGGTACCGGCTATGGTCGCCAGCAGGCCGCCCGGAACAAGGTGTAACCCATGGGCCTTGTCGAATTGCCGCTTTTGTTCATTGACAATGGCTTTGTGGATACTGTTTTTGCCGCCCAGGTCCTGTTGCAGCGTTCCGCCCAGCACGCAATTGATTAACTGTAACCCGCGGCAGATGCCCAATACGGGTATTTTCCGTTTGAGGGCCGAGCGGAAAAGGCTGATCTCAAACGCGTCCCTTTTTTCATTAAAATGTTGCGGCATATTGGGATACACCTTGTTGTCACTGTCATAATAACCAGGATGGAGATCCAGGCCACCGGAGAAAACAAGTCCGTCGCAATCTTCCAGGCTGCCCTTGTTTTCATTTGATTCGGCCGACAGGGTAACAATATGGATCGATTCACCGCCTGTTTTCAGCCAGCGCACATAGTTCTGTTGTTTTTCTTCTGAACCGGTATACGTTAGTCCTATATTCATGCGGTGTTTATAGTATTACAATGCAGCCGCATACAATGTTTTAAAATCGGCATGCGTAACCGGTTTGGGGTTGCTGGGGTGACAAAAATCCGCGAAGGCCAGTTCGCTCAATGTTTCTATATGTTCCGGTCTTACGCCTATTTCGCGCAAGGTAAGGGGCAGTTGGAGTTGCCTGTTTAAGGCAAACAAATGGTCAACCACAGCTTCGCCGGTATGGCTTCTCAGGTACATGGCACCGGCCATTCTTTCGAACTTGTTTTCAAAACCGGCGATATTAAAACGCATGCCAAAGGGCAGGTTGACGGCATTGGCCAATCCATGATGGGTATCCAGCAGGGAAGACAGGGGATGGGCCAGTGAATGGACTACACCCAGTCCTTTTTGAAACGCTACGGCGCCCATCAGGGAGGCAATCATCATTTTGCTGCGCGATGCCAGATCGGGCCTGTTAACTGCGTCGTTGATGGCTTCATTAATCAGGCGGATGCCTTCCAGCGCAATACCATCGGAGAGGGGGTGAAAACCTTTGGCAAGAAATGCTTCCATGTTATGCGTAAGCGCGTCCATGCCGGTGGCCGCGGTAACAAAAGAAGGCAGGTCCATCGTCAGCAGTGGATCGGCAAAAATGATCCGCGCCAGTAATTTGGGCGAGAACAGGATCCTTTTTCGATGCGTATCATCTTCCGATATGATGGCGCTGCGGCCAACCTCGCTGCCGGTACCGCTTGTGGTGGGCACGGTAATAAACCAGGGAACCTCTTCTGTTATGTATTGGTCGCCACCCACCAGGTCGTCATAATCAAACAGGTCGCGATGGTGGTTAATACTAAGTGCAATGGCCCTGGCTGTATCCATGGCGGCGCCACCGCCAATCCCAATAATGCAATCCCGGCCGGTGGCTTTATAAAGGTCACGTCCCTTCAACACATCGGATTTTACCGGGTTTTTGTGGATATCGGCAAATACTTCCACCAACAGGCCCCGGGCTGCCAGGCCCTTTTTTATTTCCGTAAAAAAATCGAGGCACGCTACCACTGGGTCGGTTACCAGCAGCGGTTTTGCCAAGCCGTTAGTCAGCAGGCAGGCGGGTAATTCTTTTACCGCGCCCGCGCCAAAACGGATGGTGGTGGGAAAATTATATTGTCTTATTACGCTGAAATCAATCACGGTTTATGGTTACTGTTTATTAATAAGCAGACTCATATTTCTATGTCTGATGGCTGATGTCCGATTTTTTGCGGTGGGTTCCGGACCTTTTCACACCAGGGACATCAGTGCCGGGATCCGGGCTTTTCCGCGCCACCGATAGTAGACATCTCAGATCAGACATGTTATATGATTTCAAAATACCTTTTTAGTTCCCAATCGGTCACCGATTTGGAAAATTGTCTCCATTCCCATTCGCGGGTTGCTGTAAAATGCTGCACAAAGGCTTCGCCCAGTAATTCTTTAGCCAGGTCCGAGTTTTTCATGGCCTGGGTGGCTTCCCATAGATTTCCGTGTAGTACCCCGTTTTTTTTATCGGCATATCCGTTGCCGCTGGTAGCCGGGCTTGTCGTTTTCAGTTTGTTTCGTATGCCGTACAAACCAGCTGCCAGGCAACCGGCCATGGCCAGGCAGGGGTTGGCGTCTGAACCCACTACTCTTGTTTCCAGCCGGGTGGCGGTGGGGCCTGCGGGTAATACCCTTAACGCCGTGGTACGGTTGTCTATGCCCCAGGTAAGAGTGGTGGGTGCCCAGGCGCCTTCGGTGAGGCGTTTATAACTGTTAACTGTAGGTGCAAACAGTGGCAGTATGTGCGGCAGGCAGTGTAGTTGCCCGGCAATATAATTTTCCATCAGCGAACTGATCCCGGTCTTGTTTTTTTTATCGTAAAAAAGGTTTTGTTTACCATTTCCGCTCCAGAGGCTCTGGTGCACATGCCCGCTGCAACCGGGCAGGTGTTCGCTGAACTTTGCCATAAAACTGGCAATGATGCCATGGCGGGAGGCGATCTCTTTTACACCGGTTTTAAAACAAACCGCGCGGTCGGCCGCTTCGGTTATTTTTCCATACTGGATGGCTGCTTCATATACGCCCGGCCCTGTTTCCGTATGAATGCCTTCAATGGGCACGCCGAACTGGCCCAGCAGGTCGAACAGGTCATGAAAATAAGCGCTTTGCTGAGAAGCCCTTAACACGGAATACCCAAACATGCCATGGGTAAGATGCCGTGGATTGCGGAAATTATTTTCATACAGTTCATTGATATTGTTTACGTAATTAAACCATTCAAATTCCTGTGAGAAATAAGAAAGATAACCTGCTGCGCCGGCCTGTTCCGCTATTTTTTTGAGCAGGCTCCTGGGGCAGATGGGCAGGGGTTTTCCCGTTGCGTCACTAAAGTTGGCCAGGAAAAAAGGCAGCCCGTTTTCCCAGGGTATTTCACGAAAAGATTGAATATCTACCAGGGCGGTGGCATCGGGATAGCCGGTATGCCAGCCGGTAAATGCGACGTTATCATAAGCCAGGTCGCCGGAATCCCAACCAAATACCACATCGCAAAAGCCAATGCCTTTTTCCGCCACGGTTTTGAATTTTTCAAAACTAATCACTTTTCCCCTCAGCACGCCATCAATATCCACGATGGCTACTTTAACCTTGCGCGTGTCTTTGTCGGCTAGTTGTTTTAATATACCGGTGGTTGTCTGGTTATCCTGCATGGCTATTGTTTTTTTCAAAAAAGTGAAACCATAAATAAGCAGCCGCTATTATTCCAAAATAAATAAGGGCTAATTTAATATTTAATGTGATCATGGCAACCAAACATACAGCTGATATGATGAGTGCGATGATGGGAAAATACGGGTAGAGCGGCACGCGGAAAGGACGGAGGAGGGAAGGCTCTTTTTTTCGCAGGGCCAGGAAACTGATCATGGAAATAAAATAGAGCGATAAGGCGCCAAAACAGCTGATGGTAATAATATCCGAGGTCTTGCCGGTTAGCAAAGCAATGATGCCAACCGCCATATTTGCCAGGAGCGCATTGGCCGGTGTCCTGAACCGGGCATGCACTTTTCCCGTCGCTGGTGGTATATAACCCATTTTGCCGAATTCAAAAGTGGCGCGGCCAGCGGCCAGTATGATGCCGTGGAATGAAGCCACCAACCCCATCAGCCCAATGGTAATCAGCAGGTGGTACAACCAGCCGCTGTTGCCAGTTATCTGCGATAATGCAAGCGGTAGCGGCTTGTCGGAGGGTTCGGCTCCCGGCGATGGGTAAACGATGGCTTCCCAGCCGCCGATTCCAACCGAGGCTACAAACACCAGGATGCACAATACCACCAGCGTAAACAGGGCTGATCCAAAACCCAGCAACACATTGCGTTGGGGGTTTACTGCTTCTTCAGCAACATTGGCCACGCCTTCCAACCCCAGGAAAAACCAGATGGCAAAGGGTATGGATGCCCATGCACCCATCCAGCCATGCGGAAAGGCATTGTGTTGCAAGTTGCTTAATTTAAAATGCGGCAAAGTGATACCTGCAAAAAACAGTAATTCAAAAACGGCGAATATGGTTATCACCAGTTCAAAGATGGCGGCGGCTTTTACCCCGTAAATATTCAGCGCGGTAAAAATAATATAGGCGGCAATGGCAATGCTATTGATGGAAAGTTGTGGGAAAAAAATATGGAAATAGGCGCCGATGGCAACGGCGATGGCTGGTGGCGCAAAAACAAATTCAATGATCTGTGCGATGCCGGCAATAAAGCCGGGCGCCCTGCCAAGCCCCCTGGTGGCATAATCAAAAACGCCGCCAGCCTTGGGAATGGCGCAGGCCAGTTCCGTGTAAGAAAAAGTAAAGGTTACATAGAGAATAATGCTGAAAAAAGTAGCAATGGCCAGGCCATAAGTACCGCCTTCCGCCAGACCCAGGTTCCACCCAAAATACATACCCGAAATAACATAACCAACGCCAAGTCCCCAGAGCATAACGGGGCCCAGTGTACGTGAAAGGTGCGGGGTAGCACCTGTTGGTTCCCGGGTTAAATCCGTCATTATACAATCGGTATTTATTAAAGACTTTAAAAATAGGTAAAATAGAAAGAATATACCTGCAATAGTCGGAATTAACCAGGCAGTTGCCAGCCGTGCCGAGCCGCCGGGCGGAAGCTGATTAAAATCCGTGGTCACCTGTAAAACCTGCCTGGAAGGGCAAACGATACACCCATCCCGATGGCTTATCAGTCTTTGCCAGGGATGGCTTATAACGGGTTGGCCAGGTGTTTATTTGCTGTTTTGACGGCGTAACCTGCGGAGGTTGGCGGGATTGAATAATTTCCCGGGGCACCTGCGAATTATCACCCGGAATAAATATATTTGAGTTAAACACCAAGTAATGAAGAAAATCTATGTTTCGTCGCTCATTGTAATGATGGCGGTTTGTTTGTCTTACTGTCATACCGCAAAAGAAACAGCGTCACCCGCACCCACTCCTGTAGCCATATCCTTTGAAAAAAGTATTCAGCCCATCGTCATGAATTCCTGCAGCCCCTGTCATGTGCCATCAAAAGGCGGCAATAAACTAGCGCTGGATAGTTACGGTAATGCAAAAAAGGAAATAGACGGCATCCTTCATCGCATACAATTAAGCCCCCAAGAAAAAGGATATATGCCGGCGAAACACGAGAGACTGAGCGACAGCGATATTGCTGCGTTTAAACAATGGAAAGACAGCGGACTGGCAGAAAAATAATTACGTGCGAAAGTAAATTGGTCCTTCCGCAGTTCTTTTAAGGGCAGGATATTTAACACCTTATTTTCCCAGGATGGCCGGCA
>JBDTVE010000243.1:0-2600 GCA_040007355.1 Bacteroidota bacterium | reverse complement strand
CCATTGTATCTAACAATAAACGGATTTATCGCGGAAGCAGATCCCTCCTAAGGTCGGGATGACAAAGATTTGGATCGGGATGCCGTACAACAATGAATCTGAATCATGACTATGATCTACTTGTCACCAGTGAGCCTGGGCGTAGTTCGCAAAGCCCTGAAGAGGCGCAAGCTAACAGCGAAGGGTGCAGCCCTTCGTTGATACCCCTTCGTTGATACCCCTAAGCAAATACCCCTACGCAAATACTCCTACATTAATACCCATTCGTAAAATCTCAACCGCTTTTGAGGCACTTGTATAAAAAAAATCCCTTCCTTATATAACCGCCTTTCTTAATCTTACCAGTTGCTGTAACAAACCTTCCAGCAAATCCAGCTTCAGCATATTGGCGCCGTCGCTTAATGCCCGCGACGGGTCTGGGTGCGTTTCAATAAACAAACCGTTGGCTCCCGCGGCAATGGCAGCTTTGGCAATGATGCCTATCATTTGCGGGTTGCCGCCCGTAATACCCGTGGTTTGATTGGGTTGTTGCAGGGAATGCGTTACATCCATTACCACGGGAGCCCGATGTTCCTGCATCCAGGGAATATTGCGGTAGTCAACCACCAGGTCCTGGTAGCCAAAACTATTGCCCCGCTCGGTCAGTATAACTTTATCATTTCCGGCTTTTCGTATTTTATCAGCCGCAAATTTCATGGCCGGCCCGCTCAGGAACTGGCCTTTTTTTACATTTACTATTTTGCCTGTTTCGGCGGCGGCCACCAGCAGATCAGTCTGACGGCAAAGAAAAGCGGGTATCTGTAAAATATCAATATACGGGGCGGCCATCGCCGCTTCCTCGTGCGCGTGTATGTCTGAGGTAACCGGTAATTTATACTTTTCCCCGGTTTTTTTTACCAGTGCAAGTGCAGCCTCATCGCCAATGCCGGTAAAAGAGTCGGCGCTGGTGCGGTTGGCTTTGCGGTAAGAGGCTTTAAAAACATAGGGTATGCCCAGGTTTTTGCAAATACCAGATACTTTGTCTGCCACCTGCATGACAAGCTCTTCGCTTTCCACCACGCAGGGCCCGGCTATCAGGAAAAAATTTTTTTCATCGTATTGCTGACCTGTAAAAATTTCTTGTAAGAATTTTTCCATCGTGCAAAGATAACGGTTCGGGCGCTTGGGTGAAGGCGTTGTTCTTTATTATGACTGGTAAGCTTCCATGATCAGCACCGGCGCTTAACCAATCAACCAATTCTCCCTACATTTGGTCATTCTTTAAAAAACACTATGATCAAAGAAAAAATACTGGTGATTGGCGCCAGCGGACAAATAGGTGTAGAGCTTACACTGGCCCTGCGCAAGATATACGGCAATGCCCAGGTGGTGGCTTCCGATCTGCGCGAGCAAAACCCTTTACTGGAAGGAACCGGCCCCTATGTTAGCCTGGACGTAATGAATAAAGAAATGCTGCATGTACAGGTAATACGACAACATTTTACGCAGATCTATTTGCTGGCAGCCATCCTGTCCGCTACCGGTGAAAAAAATCCCAACTTGGCATGGAACCTCAATATGACGGGTCTCCTGAATGTACTGGATATTGCGCGGGAAGAAAAGATCAGCAAGGTATACTGGCCCAGTTCCGTTGCTGTTTTTGGCCCCACCAGCCCCAAAAAAAACTGCCCCCAGCAAACCATTATTGAACCCACCACGGTCTACGGCATCAGTAAATATGCCGGAGAATTCTGGTGTCATTACTATAACCAACGTTTTGGTGTAGACGTTAGAAGCATCCGATATCCCGGGCTGATAAGTTATAAATCGGCGCCTGGCGGCGGTACCACAGACTACGCGGTAGAGATATTTCATGAAGCCCTGGAAGAAAAAAAATATGAATGCTTCCTGGCGGCAGACACCTACCTGCCCATGATGTATATTTCGGATGCCATACGGGGTACCATTGAACTAATGGAAGCCCCGGCCGTTAAGATTACGGTGCGTACTTCCTATAATTTATCGGGCATGAGTTTCTCACCCCACGAGATAGCCGCCGCCATAAAGAAATACCTTCCCGATTTTGTGATATCTTACAAACCGGATTACCGCCAGGCCATTGCCGATAGCTGGCCGCAAAGCATCGACGACAGTGTGGCGCGCAAAGACTGGGGCTGGAAGAATGAATACGACCTGGATAAAATGACCCGGGAAATGCTGGATAATTTGAGTACTGACCGGAATGCATAAAATGATCCCATCGTCATAATAGTTCCTTTCTGCAGCAGAAAGACCAGCAAACAAAACCGTTTGATCAACGGTTTCCGGCACTGGAAACAGGGATTGTTTTACCGCTGGATCTGAAAACCGGTAAATGATGTCGCCCCTGCAGGGCGCTATCCGCGACAATGCAGCGCCCGCAGGGGCGACAGACAACAGCACCGGGTGCAGCCCGGTGAGACGAGTTCCGGTGAGTCCAAAGAAAAATCCCGGCAGATAATATTTCTGCCTTCACGCCAATTTTTTTTTGAGGATATAAATGGCGCTATCCGTGACGATGCAGCGCCCCGCAGGGGCGACAGACAACAGCACCGGGTGCAGCCCGGTGAGACGAGTTCCGG
>JBDTVE010000242.1:0-42055 GCA_040007355.1 Bacteroidota bacterium | reverse complement strand
TACATGAATACCAAAACTGTGTTCGCTTCCGCCTTTGACTAATTTTCTAATAAAAAGCACGGTGGCCATTGGCAACCGCGTTAAACCCTGCCGTATAAAAATAATCGAAATCGGTCTACCGACAAATAATCATCACCAATAAATAAAATTATTGGCAGCCTACCGCAATCAGCCCTTATATATTAATACGTGGCGGCAGCTAAAAGGTTTCTTTGAGCAGTATACCGAGGAAAATTTCCATAAATAGCGCTGGGCCTGCAGTGCCCGTACGCTGCTTGCTGCGCACCAACCCCGCGCCCCGTTGTTTTAAGACAGTATATGGCCGAGGCAATGCCTGTTATTTGTCAGCCGCCAATACCCATGCTTGCCCTTTCATGCAAATTTCCTTTTCACCATATTTTTGCTGCAACAAATCAAAAACCTCCGCTTTTATTTTTTGTACAGTCGCTTCATCGGCCTTGCCCAGCGCAGCCACAATGGGCGCGCCCACTTCCGTCATCATATTCCAATAGACTGCTGCCGTGCCAACGTTTAATACAACAGACACCTCTTTTTCCGTGATATTTTTAAATCCGGCCTGCTCAAAAATATGCTTCATAAGACCCGGTTGTGCACAACGAAACATACCGGGTGCGCCGGGTAGGGGTGCCGGCAACGCTATATTTTTACCAATAGTACCCATCATGGCGGTGACCCAGAAATTTTGCTCAGGTCCGCCCCAGAACGCAGTAGCTACCCGGCCGCCGCTTTTCAGTACCCTGAACATTTCGTTTGCGGCCAGTTGCATATCGGGGAAAAACATATATCCAAAACGACAACTGATGGCATCAAAATGTTTGTCCGCAAAAGGGAGCTCACAGACATCACATTGTTTTGTTTCCATATTCCGGATACCACGTCGTTTGGCATTTTCTTCCGCGATCTCAAGCATGCCGGTCGACAGGTCGGCTATGATCACCTTGCCGCCTTTCAGCATACCAGCTATGCTAAGTCCCGGTTCACCGGTACCGCCCGCAATATCCAGTATGGTCTGGTTACCGGCAGGTTGAAGGGCCTCGATGATCACCCCGCCCGCAGGCCGGATAAAATCCATATTGATGGCATCCCATTTTTTCCAGCCGGCCGAAAAACGATTCCAGGATTTTTGTTGCTGTTCCCGGATTTCCTCCTGTTGTTTATTCATAGTAGTAGTTGTTTTAAAATCTGCGCTGTACCTATGTCTACGGATTAATGAAATGGGCAAGTCCAAAGACTAAAATCACCAGTGCATAGGCAATAGTGACGGTTCCTGACAAGATAGCGTTATTCATACGGCTAATTTTTAGCGACTGTCTACAGGCAACTCCGCCCTGTAATTGACTGTCAAAAATTAAAATGCAGGCCACTGAAAAATGCCCGTTGCAACAGGAAAAAAAAGGATACAGCCTAGGGAATGGCCATACTTTTATTTTTGCATCCTAAAGATAATATAAAGGGCCGAACCGGGAACCGGCAATTTATTCGCCCAAGGCGCGTCTCATACCAGGCTGTTCTGGTTTATCCGGCCTAAATAAGTTAGTTTTGCACCTCGTTAAACTTAAAAGTCATTCCCCCCGGGGACCGGAAAAATGAAGAACATACGCAATTTTTGCATTATCGCCCATATTGATCATGGCAAAAGCACCTTGGCAGACCGTCTTTTGCAAAGCACGGGCACTATCAGCGACCGCGATATGATGGACCAGGTGCTGGATGATATGGACCTGGAACGGGAAAAAGGAATTACCATAAAAAGCCATGCCATTCAAATAAACTACCGGCATCATAACGGTGAAGAATATATCCTTAACCTGATTGATACACCCGGTCACGTGGATTTCAGTTACGAGGTAAGCCGCGCACTGGCCGCCTGTGAAGGCGCCCTGTTGCTGGTAGACGCCACCCAGGGTATACAGGCCCAAACCATTTCCAATTTGTACCTGGCTATCGACAATAACCTGGAAATAATCCCCGTGATCAACAAGATTGATATGGATGGGGCCATGATAGAAGAAGTAGAGGACCAGATAGTGGAACTGATTGGCTGCAGACGCGAAGACATATTGCATGCCAGCGGCCGAACCGGTTTGGGGGTGGACAAAGTACTGGATGCGATCGTAGACCGGATTCCCGCACCTTCCGGTGATCCTCATGCGCCGCTGCAGGCCCTGGTATTCGACAGTGTTTTCAATTCTTTCAGAGGCATAATTGTATACTATCGCATATTGCAGGGAAGCATCCGGAAAGGCGATAAGATTAAATTCGTTTCCACCAACCAGGAATATGAAGCCGATGAAGTAGGAATCTTAAAACTCAAGATGACCGAAAAAGCAGAAGTGATGTGTGGCGATGTTGGTTATATCATTACCGGTATCAAAAATGCCAAGGAAGTAAAGGTGGGCGATACCATTACCAAAGTGGCCAACCCCTGTACAGAAGGCATTCGCGGTTTCCAGGAAGTAAAGCCCATGGTGTTCGCAGGCATCTTCCCAATCAATACAGATGAATTTGAAGAGCTGCGCGATTGCATGGACAAGTTGCAGCTCAACGATGCCTCGCTTAGTTTTGAACTGGAGACCAGCCAGGCGCTGGGGTTTGGTTTCCGTTGCGGTTTCCTGGGTATGCTGCACATGGAAATCATACAGGAACGCCTGGAGCGGGAGTTTAACCAGACTGTAATTACCACGGTACCCAATGTTAGCTTTATTGCCTATACCACCAACGGTGAGAAAATAACCGTCAATAACCCCACTGAAATGCCCGATCCCGTGCGGATCGACCGGATTGAAGAACCCTTTATCCGGGCACAGATCATTACCAAACCGGACTATATTGGCAATATCATTACCCTTTGCCTGGGCAAACGCGGCATCCTCATGAACCAAAGCTATCTGACGCCCACCCGGGTAGAACTGAGTTTTGAAATGCCACTGACGGAAATCGTATTTGATTTTTATGATAAACTGAAAAGCCAGACCCGCGGCTACGCATCGTTCGATTATCATCCCATTGGCAACCGTGAGAGCGATATCGTAAAAATGGATATCATGCTGAATGGCGATAAGGTAGATGCCCTGAGTGCGCTGATACACCGTGCCCGCTCAGCCGAATTTGGTAGAAAACTATGTGAGAAATTAAAAGAACTGGTGCCGCGCCAGCAGTTCCAGATTGCCATACAGGCAGGTATTGGCGCAAAGATTGTTGCACGAGAAACCATCAGCGCCATGCGCAAAGACGTAACGGCCAAATGTTATGGCGGCGATATCAGCCGTAAACGCAAACTGCTGGAAAAACAAAAGGAGGGCAAGAAACGCATGCGCCAGATAGGCAATGTGGAAGTGCCGCAGGAAGCTTTTTTGGCGGTGCTGAAATTAGATGATTAACACATTTGAAGCGTTAAGGATTTCGCAGCACCTACAATGGCGCAAGCTACCCGCGACGGGTGCGGCCCGTCGTTAAAAAAGTTTCGCATGCTTGCGACGTGGGTGCAACCCGCCCTAAACAAATCCGTCGTAAAAAAAATCGCCTGTTCGCCGCTGGCATGTTCCCGAACCGGAACATTTTTGCATGGTATCGCACTGTTATTATTTTTACCAGCCCTTGTTTTTCATGGGATCATTGTTGTGTCACTCACTTGTACGGCATAACTTTACCAGGCATCTTTATCTTCCCAAAATCCCGAAATCATCCATCTATGCGCACGCCATTACAAAAAGACGAACAGGTTTTACTGGTAACCTATACCACCTGGATGGTTCTTATCTGGCCTTTACTGTTTGCCCTTGCTGCGGTTACGGGTTCCTTTTTTATCGGCTTTTTCGTGCATTTCGGGTGGGTGCTGGCCCTGGGGGGTATCCTGATTTTTGTCATAAAATACCTTCAATGGAGCGCCTATATCTGGGTGGTTACCAACCAGCGGGTGATTGATGAAGTGGGTCTGTTCAGTCACTATGCCAAAGAAAGCCCGCTGGAGAAAATTAATAACGTGTCTTATAATCATAGCTTCTGGGGACGATTGTTCAATTATGGCAACGTGGAAATACAAACGGCTGCACAGGTAGGCGCAACCACCTATAATAAGGTAAGTCATCCAAAACGACTGAAAGACGTCATTACGCAGGCACAAACGGATTTTGAAAACCAGCAAGGTTTGAGACAGGCCAACCAGATGGCTGCCGCCATGAGCAGGGTAAATATCAATACCAGTGCTTCAACGGGTATTGCCTCCGAACTGGAAAAATTATTTGAGCTCAGGCAAAAAGGAGTGCTTAGCGAGGAAGAATACAACAGGGCAAAAAATAAATTGATTAATTAGCTGACCGGCTAGTGATTCCACAATAGACAGCGTTTATAATTTAATACCGGCAAATTTGCAATTACCGTCAACTTGCATGCCTGCTAATATCTTCGGTCAATAAAGAGGACTGTTTAATTACCGCCCGGTTTTTTCCTTGGAGGAGTCTTTTTCTGTTCCGCTTCTTCTTTCTTTTTGGCGTTTTCAATATTTTTTTCCGACTGCTGCATTAGCTTTTTTTCATCGCTGTTTCCCTCGTCGTCTTTTATGGTGGCTTCCTGTGGAAACTCACCGTTCTGCAGTTTAAAATTAAACACCTTGTCTACATGTACCCATTGACCGTTTTCCCATTTAAACCCTTCAAAATCGCCATCCGGTATATAGGTTTCTTTTTTTCCGGGTTCCTCCGTTTCAGATATTAGGTGGTCATAGAGTATCATGTCCATTTCGGGGTTGTAATTGAAAAGGGTGCGCGCTTCTTTTTTATATTCAATATCAAAACGGTTTAAGATCGGTTTCACCTTTCCGGTATCGTTTTTAAAACTGATCAGTGGGCCGCCGAATACCGGTTCGCCAGTCTGGTCGTCAAAACTCAGTACCTCCATCCATTTACGGTTACTGCTCACCGTATAGTCATCAAAACCCAGCAGGGTATAATATTTTTTTCCGTTGGTTTCCTTCTGAATGATACGATAATAGATAGCGCCAATCCAGTTTCTCCTGGTTCGTATAGAGTCCAGAGGTTTGGCGGTAAACATGGATGCATCAAAAAGGGGGTAGAGTTTTAGCGATCCATCGGACGTTTTCATTTGAATGGCGCCTTTCTGATAATACATGTAATCGTCTTTTTTCAGCTGCCAGGTAAAAATCCGGAATGAACTGTCGGCTGGGTATAACCTGGAAACGGTTGCCAGGGAATCAAAATGAAAGGCGAACGAGTTGTTGATCTTTAAGGTGCGCACAAATGTTTTTACAAACTGGCTGTCAGAAAGAAACCGATGGCCTGCGGTTTCGGCATTTATCATGCTGTCTGCATATATCTTCAGTGAATCTTCCTGGTGCAGGAAGATCTTTGTGCTGGCGGGACTTATTTTTTGAGCGTTGGCGGCAAAAGCAGCCATATTGGCGGCAACTGATAAGAAAAGAAATAGCTTGTTCATGGATGATAAATGAACAGCGAAGTTACAATAAACTCGCTGCAACCCTTTAACGCCCTAACGGCCGGTAAATTTTATGGGGCGGCCAGTGCGAGGGAAAACTTTAACAGGCTGTTAAAAGCGAGGTCAATAAAAGGATGGGGCAGGGGCAAATCGGGCTGGGTGGTTCGCAGGAATACAGCGTGCATGCCGGCGTTCCGGGCAAATTCCATATCACTTATATTATTACCCACCATGATTGATTTACCGAAATCGATCTGCGGAAAATCCGCTTTTGCCCGGTGGGCCATGCCTGGCCAGGGTTTTCTCTCCGGGTGGTGGTTGTCGGGCGAGGTGGCGTAGTAAATAGCATCTATCCGGCCACCCGCGGCTTCCACTTCAGACTGCATGGCATGGTGTATCTCTGCCAGGTCCGTTTCGCTCATCAGTCCCTTGCCTACACCGCGCTGGTTGGTTACAACAATGATCTTCCCAAACAGGTGGTTAAATGATTTCATGGCTTCCAGTACGCCATCATAAAAAGCAAATTCACCGGCATGGAATATATAACTGCCTTCTTTGTCGTGGTTCAGCACGCCATCTCTGTCAAGAAATAGGGTCCAGCTTTTATCAACCTGTTTAAGATCCAACATGCATTATTTTTATTAAAGGAATCCGCCCCGCACCATAACGGTCACGTATCGTGGAGCCTGCTCTTCGAACTGCTGCCGGTCAATATTACCGTTACGGGTTCTTAGGTGTTACCCGCTGTCTTCATCTCTTTTTGTGCGCGCTCAAAATCTTCGGGTATACCAATATCTATGAAATATTCATCCTGTACGCATCCATACATGGGCACGGCGGAAAAAAAATGTTCTAAATAATCTTTCTCAAAGGAAAATACAGCAGGCCGTTTTTGCTGTCTGAACCGGCCGGTGTTTAAAAGATAGGCGCCGCCATTGATCAGTCCTTCCGGGTAAAGTTTTTTTTCTTTAAAACTTTGTATGCGCCCCTCTTCATCTGTTTCCACCAGGCCATAACGGTCAATATGCTTCATCGGTTTTAAGGAAAGCGTGCAGGCAGCCGCGTTTGAATAATGCATGGCTGACAGTATTTCCAGCTTTATTTTAAAAAGCGTATCGCCATTTAGTATCAGCACATCTTTTGCATTCACCTTTTCAACCGCCCGTTGGATAGCGCCCCCGGTACCCAGGGGCTCATTTTCAATGGAATATTCCATGACCAGGCCGGGATATTGTTCTTTCAGCCAGGCAGTAATGACACCATGTTTGTATCCAAGCGAAAAAATAAATTTCCGGATGCCCTGTTCCTGGAAATAATCAATGATATAAGACAGGAAGGGCCGGCCATTTACAGGCGCCATGCACTTGGGCAGATCCGGCACGGCAGGCAGCAGCCTGGTGCCTAATCCGCCAGCGAGAATTATTGCTTCTTCAATCTTCATAATCTTGGGATTTGCTCAGGAGTTGGGAGCAAAATAACGTTCTTCGGCCAGTTGGCAAATGATATGGCCTATCATGATATGGCTTTCCTGTATACGCGGCGTATTATTAGAAGGCACTTCAAATAAATAGTCGCTTAGCTCCTTCATTTTTCCGCCACCTGCACCGGTAAAACCAACCGTAATAACACCTTTCTCACGGGCTGTCTCAAAAGCTTTTACAATATTAACGGAATTACCGGAGGTGGATAAACCAATCAGCACATCACCCCGGCGGGCCAGGCCTTTTACCAGGCGGGCATAGATGACATCAAAACTATAATCATTGGCCACCGCAGTTAAGTAAGATGTGTTGCAATGCAGCGCTTCAGCTGGCAGCGCATCGCGGTCCAGGTAAAATCGACCGCTGAATTCCGCCGCCAGGTGCTGCGCGTCGGCTGCGCTGCCCCCGTTTCCGCAAAAATATACCCTATGACCGTTTTTTAAGGCGGCTACCGTAACATCTGTTAATACATCAATATTTTTCAGCAACCCTTCGTCGGCAAGCAGCTTATTCTTCACCGCCACCGATTCTTCCATGATGCTTTTAATTTTGTTCATGTGCTGTTTTAATAAGCTGCAAATATAACACAGGTTGACTGGTTCGCGGACTGAAAAATTGCGGTTTTATGGACCCGGTTCATTCCCGGGTTTGGTCACCAGTTTACGCTACAAACCGTATCAGATTGTCCAGGTTGTTAAGCCGTGGTCCGTAAAACGGTAGGGCTGACAATAACCGCCAAACTGTTTCAGCGCATCTTCTACTTTGTATTTACTGATATCGGGGCAATAAAAGATCATGAAACCACCACCACCCGCGCCGGAGATTTTTCCGCCGGTGGCGCCGTTCTTCCTGGCACATTCGTATATATCTTCCATCAGGTTGTTGCTGATGCCCTCGGCCATCTGTCTTTTTTTCTGAAAACCAAAATCAAGGATCTCACCAATCTCATGCAGCCGCCCTTTTAGCAGGGCTTCCTTCATGCGCTGGGCCTGTTGCTTCAGCTGGTGCATGGCTTCAATAGGTTTGGATTGTTTATTTATCACATTGCTGCTTTGTTTCTCAATGATCCGGGCGCTTTCACGGCTGGTAGCGGTATAATAGAGCAGCAGGTTGTTCTCCAGCTCGAATAGGTATTGTTGTTTTATACGCAAAGGGTTTACAATTACTTTGTCTCCCTCGTAAAATTCCATAAAGTTCACTCCGCCGAATGTGGCGGCATACTGGTCTTGCCGGCCGCCGGCCATTTTCAGGTCGTTTCTTTCCACCTGGTACGCCAGCTGGGCTATATCGTATTCGCCCAGGGGCAAGCGGAACATTTCTGCAAATGCACCAATGATGGCCACCACCAGCGTGGATGAGGTACCCAGGCCGCTGCCTGCGGGGGCATCTACAAACGTACTCAGGCGAAAACCGGTCAGGGGCATTCCATAATCGCGTTGAATCCTATTATAAACGCCTTTTAAAAGATCCAGGGTGCCGTCCACCGGCAATTCAGGTACCCATTCGTAGCGTTTTTCTTCTTTCCGGTCCAACGCCTGCAGTATGATGGTATTTTCCTCCAAGGGTTCTATATTGGCGTAAGCATACAGGCTTACGGTGGCATTCAAAATGGCACCGCCATAGAGATCGCTGTATGGACTTACATCGGTACCGCCACCTGCCAGGCCTATGCGTAACGGTGCTTTGCTTCTGTAGATCATAAGAAATGGCTACTTTGATTTTTTTGATTTCTTTATCGGCTAAACATCCGGTACACCGGTTCCGGTCCACAACGATGTACCGCTAACAAAAATAGGCCATAAAACTTGCCGTTGCATGGTCGCTTCGGAAATGCCGACCTGTCACCATTTATTTTTTATCCCGTTCGCCAGTTTAATAATTTCATCCGTTAGTACCTGCCAGGAATATTTTTTTTTCTCTTCACGCAACCAGGGCAAAAAATAGGCTTCTCCCAAAATAAAATAACGGGTAATGGCCGCCGCCAGTGAGGCCGGGTCTGGCGCTGTTACCAGGCCGACTTTTTCATGCGGCACATAGTCTGGCAATCCGCCCACGTTGGTAACAATCATCGGTTTCTCAAAATGATAGGCGATGGGTGTAACCCCGCTTTGCGTGGCATCCCGGTAGGGCTGTATCACCACATCGGCCGCGCAGAAATAATTTTTCACGTCCTGGTCGCCAATAAAATGTGTTTCCAGCAGCAGCATATCACCGATGCCCAGTTCGTTTATCCTTTGGTGGTATATCCTTTCGTCTTCATAAAATTCGCCGGCTACCAGGAGCCTGGGGAGGGGGGCGGCGGATGGTTCTTTTCCGGCTTTTAACAACTGCATTGCTTCCAGCATCATATCAAGACCCTTGTACTTCCTGATAAATCCAAAAAACAATATTATTTTTTCCTCCTGCCCGATGCCCAGCGCGCGCCTGGCCGCTTCTTTTGAAACGGCCTTTCCAAAATTATCATAGAGCGGATGAGCCACCTGTACAGCGGGTTTGGCGGGCTCCACCAGTTTCAGATCCTGTAGTACTTTGGCACTCATGGTAACAAAGGCATCGCAGGGTTGCAAGAAATAACGGGTAAAGGCTTTATCGCCGATTCTTTTTTCATGCGGAACAATATTGTCCGTAATGGCAATGATGCGGGTTTGATGGTTTTTTTTCAGCTTCCTGAGAATGGTGCCCAACGCCGGTCCCATCAACGGTAACCAATACCGTACCACTACCAGGTCGGGAGCCAGTCGTTTTAATTCATTGCCTGTTTTGATCCAGTTCAACGGGTTAATGGAATTTATTTTTTGCAGGATCTTTAAATGTGCCGGCGCCGCTTCGTCGGAATATTGTGATTTACCCGGGAAAAAAAAGGCCGGGTATAGCAATGAAAAATTATAGATCGTCACCTCGTATCCCTGCTGCTGGAATTCCGTGGCCAGCCGTTCGTTAAACGTGGTAATGCCACCTCCGCGGAAAGGGTATGCCGGGCCTAATATGACGATGGATTTAATCAATGGTAAAAATGTAAAAAGTACAACAGTAATGGTTGCGCGCTAAACCGCGAATATAAATATCAAAAGGCATTGTCTGCAGGCTGCGTTTAATGGCGCCGGTTTTATCATTGAAACGGCTCAGGCTGGCAAACCCACCGTTAATCAAAACCCGTTTTTTCCTCTATCAGGTAAAAATTGCGGCCGGGCGCGTTGCGGGATATCATTTCCCCAATAAAACCTGCCAGGAACAGTTGAACGCCTATTATCATGGCCGTTAGTGCAATATAAAATGGGGGGCGGTTGCTCAAACCTATCTCGGGATGCACGAGCCTGGCCACAACCAGGTAAAACAAGCTGATAAAGGCCAGGAAAAAGCAAATGGAGCCAAAACGACCGAAAAAATGCATGGGCCGTTTACCGTATTTGCCCACGAACATAATGGATGCCAGGTCAAGTGGCCCGTTGACAAAACGGCTCAACCCAAATTTGGTGGTGCCATATCTCCGGGCGCGGTGCTCCACTACTTTTTCCCCTATCTTTTTAAACCCCGACCATTTAGCCAGCACCGGTATATAGCGGTGCATATCTCCATAGACCTCAATGTTTTTTACCACGTTTTTACGGTAGGCCTTTAGTCCGCAGTTAAAATCATGCAGCCGGATACCGGACAGTCGCCGGGTCATGCCGTTGTAAAATTTGGAAGGGATGTTCTTGGTAACGGTATTGTCGAAACGTTTCTTTTTCCAGCCGCTTACCAGGTCGTATTTATCTTCCAGTATCATGCGCCTCAATTCCGGTATCTCGTCGGGCGAATCCTGCATATCGGCGTCCATGGTAATCACCACATCGCCATTAGCCGCCCGGAAACCCTCGTTCAGGCCGGCGGATTTGCCGTAATTGCGTTGGAATTTGATGCCTTTTATATGGGGATTGGCAGAACGCAATTCTTCTATCACCGCCCATGAGTGATCGGTGCTACCATCATCCACAAAAATAATCTCGTAGCTGTATTGTTGTTCCTGCATGACGCGTTCTATCCATGCCGTTAGTTCCGGCAGGGAGTCTGCTTCGTCAATCAATGGTATTACAATCGACAGGTCCATCCGGGTATCTTTTTAGGTATTGAAATTACCGATTCTTTTTTGTTAGTGCGGCTCCCAGTAAAGAAGCAATAAGACCGGGCACCATGGAAGCGAAAATAGACAGTGATACATAAATGATCCACCTGTTTTTTGCTGCCTGCGTGGCCAGCTGTACCGCTTCTTCGTGCAGCGCATTGCCCTGTAGTTCGATGGCTTTTACGGCAGCGTTCATATCTGCGGTGGAAAGTGGCGGGTAGATCCATTTTATGGCAATAAAGGTATACAACGCCAGAAAAAAAGCAACCAGGGCCGTTGTTTTGAACCCGTGAGAAAATACATCGCCAAAAGCAAGACCACCGCCGGATTGTTTGCTGTACAAAATACAAGCCACCAGGATGCCAGCAAATACAATGACCAGCCGTAGCAGGTAACGAATGCCATCCGGTACGGGGTGATACATTTTCTGTAGCAGGATATCTGCCAGGATGATCAGGCCAGTAATAATTACGCCCTTGGTTACCCGCGAAGTAATTTTTCTTTCCATATCACCAGCTGTTCAGGAAAATCTTGTCCCCGTTAATAATGCCGGCTGGTTTACCGGTAAATGATTTGCCTATAAAAGGCGAATTATACGATCTCGATTTTATCTTGTCCCGGGTAAATGTATAGACTGCCGCCGGCTGGAATAAGGTGAGATTGGCTTTGCCGGATTCTTTTATAACGGGTTGGTCCAGGCCAAAAATACGGCGCGGGTTAATGCTGAGCAGTTCCACCCATCGCTCTTCTGTCAGTTCGGGCAGGGCCTGCTTCAATACGCTGTAACAGGTTTGCAAACCGGTCATGCCGCTTCTTGCATATTCAAATTCGCAGGTCTTATCGTCCCAGGCCTGCGGCAGGTGGTGAGTGGCAATACAGTCAACGGTGCCATTGGCTACCGCTTCACGTAAGGCCAGCCTGTCGTGCCGGGTACGCAGGGGTGGGTTCAGTTTCAGGTTGGTATCATAAGTATATAGATCTTCATCACAAAAGACCAGGTGGTAGGGTGTAACAGAACAGGTAATGGCCAGGCCCTCCGCTTTGGCGCGTTGTATATACTCCAGCGATTTAGCGGAGCTGATCCCGGTGAAATGTAGTTTAGAACCTGCATAACGGGCCAGCTTAATATCCCGGGCCACCATCAGTTCTTCCGCCATGGAAGGTTTGCCGGGCAGACCCAGTTGGGTGGAGACCAGTCCTTCATTAATCAGACCGTGTGGTGCAATGGTTTTGTCGTCTGGCACCTGTATAATAACGCCGTCAAAAGCTTTTACATATTGTAATGCTTTGAGCAGAATTCCCGCCGCCTGCACCGGATTCAATCCGTCGCTGAAAGCAAGTGCCCCGCTATTGTGCATATCGTACATTTCTGCCAGTTCTTTACCTTCGGTATTCCGGGTAACGGCCCCCAGTGGAATCACCTGAACCGGAAGCGATTTTGATTGCTGCACGATATACGCCACCTGCGCTTTTATATCTATCACCGGTTTGGTATTTGGCAGGGCAAAAACCGTGGTAAAACCACCCGATGCTGCAGCGTCAGCGCCGGTTTGCAAGGTTTCTTTGAACTCGTAGCCGGGGTCGCAGAAATGAGCGAACGGGTCCATCCAGCCGGGTGAAACGGATAGTCCCTCCAGCGTAATTACTTGGTCAGCAGACTGCTGGATATCGTTACTGATGGAGGAAATTATTCCATCGACAATAGAAATATCTTTGCGGGAACGATGGTGCGGCGAATGCGGGTCTATAATGTAAGCCTGTTTTAGTAGAAACTTCATTGTAAATGAGTTGTGCGAAGATAATGGTTGTTTTTGAATTTCAGAATTTGAAAGAATCACTTACATTTGCAGCCCCGGAGCTGTATGGTTGTTCTGCAACCGGGTACAGGTCCAGTTTAGTTCGGGACGTAGCGCAGCCCGGTAGCGCACTTGCATGGGGTGCAAGGGGTCGCTAGTTCGAATCTAGTCGTCCCGACAAATATGATTTCTTATAAAAGCGAAAGCCCGTAAAACTCAGTGTTTACGGGCTTTTTCGTTTTAAGCCCACCAATTTATATCAAATTTTATCAATTCATTTGTGACTAATTCGGTTACAGTAACAATGTTGCACATTCGTGTAACCGAATCCTTTGTAATAAAATGAATATCAAATAGTTGAAAAATTGATTTTGACTGTTTTTGATGAGTTTTATGCATTGTTTTTTGGTTTATTCGGTTACAAAAACATTGACCTGAATTAAATCAAACTAAAACTCAAAAAAATGAATCCAAAAGCAGACACCTTTAATGTTATATTTCATCTGAGAAATATAGAGACCAAAGAAGATCTTTTTGCAGTGTACGCACGGATTACTATCAACGGTAAAAGAATAGAGATATCAGTAAAGCATACAATACTGGCAGAGGATTGGAATGAAAAAAGAGGTGTTGCGAAGGCAGTCAAAGAAGAATGCAAATTACTAAATAATTATTTGGAACAGTTGCGAGCTTCTTACGTGGCCTGTTACCGTGAAATGACCCTTCAAAAAAAAGAGATCACCGTCGAAACATTTAAGAAGGCTTACTACGGAGAGGATGAAGAAGCATTCACACTTAAGAAATTAATGCATTACCATAATGTAGAAATGAAAGAAGCATTATCCTGGGGAACGATGAAAAATTATTACACTACACAGAAATATCTTGAAAAGTTTCTTAAAGAAAAACTACGTGTGAATGATATCCGTTTAACGGATATTAGCTATAGTTTCATTACTGCTTTCGACTATTATTTGAAAACATATAAACCTACTGACCATCAAAAAAAACTGGGTAACAACGGCCTGATGAAGCATATGGAACGCTTTAGAAAAATGATCAATGTGGCACTGAAAAATGAATGGATAGAGAAAGATCCATTCCGTTCCTACAAGTTGAAATTTATAAAATTTGAGCGGGGCTACCTTACTGAAGCGGAATTAAAAACACTTGAAGAAAAAGAGTTTGAAATAGAACGCCTACAGGCAGTTAAAGACCTTTTTATTTTTAGCTGCTATACCGGGCTTGCGTACATTGACACCGTTTCACTAAAGCCAGCCAATATTGTAACAGGGATGGACCAGCATAAATGGATACTCACAAAAAGAAAAAAAACACATTCCCCCGTAAAAGTTCCATTACTGCCAAAGGCAATTGTTATTATTGAAAAATACAGGAACAATCCAAAGTGTATTGCGGATGGCAGCCTGCTTCCCAATATGTCGAATCAGAAATTAAATGGCTACCTAAAAGAATTGGCAGATATTTCCGGGATAAAGAAGAATTTAACCTTTCACCTGGCAAGGCATACGTTTGCTACAACGGTTACTTTAAGCAATGGTGTACCAATAGAATCAGTGAGCAAGATGCTGGGTCATTCGAGGATATCAACAACACAAGTCTATGCAAAAGTTATCGAACAAAAACTAAGCGATGATATGTTTTTATTAATGCAAAAACTGGAACAAAAAGCTAATGCCACTAAATAATATCAAACGCAATTAATTAAGATATCTAAATTCTTTTGGTCAATTTCTGTAGTACTTTTGTATTGTAAATAACATCACCTGATGTTGTAATTGTGAAAAAGAAAAACGTGTCATGGAAAATAAATTTCAAAAAAACTATGGGGAGGGCTATCCCCAAAAAATCTTCGCCAACCAGCTCATTACTGTAGATGATTAAACCAATTTAAAAAGCAATTCCTAACAGAACTGCTCGTCGCTTTAAAAACTCAATCCGGTATCATACCAAAAAAATGGATGAAATCGCATGAAGTAAGAAGGCTGTTAAAGATATCGCCAGGTACTTTACAAACCCTCAAAATGAGCGGCATCATTCCCTATACAAAAATAGGTTGACTGCATTATTATGACCACGATGATATCCAACAAATACTGGAATCAGGCAAGTCAAATAGCATGGGAAAACAGCCCTGGTAAACCGTCGAAAGGATTTCAAATCCATTGACAACAAAATATTTCGCAGTTAAAAAGACTGTAGTTGCGACGCTGGATAACAAAACTCAGGTGGTCTTAAATTTGAAATCCACAAAGATACCTGACCTGAATATAAAGTTCATTTACGAACTAAAAGACTCGGATTTTTTGGACGTAAGTGGTTGCTGTTAGAGCCTAATCTTCATACGGAATTTGGTATTATCACCATAACAGTGGAGTCATTAATTTTTCCTGCAAATGTTGGGTTACAGGTTTTACCCATTAATAAACTACCCTTTACATTTTATACAAATAAATTTTTACCGTATTTTTTTTATCGACCAGGATGATTACTGCGAAGCAAAGTAACAGCATTGCCAAAAGCATATATTGCATAAGAATTTATTTTAGCCCAACTTCGCTTTAATAATTTTATTTCAGAAAAACTGGTACAATAAAAAAAACAGATGTCTTTAAAACAAAAATATGGCCCGCTTGCATTGGTAGCCGGAGCATCAGAAGGAATAGGGGCAGCATTTGCCCGACATTTAGCGGAAGAAGGAATGGATTTAGTGTTGGTAGCCCGACGCAAAGAACCCCTTGATCAATTGGCTTCTTCCTTAACCAGTCAATATAAAATTAAGGTGAGTTGTATTTGTTGCGACCTTGCAGCTGATAATGCTGCTCATCAATTGCAGGATGAATTAATGGGAAAGGAAATAAATTTGTTGGTATACAATGCAGCTCTTTCTTATATCGGTCCTTTTGAGAAAAATAGTTTGGAGCACCATAAACAAATTGCACATGCCAATGTGATTACGCCAATGAACCTTTTGCAGATTATGTGCGAACCAATGCTTAAAAATGGAAGGGGAGCGTTTGTGCTGATGTCTTCATTGGCGGGTTTCCAGGGAAGTGGTTTTTTAGCTGCCTATGCAGCATCCAAGGCGTTTAATAAAGTATTGGCCGAAAGTCTTTGGTACGAATGGAAAAACAGGGGAGTGGATGTGATTGCCTGTTGTGCTGGTGCTACCGCTACACCAAATTTTATAAAGACCAAGCCAGAAAAGGCAGACTTTTTTGCACCCCGGGTACAAAGTCCGGAAGAAGTTGCGAAGGAGTGTTTTAAGAAATTAGGAAAACAACCTTCATTCGTTACAGGTACAGGAAATAAAATTGCCAGCTTTATTATGCAAAAGTTATTGCCACGAAAAATGGCCATCAACATCATGGGAGATACTACAAAAAAAATGTACCGCCTTTAATTTCTTTAGTAGACGTATGGAATGATTTTGTAAGGAACTTTTTTTACATATTGCTTCCAAAGTTCGCCGTATTTATCAGCACATCTTTTGTCATCATCTGCCTGGCGTGGAAATAACAATGCAATATAATAAAGCGGGTAAAGCCAGGGCCAGACTAACGTAGGCTGCCCAACACAAAGAACGATTCCTGTAGCCATTAGTATTTCGCCTAAATAATTAATGTGCCTGCTCAGGCCCCAAAAACCATTTACCAAAAGCGTTTTATTGCCATCAGTAATTGTTTGGGGTTGTATACCCAGGAATTTTTTTGTGGGATCTTTTTTAAAAAAATATTTCTGCATATTGGCCCCCCGGGCTAAACACCAACCGGTAAAAAAAATAAAAGCATACATCAATAAAATTAAGTTTGGCGTGTGGGTATTTGGTAGTTCAACGCTTGACCAAAGTGGAATGGAATAGAAATAAGGATAAAAAGCAATGCAGCCCCAGCCTAATTTAAAACCTACTCTTTCTGCAAATAAATCATAAGTATATAAATGCACTTCTTCGAATGTTAGATAATCTATTACAAAATAGCTGAGCAGTGCGGCAGAAAGAAATATGCCGGACGAAGCCTGGGCGCCATACAATATATAATGATGGGCAGCAAAACTCAATACATTTAATTCAAGCATGCTGGCACCCACCAGGTACAACCACATTTTAGCATCAATTCTCCCGCCCCATAGTTGTGGATTTTTCAATCTCCCCAAAAAGAAATCGGCAAAGAAAGATTTTTTAACAGATGGAAAGGGAACAACAATCGCTATAGAAAATATCAACCCAAAGCAAATAGCCCCAGCCAGCCCATACCACCGGTACTGGTATAGCCAATCCCAATTCATAACACCAGTATAGCATAGGAGCGCCCAGCTAAACACTACGGTAAACAATACCAGCAGGCCATTTAAACGATACCGGAGTTTCTCATCAGAACCAGGTTTGCTAACATAGCCATTTACCCAGCGGCCGGGTAACACTGCATTTAAAATAAAAATAAAAAGGTAAACCAATACGGGGAAAAGAAATTCTGCAATTTTATCCATTTGAATCAGGTGAATAGTGGCTGAAAATATATTTATTTATAAGTATTATGTAGGTATTGAAATTACGATAAAAATTAATTGGCCATTTAATATAGAGTTCTCAATTTTGATAATATTTGTGCTATAGCATTACAGCTATAAAGCGATAAAAAATGGTGAGTGATTTGGTGAGTAAGTGTTCGTCAAAAAGGTATTCACCGGAAATGGCCTAAACCATTATTTTTCAAAATGTTCATTAAATGAACATTTTGTTTCGCACAGGCTGCCATGTAGAAATACCAGCAATCCTTACCCCCAATTCCCATACATTTTTACGTTTAAATCGGCGTCTCGGATTGGGGGTCAATACTCCTGAATTTTATTGTTGTAACTAAGGAATACGTAAGTTAAGAAGAAAATTTCTGTGAAGAAAAAACATGTACTAAATGATAATAAGAAACTAATTGTCGAAAGAATTCAAAATACCGATCTATGATAAGCCATTGGCCTCATAAAGAATAATGCAAAAACGAAAGATCGCAACAATCTCCCTCAACAGCTATTGCAGCAACATAACCCGCACAAGGAAACAAATCCTTTACATACCAACTCCTATTTTCATTTCCATCGCCAGGCAATAGAACAGGTGATAAAACCTTTCCGTCTATTAACGAGACATTAACCTTTTCTAATGGAGACGAAATCCCTTCGCCTTTAGCTTTTACGATGGCTTCTTTTCTTGTCCAGTATTGAAAGAATATGTCGTGCAGCTTGTTTTTATTTGTAGATTCAAGAGAACTGACTTCGCCAGGCGAAAAGAATTTTTGGGCAATTTGATAGACAGCAGCATCATTGCGAATAAGTTCAATATCAATACCAACGTTTCGGTGACGAGTAAATGCATAAAGTGCATATGCATCAGAATGTGACAGGTTAAAATAAATATTATCGAAATCAGAATTTTTCGCCAATACAGGTTTGCCGAAGGAAGTATATTCAAAACGGAGTTGCTGAGCAGTCATCTTCAAATAACCAGCAAGGATTTGTCGCAAAATTCCACGTGCTGCTATAAAACGTTTTTTATCTTTTTCAAAACGAAACCGCCCGGCTCTTTGAACTTCATCAGTTGAAAGAATTTCCAATATACCTTTCATTTGTGGTTCGGCTAAATCGAGACATGCACGCCATATATGAACCTGGTTTGAATAAATCAATTCGCCGGGAATTGCTTGTTGCCATTGCGATTCATAATTATTTGTATCCATGATTTTCAAATAATTTTCTTTATTTTCTGCGTTGAAGTTCCATCATCATACCATACTTTGGCCGAAGATTTAAGAGCTGCTGAAGTTCAACTGGATGACCAGGCACCAGGTTTATACGCCAAAATTGTGCTATAGAAGCAAGCACAAGAACTCCTTCCAACCATGCATAATGTTGACCGATGCAAGAGCGGGGACCAACGCTGAATGGGAAGTACTCATATCTTGGATGCTGTCCACCGGTACGTTCGGATGATGAATGGGGATTGAATTTTTCTGGTTCTCTATGAAAGCGTGGATCATGATGTACCAGGTATGGACTCACCAAAACGATTGTACCAGCTGGCACGATGTAGTCGCCAATTGAAAAATCTTCAAGAGCCTGCCGTGAAATGATATAAATAGGTGGATAGATCCTCATTGATTCCTCCAATACCATTCGGGTGAATTTTAGTTGAGGGTAATCTTCGGCAGTAGGTATGCGGCCCTTAAGCACCTTATCAAGTTCTTCATGCAATTCAGCCACGGCTTTCGGGTTTTGCGAAAGCAGAAACCATGTCCAGGTGAGCGCAAGAGAAGTAGTGTCGAACGCAGTTAGAAATAAAGTCAACGCCTCATCCCGAATTTCCTGATCACTCATACCGCCACCATCAATATCATCCTTTGTTTGTAGTAACAAGGATAGCAGATCAGCATTATTCAATTTACTACCTTTGCGTTCTTCAATGATCCGATAGATTGTTTTATCCAATCGGGCTTTAGCTTTGAAAAAACGAATTGAACCCGGGAGGGGAAGCTTAAGCAATAATTCTGCAAAGGGTAAGGTGATTCTTCCAAACAGGCTCATCACCGTTTCTAGTGCCTTATTTATTTCCGGACCCTCTTTCTCTAGGTCCACATTGAACATGGTCTTTGCTGCGATCCCTGTGCTCATCTTCACCATCTCTTTCATTATATCCACTTTCATCCCATCATGCCAGCCACTCATCAATCGTGCAGCATACTCGGTCATGGCAGGGGCATATGCATTCATCATTTTGTAATGAAAAGCGGGTTGTATGATCCTTGAATGACGTTTATGGAATTCCCCTTCGCTGGTCAAAAGCCCTTCTCCCAATAGTTCTTTGGCCATTTCCAAAGGACGGCCTTTAATAAAATTTTCATTTTGTGTCGACAAAACTTCTTTAATAAAATCCGGATGATTCAACAGGACAATTCGGAGGGGGCCCATCTTAAAGTGAACGATATCACCATATTCATGAGCGATTTTCCTTAGGAAACCAAGGCTATCCTTTCGAAAGCTAAATAAATTCCCGAGAGGAATTTTTGCCTTCGGTCCCGGGGGTAATTTAGATTTTTTTATCTTTTTCATGAAACTCATTTTTACTCAAAAATGATAAATCGCACAACCTACCTGTATTCCTGATCCCACAGCAATCATTAATCCAATATCGCCGGATTTTACCAGCCCCTTTTCATAGGCATATTCCAATCCATAGGGAAGTGATGATGAAAATAAATCAGGCCCTTCTCCAACGGCATCTACAAATTTTTCATGGGGAAGATTCATTGCCAAGCTTAATCGCTCAATAAAATTAGAAGAAATTTGAGGCGGGAATATTATTCCTATTTGGTTGAGATCAATATCTTCCATTTGGAGTAACTCCTGAACAGCAGGGAAAATGCAAGCGATATACAAATCTTCAAGATCAGGATATTTTACTACATGAAGGATGGGGTTATTTTCACTGGGGGAATAATAAGTTGTATATGCATTTAACGATTCCAAATCATAATTAAATAAAAAACGGGAAAAACCTTCGTCGCCCGATGGATGTGTTTCAAGGATGACTGCCGATGCAGTTTCGCATATACCCACCTTTTCTTCGGAAAGGGTGTTGCTATTGTTTTCACACTCGGCTGCTACGATCATAGCAGTTTTGCAATTTTCTGCTGTAATCATTTGTTGCGCAACATAACATGCATTCAGAAATCCTACTGAACTATTAAAAACATCAAAGGCAAGGGTTTTATTGTCATCCGTTGCTGATATTGTTGCATTCATATTCAACTCTCCCGCCAGCAAAGCGGCATAGGCCGGTTCCATAACATACTCGCTTCGATATACTCCACTATAAATTAATAAACCGATTTCGCTGCATTCATAGGAGGAATTCTTTAAACAGTTTGTTGCTGCGCATTTAAGTAACTCCATTGAATTCTTTTTTTCTTTTGTTTTTATTGGGAAGGTTCCCAAACTTTCAATTCGGATTCTGGGAGCAAAAGAATTAGGAGCAGCATTCACAGGGGCTATTGGGGTTTCTTTTTGTTTTTCATATTGCTGTGTTTGCATTTGACGTAATCTATCCGGCAAATCATCAAATACGTATAGTGCCGTGCCGGTAGTAAGGCCAGAAGCAGAAATACTAAAAACTATTTTATCGCCGGACTTAATGTTGTTATTGCGAATATGATCAGCTATTGCAATGAAATGTGCCGTGGAAGCTGTATTACCGCGTTGTTCAAGATTGTTAATGGTGTTTTGATCATTGCAAACAATGCTTTTGCACAAACGATTTATCTCACGTCTGGCACTATTCATCGTCATATCGGACGTTTGATGCATGACCAAATGCTGGAAGCTTTCAGTTGACCATTCTGCCCGTTGAAGTATATTCATAGCATGTTGAGCGCCCGATTTAACTGCAACGTCTGTTAAGTTTACAGAATCTGTATACATGATCATTTCACCATGTTCGGAAGCTTTGGCAACACAATACGGACTATAGCGGCCGAATGTCTGAAGATCGAATTCCTGAAAGCCGGTCTTGCTTGCTGATGCTTTCTCTAAGATCAAAGCTGCTCCTGCGTCTCCAAGTGTTAAACATGCAAGTCGGGTATCCATGAAACTCTCAATATCTTTTTGGGCAGTTTGTGTAATGTGTGTAATATATTCACCACTCACCAGCATACCACGGCGGATGGCCCCTGATTTAATTAATGCATTAACAATATAAATTCCGGTAAACATACCTGCACAAGCATTTGTAATATCAAATGCAATGGCTTTGGTAAAACCAAAATACTTTTTGAGTTTCACTGAAGTGCAGGGTTCAAAAGAAATCATACTCGGGCCATCATATCTTGAAATGTTACAACAAATCAAAAGGTCAATATCAGTTGGATTATATTTTGATTTTGTTAGGCAATCTGTAATCGCATTTCTTGCCAGGTCAATGGAAAATTCTTGCTGTCCCGCCATTCGTCTGGTCTTAATGCCGGTAATCTTTTCCAAAGGAAAATTTATTTTATTTTTACAGCCCTTTAGCACTTCGTCGGTAGAGAACGTTTGTGGGGGAAGATAAATACCTAAACTTTCTATGATACTGTTATGCTTTAGATACATAATCTGAAATTATGGAAGTGAATTTAACAATAATTAATTACAGATACTTTATGTCTCCGTTGTATTAAAAGACAAACTGTAATTATACCAAAAAATCTACTCAGATTAAAAGTAAGTGTATTTCTCCGGAAAAAATCATACATTAGATGTAGCTGGTTTTTGTGAACAGTAATCATTTCAAAATAATTTCCCTTTTATACAAAACTATAATTATTGGATTTCTTTCTATTTAAAAAGCTTTACTTTAATACATCGTCAAATGATGCATATGCCAAAGTCTCTGGTTGATATCTTGCAATGGCATGCAATAAACCAACCTAATCAGTTGGCATATAGATTTTTAGTTGACGGAGAATTTGAGGAGATTGTTTTGACTTTCAAAGATTTGGATCGACGTGCACGTTCCATTGGAGCATTACTGCAGCATTCTGCAAAAGCGGGAGATAGGGCGCTTTTACTTTTTCCCCCGGGACTGGATTTTATTACAGCTTATTTAGGTTGTCTTTATGCTAAGGTTATAGCGGTTCCGGCATATCCACCTCATCCTGCCCGTATAGTGAAAAGCCTGCCGATAATTCTTCGTATAGCTGATGATGCCAAACCCACTGTAGTTCTGTTAACTTCTTCGCTTTTCAATGAGATAAAGTCACGAAATGAAATCAGTTCTGTGTTTCGCAAAATGAAACTGCTTGTAACGGACACTGTTATAATGGATGATTGGACTGAGAAATTGCAACAACCCGAGATTGACGGTAATGACATTGCCTTTCTCCAATATACCTCCGGTTCAACTAGCTTACCAAAAGGTGTAATGGTAAGTCATCGTAATTTGCTCCATAACCTGGACAATATTGAAACATCTTTCGGACAATCAAGTAAAAGTCAAACCGTCATTTGGTTGCCACCATATCATGATATGGGTCTGATAGGAGGCATATTGCAACCGCTTTATACTGGAAACCCAGTAACATTAATCCCTCATCTGATATTTTTACAAAGGCCGATTCGCTGGCTCCAGGCAATCACACGATTCAAGGCAACAACCAGTGGAGGCCCAAATTTCGCTTACGATCTGTGTGTTAAGAAAATCAAGCCTGAACAAAGAGAACAACTTAATCTCAGTACCTGGGAAGTAGCATTTAACGGAGCTGAATCTATCAATCATAAAACGTTGGATCAATTTGCAGAATACTTTGCACCTTGCGGATTTCATAGAGAGGCATTTTTGCCATGTTATGGTTTGGCAGAAGCAACGCTCCTAGTTACAGGTGGACCGAAAACCAAATTGCCAGTGATTAAAAATCTGGTAAAATCAGGACTTGAACAAGATAAGGTTATCATTTCCCCGGATATAAGTAAAGACACTCAGACGCTGGTTAGCTGCGGACAAAACTTATCTGATCAGAAAATAAGGATTGTTAACATGAAAACGTTGACTCCCTGCGATGGCAATGAAGTTGGAGAAATCTGGGTGAGTGGACCTAGTGTCGCAAAAGGCTATTGGAACAAGCCTTTGGAGACTGAGTCCAGTTTTTTTGCACGGTTGTCCAACAGCAAAGAGGAAGGTCCATTCTTGCGTACGGGGGATCTGGGATTTCTTCTTGATGGTGAATTATATATTACCGGCCGTATCAAAAACCTGATTATTGTCGATGGAAAAAACCATTATCCAAATGATATAGAAAAGACAGTTGAAATATCTCATCCTGCTGTAAAGCCGACTGGATGTGCCGTTTTTTCGATCGAAAATTGTGGAAGTGAGAGAGTGATTATTTTGGTAGAAATTCAGCATAAACTTATTTCAAATACTACAGAGATATTAAAAGCGATCCAAACAACTGTCGCTCAATATCATGAACTTTCTATTTATGAAATCATAATAACTCTTCCCGGAAGTATACCAAAAACCTCCAGTGGTAAAATAAAATATTTTCTCTGTAAAAAAAATTATCTTTCAAGAAGCTTTAATGAAATAACCTAATAATGAAATTTGGAATATTTATAGATCTGCAATTACCACGTCCCTGGAATGATAGAGATGAATCCAGGCTTTTTCAGGATGCCATGGAGCAAGTAGAATTAGCAGATCGCATTGGCATTGACTATGTATGGGTACAGGAACATCATTTCCTGGAAGAGTATTGTCATTCCTCTGCTCCTGAAGTTTTTCTGGCTGCTTGTAGTCAACGAACTAAAAATATCCGATTGGGACATGGCATTACCATCATGTCGCCCAAAGTAAATCACCCGGCAAGAATTGCAGAACGATTGGCTACGCTTGATATTATCAGTGGCGGACGTGTAGAATGGGGCACAGGCGAATCGGGTTCTCGTATGGAACTTGAAGGATTTGGTGTTGACTTTGTTGATAAGCGTCCTATGTGGGCAGAAGCAGTAGAAGAGACAGTAAAAATGATGTGCATGAATCCCTATCCTGGTTTTCAGGGTAAATATTTTTCGATGCCGCACAGAAATGTAGTACCAAAACCCATGCAGAAACCTCATCCACCGATTTGGGCTGCGTGCTCTAATCGGGATAGTTTGCAGTTGGCTGCTAGTCTTGGTATGGGAGGATTGACTTTTGCTTTTGTGAATGCAGAAGAAGCAAAGTTTTGGGTTGATGAATATTATGAAACCTTCAAAACTAATTGCACACCCATTGGACAATCTGTGAATCCAAATGTGGCTATGCTCACCGGATTTATGTGTCACAAGGATAATGAAACAGCGATCAAACAAGGTTTGGAAGGAGCACAATTCTTTGCACACGGATTAGGTCATTTTTGGCGTGACGGAACACATGTTCCTGGCCGTACAAACTTATGGAACGAATTCAGAAACAGACCTGAATCTGTTATTGAAAAAATGGAACGTGAACGCAAGAAGGCTGGCATGGGTGGCATTGGAAGTCCTGAACAATTGATAGAAAATTTTCGGGCTTTAGAAGATGCAGGAGTTGATCAGTTGATTTTTTTACAACAAAGCGGAAACTATCGTCATGAGCATATCTGTGAGTCTTTGGAACTTTTCGGAAGGGAAGTCCTGCCTCAATTCAAAGAAAGAGAGATTATTCGGCAAAAAATTAAACAGGAAGAATTAAATCCATTTATTGCAAGTGCACAAAGTAATGTAAAGAAGATCGAGAACATGAAAGACATTCCGCCAGTTGAAGCATATCCACTCATGTGGAATAAACTGAGTACAGAAAACCCGTTAAGCACTCCAGACCGGAGACCGGGTATGACTGCTTTCTGGCAAACACAGGTTGGAGGAAAACGAACAAATAAGTAAAATATTAAAATAAAAAAAGCATCATCTTTCGTATTTGAATTAAAAGATGATTTTGATTATTGAATACTTTTTTTCAATTTTATTAAGTGCCAAATACAAGACAAATTCAAGATTGGCTGATTACCCGCATTGCGGAGTTATTGCAAATAGATCCTGGTAAAATTAATATCAGAGAGTCTTTTTCAAACTACGGACTATCATCATTTGATGCAGTAACACTTTCAGGTGACATGGAAGAATTTATTGGCAGTCGTTTATCTCCGACGATCACTTACGATTATCCAGATATATTTTCTCTTTCGGAATATCTTGCAGCAAATTCTGATAATCGAGATGCCCCTTTATCCGTAAATATGTTACCCGGATATTCTGAAGAACCTATCGCTGTGATTGGTATGAGTTGTCGGTTTCCGGGAGCAAGTAATCCTGAGTCTTTTTGGAAATTACTTCATGATGGAATCGATATGATTTCAGAAGTGCCTCCGGATAGATGGCCCAAGCAGGCATTTTATAATGCGGATTCTTCAGTACCTGGTAAATCGATTTCTTACTGGGGGGGATTTCTTGATAATGTTGATCAATTTGATCCATTCTTTTTTGGAATTTCCCCAATTGAAGCCAAACAAATGGATCCTCAGCAGCGATTATTGTTGGAATTGTCTTATGAAGCGCTGGACGATGCAGGTCAAATAAAGGAAAATATCGATGGTTCTGATACAGGTGTGTTTATTGGTATTTCTGTAAACGAATACAGTCAACTTCAACTTAGTGATCCTTTACAGATCAACAGTCATTCAGGTACGGGAAGTGCATTGTCTATAGCGGCTAATCGCATTTCATACTTTTTTAATTTCCATGGACCAAGCATAGCTATCGATTCTGCATGTTCATCTTCTCTTGCTGGAGTACACCTTGCATGTCAAAGTATCAGGAATGGTGAATGTAACATGGCATTGGCAGGAGGAGTAAATATAATTCTATCGCCTGCAAACTCAATTGCTTTTACAAAAGCTGGCGTATTAGCTCCGGATGGCAGATGCAAAACTTTCGACGCCCAGGCAAATGGATATGTTCGTGGCGAAGGAGGCGGATTGGTCATACTAAAAAAGCTTACATCAGCATTAGCGGATGGTGATCCAATCAATGCTTTAATTTTAGGTAGTGCCATGCGACAGGATGGCCGCACCAATGGATTGATAGCTCCCAGTGGTGAAGGACAGGAAAATTTATTGCGAGAAGCATATCGTTCGGCAGGTATTTCTCCAGGCAGTATTCAATATATAGAAGCACATGGAACAGGAACTCTTTTAGGTGATTCAATGGAAGTACAAGCCCTTGGTGCAGTAGTTGGTGCCGCTAGTAAGAATCGCCCATGTTCTATAGGATCTGTAAAAACAAATATCGGTCACCTGGAAGCTGCCGCTGGAATTGCAGGTTTGATTAAAGTTATACTAAGCATTAAACATCGTATATTACCACCGAGTCTCCATTATCATTCCCCCAATCCACATATACCATTTTACGAGCTTAATCTTAAAGTGAATAGTGAATTGAACACTTGGCCGATAGATTCCAGTCCGGCCCTGGCTGGAGTTAGTTCATTTGGTTTTGGTGGTACCAATGTACATGTGGTAGTGAGTGAAGCAACAAAAGTGAAACTTGCTAATGAAAACAATGATCCCATTAATTCAACTATTTCTAAATGCTATCTGCTGCCACTCTCTGGCAAAAGCCCTGAAGCCCTTAAATCTATAGCTGGTGATTTTCTGGAATTTCTAGTTCCCGATTCTTCCATTATTTTAAATGACTTATGCCACGCTGCAAGTTTAAGACGTAGCCAGTTTGATTACAGGTTGGTAATTATTGGCAATTCACGTAAAGAATTACATGATGGTTTGAGTGCGTTCTTAATGGGTGAATCTGTTCCCAATCTTTTTATTAGTAGCGAAATTAAAAATCGACAGCCAAAACTTGTTTTTGTTTTTTCAGGACAGGGAGGGCAGTGGTATGGCATGTGCCGTGAATTATTAAAACAGGAACCTGTTTTTTATAATGCAATTAAGCGGATTGATCTTCTTATTCAGAAAGATTACGATTGGTCCTTAATGAATGAACTTTGCGCAGAACGATCTGAGTCACGACTCGACGAAATAGATGTGGTACAGCCTGCGATATTTGCTATACAGGTTGCGCTTGCTGAACAATTGAAATCGTGGGGTATTACTCCTGATAGTGTTGCAGGACATAGTTTGGGTGAAGTAGCTGCCGCTCATATTGCAGGAATATTAAGTTTGGAAGATGCAATACGAATTATATGCGGTCGCAGTAAACTTTTACAAAAATTACGAGGCAAAGGAAGTATGTTAGCTACGGAGCTATCAGTTGATCAGGCAAAAGAAATAATAAAGCGATTCAATAATCATATTGCAATAGCTGTTATCAACAGCCCTTTTTCAACTATATTATCAGGTGATCCGGAATCGATAAATGAAGTAATGGATTCCTTACAACGTCAAAATCTTTTTTGCAAACTGGTAAATGTTGATGTTGCATCTCACAGTCCTCAAATTGATCAATTGCGATCACAGCTACTTGATGTATTAACGGGATTAAAGCCACAACATCCATGCACGCCGGTATATTCAACAGTAACCGGGGACCTTGCAAATGATATAAGTTTCGACGCTGATTATTGGGTAGACAATCTCAGGAAACCGGTGCTTTTTTCTGATGCGACTAAACAATTACTCGATGACGGACATTCTATATTTGTTGAGGTAGGCCCACATCCTTTGCTTCTTGGTTCCATTCAACAATCACTTAAACCTCATCATCAAAATGTAAGTTTGTTTACTTTGTTACGACGGGAAGAACCTGAAAGGGAAGTTATGCTTAAAACATTAGCTGCACTTTATACTAATGGATTTACTATTGCCTGGAAAAATCTTTATCCAACCAGTGGAAAGTATGTTCAGCTTCCCCCGATTCCCTGGCAGCGTCAGCGTTTTTGGATTGATACAAAGTCTGCAACTTTGAAAGACCCGTGGCATTTGGCTCTGCCGGAAGACAAGAAATTTCATCCATTGCTGGGTGGACGTTTAAACCTGGCGAATTCATCTTCATCATTTGTATGGCAAACAACTTTCGAAAATGAAATTCCTGGGTTTCTTGAAGATCATTGTATCGATAACGAAATTATCTTTCCTGCTGCAGGATATATTGAAATGGCTTTACAATCTGCTAAAGAGGCAGATTTAAATAATTCGCATGAGCTTTCTGATTTTGTATTTAAAGAGCGTATGATTTTACAAAAAGGAAATCTAAGAATAATTCAAACTCAGTTAATTCCCGATAAAGAAGATAGTTTCTCTTTCAGCGTTTATAGCCAAATTAACCGGGAAGAAAACTGGATCCTGTATGCTTCCGCCAATTTTATTAAACAAAAGAATACCGTCAATGATTCCGTAGTGACAATGATTAATCCAAAAGATGTGATTCATCGACAGGGCAACTCGCATTTTACACCAGATGAATTTTATCAAGCATTACAGACCCGGGGAATTCAATATGGAAAAAGTTTTCGTACAGTTCAACATATTTGGAGTAAAGCCGATGAAGCGTTGGGACAAATCAGTATACCTGATGCATTGCATGATAAAGACTTTTATCAAATACATCCTGCATTACTGGATGGTTGTTTTCAAGTAATAGCAGCAATACAAAGTTATTTATTTGAACATAATTTATATATCCCAATAGCATGCAATCATATCAGGTACTACTCAAGACCAAAAGGGCTTATATGGAGTTACGTATCACTGCGATCAGATCCAGCTCTGGGGTCTGATGTGCTTAGCGTTGACATTTTATTATCAGACGACAACGATAACCCCATTGCAGAATTCAAAGATTTTCGCCTGCAAAGAACCACCAGAAGTATCCGCCATCTTCTTTCACAGGATGATACCTGGTTGTATCATTTACAGTGGCAGGTTCGGGAAGCGCCGGCTAATTCGCCGGGTATATTGCATGATGGAAAACAATGGCTGATTTTTGCAGATGATGAAGGCTTAGGCGAAGAATTAGCAAAACAGCTTGAAAGAAAAGGCGATCATTGTCATCTGCTTTCGTATAAAACAATTATTAAAAATCGAGAACTTGAACCCAAAGAAACTTTACTTGAAACAATAGAGAAATTAATAAATGTGCTATCATCTCCATTGTATGGGATTATACACTTGTGGAGTTTTTCAACAGCACCAGCTACTTCAGGCATTTTTGAGAATCAGGCGGAAATATCAACGGTCAGTTGTAATAGTATTTTATTTCTTCTGCAAACTTTGTCAAAGCGGCTTGCCGGTACGCCACGTTTATGGTTAGTTACACGGGGAGCCCAACCCGTAAAATCTGGTGAAGCGGTTGCAGTTGAACAATCAACCTTAGGGGGTCTTGGAAAGGTGATAAGCTTTGAAATACCAGAACTCAAATGCAGCCGAATTGATCTTGATCCTTTGCAATCAAATACTGCAAGTGTTCAACTTTTATTGAAACAAATTTATATTGATGATAGTGAAGATCAAATTGCTTTTCGGGAGGGTATTCGTTTTGTACCCAGGCTTTTGCCTTTTACCATTTCAAACAGTTCACCGGCCGTGTTATTTCGTGCAGATAGCACCTACATTATTACTGGCGGACTTGGAGGGCTGGGCCTCAAAATGGCAATGTGGATGGCAAGTCGTGGAGCCAAACATTTAGTGTTGTTAGGCAGGAATGAACCATCAGCTTTAGCGACGGCAATGTTGGATCAAATTCGTAAAGAAGGCGTTGATGTTGTAATTGCCCGGGCCGATGTAAGCGATAATGCTCAATTAAGGAAAGTATTTGATAATATAGAAAAAAATATGCCTGTGCTTCGGGGAGTAATTCATGCAGCGGGTGTGTTAGATGATGCTTCCCTGCTGAATCTTAATGCTGAGCGGATGAAAAAAGTAATGGCACCAAAAGTAGATGGAACATGGAATCTTCATAATGCAACGATTAAAATCCCATTGGATTTCTTTGTTCTTTTTTCATCAGCTGTTTCTGTACTTGGATCTCCGGGCCAGGGTAATTATGCGGCGGGAAGCGCTTATCTTGATGCAATGGCATTTCATCGTCGCAACCTTGGACTTCCTGCAATCAGTATCAACTGGGGACCCTGGGCTGAAGTTGGATTAGCTGCTAAAGCAACTGAAAGACTCAATGAGCAAAATGCTTCCACACAACATCTGATTAAAGTGATAAAAATTGAACAAGGGCTCGAAATTCTTGGGCAACTTCTCAAGACGGCTACACCGCAGGTAATGGTTTTGCCCTTTGATCTTAAAAATTTAATTGAGCTTTACCCGGTAGCTGCCGGCATGCCGTTTCTTTCAGAAGTTGGGGGTAGTGATACTCATGTTGCCCGTCTTTATGCCCGACCAAAATTACGTCAGCAATATGTAGCACCAGAAAATGAAATTGAATGCAAACTCGCTGAGTTATGGAGGCAGACGCTTCATATCGATAATGTCGGGATACATGATTCTTTTTTTGAACTTGGTGGTGATTCTGTACTCGCCGCACAAATTTTAGCATTGGCTCAAAAAACTTTTGGAATAAGCATCAACCCGCAAGAAGCATTCAAAGCTTTTACAATTGAGCGGCTAGCTGAAATGTTAGAAACAGAGATCATGAATAAAATTGAAGGAATGAGTGAAGAAGAAGTACAACAACAACTTTTGAAATGAAATTAATATGGCAGAGAAAAATCTTTCAGAAGCAAAAAGCGCATTGTTAAAAAAGTGGCTGCAAGGCGAAGTGAATGACACGACAAAAACAATTCCCCGCCGTACCTCAAAAAGTCCGGCTTCACTTTCCTTTCCGCAACAACGTCAATTGTTTCTTGAGTTGCTGGAAAGGGGTACAGCTGTTAATAATCTCTCCGTTCTTCTTGATATTAAAGGGAAGCTTGTTCATGATGCGTTAGAGAATAGTGCAAACCAGATCATTGCACGCCATGATGCCTTACGAACATACTTTTCATTTAATGAAGGATTACCAGTTCCTGAAGTTTTTGATGATTGCCCTATATCTATTCCAATTGTTGATTTGCAATATTTAGAAGTTGAAGTAAGAGATTCAAGTGCACGTCAACTTGCAGAGAATGAAGTTTTACAACCATTTGATCTGACGCAGGTACCTTTGATACGCATCAGACTTTATTTATTAAGCGAAGAGCATTTTTATTTACTTATTACAGTTCATCATACTATTGCTGATGGCTGGTCTTTAGGTGTGTTCCTCCGTGAATTGATGCTTCTTTATCAAAATACAAATAATGGCACATCACTGCCTCTCCCTGAATTACCAATTCAATATGCTGATTTTGCAAATTGGCAATCCGATATTAAACGTCAGCATGTTCTTCAGTCATCAATGAAATATTGGAAAGAAAAGTTAAGTGGTGAACTTCCAGTTCTGGAATTGCCAAATGATTACCAACGTGGTTCAAGACAATCGTTCTCAGGGGGAACTTATCGTTTCGAACTCTCATCGAACCTTACAGAAGCACTTGAAAATTTTAGTAGCAAGGAAGATGTCACTTTGTTTATGACACTATTGACAGCTTTTAATATTTTGCTCTATCGCTATAGCGGACAAGATGATATTTTAATAGGAACGCCTGTTGCTAATCGCAATTTGCCTGAAATTGAGAATCTTATTGGAGTTTTTATAAATACAATTGTTTTACGCACAAACCTCACTGGTGATACTGGTTTTCGTGAATTACTCAGGAAGGTTAGGGAAGTTTCTTTAGGGGCATATTCCCATCAGGATCTGCCTTTTGAAAAACTCGTTGAAGCATTGAAGCCTCAGCGAGATCTTAGTCTGACGCCGGTATTCCAGGTCGTTTTCAATATGCAAAATTCGCCAATGCCAAGATTAAATATTCCCGGCATTGAAATAAATTTTCTTGATATCGATCGGGGTGTTTCTCAATTTGATTTGACATTGATGATATCAAAGCTGGAAGGGCAATGCCATGCTACAGTAGAATACAATTGTGATCTTTATAAAAAAACTACTGTTGCAAGAATGTTCCAGTCTTTTAAAATGATGCTGGAAGCTGTTATAACAAATCCCGATCAACTGATTTCAGACTTGCAAATTATCACTAAGGGGGAATTGAACCATATTGTTTACGGTCTGAATCAAACTCAAATTAATTTCCCAAATGAAAAATGTTTTCATCAACTTTTTGAAGAACAGGCTGAACTGACACCAGGTGCTGTTGCAGTTATTCATAATAATAATTCACTAACCTATTTAGAACTTAACCAACGTGCAAATGTGTTGGCAAGGCAGCTGATGGCATTGGGCATTTTGCCAGAGACCCGTGTTGGAATTTTAATGGAAAAAACTTTTGAAACTGTCATAGCACTATTAGCAATACTGAAAGCAGGCGGTACCTATGTGCCGATTCAAACTTCATTTCCGAAAGAACGGATTCTATTTATTTTGAAAGATGCGAATGTAAAAGTGTTGCTGACAAATGTAGATTCCGGGCTACTGGATAATGATAAAATACATGTCGTCAATTTGAATGAAGCCAAATTTTCAACAACTGATTATTCTAATCCTCAAACAAATATCAATTCAAACAATCTTGCTTATAACATTTATACTTCAGGATCTACAGGACATCCTAAAGCTGTTATGGTGAGCCATTCCGCATTAGTGAATTTTCTTTGGTCAATGCGCCAAAGACCAGGAATTAATAAGGATGATATTTTATTATCAGTAACCCCAATCTCTTTTGATATTGCAGCCCTTGAATTATTTCTGCCTTTAATAGTTGGCGCAACTATAGTGATAGCGGACAAGGAAATGGTATCCAATCCTGTTTTTATTGGCGAAGCGATAAAAAATTATGGGGTTACTGTGATGCAGGCAACCCCAGCTACCTGGCAATTATTGATAGATACTAATTGGAAAGGTGAGTCGGGATTAAAAGCGCTTTGCGGCGGCGAAGCACTGACAAGAAAATTGGCCAATCAACTATTAGAACGCGTAGATAATTTATGGAACATGTACGGTCCAACAGAAACAACTATATGGTCTTCGGTAAATCAAATACAGAGAGTAGATGCGCCAATTACTATTGGGAATCCAATTGGTAATACTCAAATTTATATTTTGGATAGTCATTTACAACCCGTGCCTATTGGTATTGTTGGAGAGTTGCACATAGGCGGTGAAGGATTAGCCCGTGGTTACCTTAACCTTGATCTTTTGACCGGGGAGAAATTTATCCCTGATTGTTTCAATATAAAACCGGGAGCAAGATTATATAAGACCGGTGACAGGGCCCGTTATTTACCAGATTATTCGATCGAGATTTTAGGTCGTAAGGACGACCAGGTAAAACTAAATGGAAACCGGATTGAATTAGGCGAAATTGCAGCGGTGTTGATGCATCACCCTTCAGTAAGGGAAGCCATCGCAATCACCCGTACAGAAACCAATGGTAACAAACGAATAGAGGCGTATTGTGTTACAAAGAATGGTACAGTTCCTGATGAAAATGGGTTAAAGGATTTTATCAGTAAAAAATTACCCGGCTATATGGTCCCCTCTGTCATCGTATACTTAGATAGTTTGCCATTAACGTCGAATGGAAAAATAGATCGAAAGTCATTGATTATGCCAGATAGAGTTCGTCAACACCCGGGCTATGTTGCACCACAAAATAATTTGGAAAAAATTCTGGTAAGCATTTGGCAAAATGTACTCGGGGTAGACCAAATAGGAATCAATGATAATTTTTTTGATCTTGGCGGCGCTTCAATTCAGAGCCTGGAAATGGTTGCTAAGGCAAATATTTCTGGTTTGCCCATCAGCGTTGAAGATATTTTTATGTACCAGACTATTGCCCGACTGGCAGATCATATTAATGAAGCATCACAATAAAGAATAATTCCAGTGTCTGAAAATGTTTTCTAATTTTTCTGAAACCGATTTTCTTTCGTTTTCCGATAATGCATGTTTTAATTGAACAAATTGTTTTTGACTACTTGTAAATGTCTTCATTTTTTCTTCGCAATAACTGAAATCATCAAGCCTGAGTTCTGTGTAAGCATTCCTTAATGCTTCCACAGGATTTTTAATAAAGTCATCATAAGCCAGTTCAGTTAACTGTCCTGGTGGTATAAGAACTTTTTCCTGCAGATAACGATTCATTATTCCGGAATAGGTATCAAGTATTATGGAATTGACATCAACTGACTTGGTGCCTTGCATGGCATATTCTTTCTGTACCACTTGCCAAAATTTTTTGTTGGAAGCATATACATCATATGGGTTGCGATGAATTAAAATGAATTTTGCTTCTGGGAAAATGGAAAGCAATTGTTTTATCCTGGCCGTATTAGGCGGGCTTTTTAGTACCAGCTGTTTGCTATGATTGGACAAAGAAATTTTCTTGAGTAAAAAAAGAAAGGATTGTTTCCACGATGCTATCTCAGGCGCTGATATGTTTTCAAATAATACATATTCCTGAAAATGTTTCTCCATCATTTTTGGAAAAAAATAGCCCCACTGTCCGCCCATTGGGTTCATGAAAGTTGTCATCGCTACATCTTCTTCACCTGGAAAAAGGAAAGATAGGGGGACCCTGTGAACTGAATCAGTTATTTTAAAAACACGGCAGATAAATTCAAATACCGGAACTAATATTTTTTCCGTGCTTAACATTACTTCGGGTAACACCATTTGAAAATTGGTATGATATCCGAAGCGATCATCCTGAATCAAACACTGGTGCAAATAAGAAGTGCCGCTACGATAATAGCCAAGAATAAAAACAGGATGTCTTGTTATAATATGTTGATTGACCTTTTTGTTCTTCGTTGCTAATTCAATCCATCGCAATGGTTCAAACAGTATTGTTTTTAAAATCCAGGGTGTTATGTTTTTTATTTTATTTGCAGAAAAGCCGCCATTTTTAGCTGCGATTTTCAGGAAGGTATAAATCGGTAAAGGCAATAGTTTGTTCATGGTAGAAAAGGTTTGCTAATAATTATATCAGGTTCTTTCTTCTGCATAAAAATTATGCAAGAGGGGTACCACTATCTATTTTTCTATTGGCGTTAACAACCAAAATAATCAGCACGCTCAGAATAGCTGCAAAAAAACACCAGATAGAAATAAAATAGTTATGAAGTAAAACATAAGACAATATCAAAGAGGTCATCATAGCTACAGCCACTAGTTTTGTATAACGTAATGTGGAAAGAAAGGGCGTAATTCCAATGGCGACAAAATTTATTGGGCGCATAATATCTAGGTAAGGAAAATCCCTGTAGTAACGGATATGACCATGCTCCGCAACAGCCGAAATATTATAAGTAACCAGGCAATAAAACATATATAAAGCCGCAGCTGCTCCTAATAGCAAAAAGTAGGAAATAATTTTTTTTCTACTTTTATCTGTTTCCATCAACCAGATAGTAAGTGGCGCCCATATTGGCCATATGGGTTGTGAAATGAAAGAGTAGCCATAAAGTGCCGGTTTGTACCATGCTGCGAAATCGGGATTTGTTAAAGACAACCATAAAAAACCTTCTGCGACTTGGTGAAAACAAAAAAGAATAGGAGTACTTGCATATAACAGCATCCCCGGAGATTTTGTGCGTTTTAAAGCAACATACCCCGGAACCATAAGACCAGCACCAACCGTAAAACTTGCAGTTGCTGAGAAACACATACGTTAAGTTTTAAATTATTTTCTCGAAGCAATCACAGGGTATAAAACTCTACTTGTTGATTTCAAAACGAATGCTAACGCCAGCTTTTCAATAGGACACATACTAAAAATAGTAAAAAATCATTAAGTTTGAATTAATATGGTAAATAAAAGGATAAATACCGCTAAAGTTAGTTCCAATCTTTATCCTTTTGAACATCGCTATATAAATATTGGAGGCCATCAATTACATTATATTGAAGAAGGGGAAGGAGAGGCTGTTGTGATGCTGCATGGCAATCCATCTTGGTCTTTTTATTACCGGAATCTCATTCAAAAACTTTCCCCATTTTATCATTGCCTTGTACCCGATCATATAGGCATGGGATATTCAGATAAACCTGCTGATGATACATACAAATACACGCTGTCCCAACGTGTAAAAGATGTTGAAGAATTTCTTGAATTAAAAGGTATTGTTCAGAACATCACGTTGATATTACACGACTGGGGCGGAATTATCGGGATGAGCTTTGCTTGTCGCCATCCCCAGGCGATCAAAAAAATTATCATATTAAACACGTCAGCATTTCATCTTCCGAAAGGCAAAAGGTTTCCTTTGTTTCTAAATTTTACACGAACCGCCCTTGGTGAATTCTTTCTGAGAGCTTTCAATAGTTTCAGTATCGGCGCCACCCGTATTGGAGTACGGCGTACCAAGATGTCAAGTGATGTTCGTAAGGCATATACCGCACCATATAATTCTTGGAAAAACCGAATTGGCATCCTAAGATTTGTGCAGGATATTCCATTAAAAAAAAATGATCCCGCATTTGATCTGGTATCAGATGTACAAAACAACCTGCATTTGTTTTCCAATACTCCTGTTCTTATTGCGTGGGGTATGAAGGATAAAGTTTTTGACGAATTTTTTTTGAATAAATGGCTAGATTATTTACCACATGCAAAGGTCCATCGTTTTGAAGATTGCGGACACTATGTTCTCGAAGACGCACAGGAGGAGATTGGCAAACTGGTTGTTGATTTTTTGACAAAATAAAATGACATCTTATAACCTTGCATATGCTCTTTACGAAATGGCTGCAAAGCAACCAGACAAGATGGCTATTGCTTTGCCTTCAGCGCCTGGAAAACCAATTCCCAAAAAAGGCTCAATACTATATCGCATAATTAGTTTTAAATCTTTGGCTAATGACACGAACTGTATTTCTCAAGGTCTGTTAGCTTTTGGCTTCAAGCGGGGAGATAGGGTAATACTTATGGTACAGCCGGGTCTTGAATTCTTTACACTTTGTTTTGCTCTTCTTCAATCTGGTATTATTCCGGTATTGATAGATCCGGGAATTGGAATTAAGTATTTAAAAAAATGCATTAACGAATCAGAACCGGTTGGGTTTATTGGTATACCAAAAGCACATGTGGCAAGGGTTGTATTTGGTTGGGGTAAAAAGACTATAAAGAAAAAAATTACAGTTGGACAAAAACTATTCTGGGGTGGCGGTCTTTTCAGAAATATAAAGAATGCTTCTAAGCCTGATACGCCCCCGGTTTGGTTTGATGCAAAAGCTGATGATCTTGCAGCGATTCTTTTTACAAGTGGTTCAACAGGTGTTCCCAAAGGCGTTATGTACACTCATGGAAATTTTTATAGCCAGGTTGATATCATTCGCAACACGTTTGATGTTCGTTCCGGAGAAACGGATCTGCCCACCTTTGCACCATTTGCCTTGTTCAATCCCGCTGCAGGTATGAGCACTGTTATTCCTGATATGGACCCTACCCGTCCTGCAAATGTTGATCCTGAAAGAATCATTCGTGTGATACAACAATTTGAAGTAACAAGTATGTTTGGTTCACCAGCTCTTATTGATCGGGTAGGCCGTTATGGATTGGCAAATAATATAAAATTGCCAACTCTTAAAAGAGTTTTTTCTGCAGGTGCGCCAGTACCAGCAAAAGTCCTTAAACGGTTTTCTACCATGCTCAATGATTCAATTCCAATATTTACACCTTATGGAGCTACTGAAGCAATGCCCGTGGCATCGATTAGTAGTCATCAAATTCTTAAAGAAGATATTCAGGAGAGAACCAATAATGGGGGTGGTATTTGTATTGGGAAGCCAGTTGAGGGTGTGCAAATCAAAATTATTCGCATTGCTGATGAACCTATTGAAATTTGGTCTCCCGATTTGGAAGTGAGCGTTGAAGTAGTTGGAGAAATTGTGGTTAAAGGAGAAAATGTGACTCGTGCATATTTTAATAATGATGCTGCTACTAAACTTGCAAAGATCAAGGATGGGGATAATTTTTGGCATAGGATGGGCGACCTTGCATATAAAGATGAAGATGGTACACTTTGGTTTTGCGGAAGAAAATCACATCGTGTAAAATTATCTGGTAAAGAACTTTATTCGGTGCAGTGCGAATCTGTTTTCAATAAACATTCAGAGGTTTACAGAACTGCGTTGGTAGGCGTTGGCAAACTGGCGGTGCTTTGTGTTGAGATAGACACGGATACAATGAATCCAAATAAAGAAAAAATCAGGGAAGAGTTACTAGAATGGGCTAAAACAAATGAGTTGACAAAGGATATCAAAACAATTCTTTTTCATCCTTCTTTTCCTGTTGATATAAGGCATAATGCTAAAATATTCAGGGATAAAGTAGCAGTGTGGGCAGCTTCCCAAATTGGAGTTAAATGATTTCATTAAATATTAATCATGGAAACCTATAAACTGAAATGAAAATATTCGTTACTGGAGGAGGCGGCTTTTTAGGGCTTTCAATTGTAAAGCAATTGTTGAAAGAAGGCCATCATATAGTGAATTATTCACGGGGTAAATATGAAACCCTGCAACAGCTTGGCGTCATTGAGCACCAGGGAAACCTAAAGGATTTTACAACACTTAAAAAAGCTATGAATGGCTGCCAGGCCGTCTTTCACGTAGCCTCAAAGACTGGTGTATGGGGAAGCTACGATTCTTTTTACGAAACAAATGTTATTGGTACTAAAAACATTATAAAAGCTTGTTTGGAACTTGATATTTCATTCCTTGTCTATACGAGTTCGGCCAGTGTAGTTTTTTGTGCAGGTTGCGAGGGAGGCGACGAGCGCATGGCTTACCCCAAAAAATTCGATGCTTATTATCCTGAAACAAAGGCCATGGCCGAACAAATTGTACTAAAAGCAAATGGGCAGAAACTCCATACTTGTTCACTTCGTCCACACCTTATATGGGGGCCCGGGGATCCACATATATTACCCCGCTTTTTATCCTTACAGCGTATGGGTCGGCTTCGCATACCTGGCAAGGGAAATAACCTTATTGATACCACTTATATCTACAACGCCGCCTGTGGTCATCTGCTGGCTTTTGCTGCCATGCAAAAAAAACCTTCTGTAGCAGGTAAAGCCTATTTTCTTTCACAAGATGAACCAATCTCAATTCGTGAATTCATCAACCGGTTATTGGAATCGGGTGGATTGCCTCCAGTTAATAAAAACATAAATCCCAGGGTTGCACTGTGCACAGGGTGGTTACTACAGAATTTCTTCAGGTTATTCAATGTTCAGTCCGAACCGCTTCTAACTCTATTTGTTGCAAAACAACTCTCAAGTTCACATTGGTATGATATTTCTGCTGCAAAGAGAGATCTCGGTTATTTGCCAACTATCACTATCGATGAAGGTATGAAGCAATTGAAGGAATCGCTTCATACAAATTCTCCATAATCTGGTAAAATTAATTTCTCAAAAAAAGCCCGAAAAGAGGCCACTTCTATTTTGCATGAAACATTCTGTATATTTAATAAATTTTTAGATATGTTATTTGCTGCTCCAATTTTATCACAACTTCAAAAGTGAAAAATCTTCTTCATACCAAAAAAATTGACCAGGAACGACCTGATTATTATATCACTCCCACACGAGACTTCACCAGGTATATGAAGGATTGTGCGGAAAAATATTGGAGTAAGGAAACCGCTTTTGATTGGAGCCAGAGCGTTACGGAAAACATAAAGTCCCATTTGGAAAGTCTTAGCCCCGGGGATTTCTCAAGAATCGCTTTTATGGCTTTGCCTGTTATAGAAGAGACAATAGATCGTAAAATAAAACAGATCAAAATTGAAGAACTTCCACTTGTAGAAGATGCCTTAAAAAGTATTGGAGAATGTGTTCAGTTTGACAGAACTACTATTCAGCAGACTTTATTGATTTTATCACCATTAAAGACTTTGCAATTGTCCGTTTCAAAACTGAAGGATCAGTTAGAAATTCTTAGAAGTGAGTTATTAAACTTACGAGAACTGCAGAAACTAGGATTATTCAAGAAAGAAATAAAGGTAAAGCACCTTGAAACAGAAGCAGAAAGAAAGCAACAGATACTGGAGATAACAAACCTATCGAATCAAATTAACCAGGTTCAAGCCGAATACAATAATCTATATGCACATTGTGAAACGGAAACGAAACGATTGAAATTAGAAATCCGTAGTAAACTTCATTCAATTGAGCACAATGTATTGGCTGACCTGGAAGAGACAAAAAAATTAATCCGGCAAACGCTTGATTCAAAAAAAATCCCTAATGACCCAATTGAAATTTCAAGGTTGAAGGATCTGATTTTCAAAAGGCAAGTTCGTGGGCTAAAAGATATAGCGAATCATGCTTTGGTAGTGGAGCAAAGCGCTATAGCACCATTAACTATGGGCATTATTCATTATAAACGTCATCGTGATATTCAGGAAGCGATGACAACATTCATTAATGATGAAGCAAAGCATTCAGCGACCTTTAGGCGCTTTTTGGCAGAAAAATTAGAGGCCAAGGAATATATTTCCGCTAAACTTATAAAAGGCGCCAATCGCTATATGTGGATAGCGAGGTACATGCCAGGTGCGGGCTTATTCCTGGCTGTAATTGTTGAATCAATTGGGGCAGCTGTTCTTGAATTTTTTGGAAAAGAAGAATATATGCCGGATAAATTGTTCTGCAGTATTTGTAAAATCATCTCATACCAGGATGAAAGAAGACATTTGGATTTGTGTGTAGATATGTATAATGAACTTTTCAGGAAAGGGAATAAATGGGAAGGGTTTAGAAACCAAATGGCGCTAAAGAAAATAATCAAGTCTGTCTATGGAGATAAATCCGATGACCATCCCTTAATTCAGGCATTCCGTGTATTCGGTGTGGAGTCAGATATTCTGTACCGGCACATTGCAGTTCGTTTAAGCGAACAATTAGCAAGGATCAGTATGTATGTAGAACCTGACAGAATTCTTGATTACATGGGACGTAAATGAAAAAGGGTTAAATGATAATTGGAAAATTCTGCTTACTTTGATCCCGGATTTTTTTTAGAATAAAAGAATACAAGGTCTCAATACTTTCCCTTTCAGATTTCAAATTAGTTTGAATGATCAAATCGGCGTTTTGAGGAAGTTCATATGGATCATTTATGCCACTTAGGTTTCTGATTTTTCCGGGATGATTGTCGGGCAGCAACGCTTTTTTGTATAATTCTTTGGTGTCTCTTTTAACAAGAGTTTCGATATCACAATTTATCCAAACTGTGTTTACATGCGGCCCATAATTTCTTAACTCCCTTCTTATTTTTTCATAAGGATTAATTGTGGCCAGAATTGCGATCACACCGTGAATTGTTAGCAGATTGGCTACAAATCCCAGCCGTCGGATGTTTTCATTTCTGTCTTCTTTTGAAAAACCAAGGTCTGGACAAAGTATTTTCCTGTAAATATCTCCGTCAATTACTTCAACCCGGTAATCTCTTTGCTCCAATAATTTCTTGACCCCATTGGCAATGGTTGTCTTGCCGGACCCTGACAATCCTGTTAGCTGAATCATTATCATAATCAAAACTTATAAAAACTTTCTTTTTAGCAATTTGTAAGTTCAATTAATAATTGCAAACTGAAAAACGAAATTTGTGTTGTGATGACAAAAAGT
>JBDTVE010000241.1:0-6693 GCA_040007355.1 Bacteroidota bacterium | reverse complement strand
AGTGATAATGTTGCTTAAGCTTTGCATCTCTTAATCAATTACACCTGTAAGCTTAACTAAAAAGGTTCCTGACGAAGGATTTTTTTCCGGCAGTCTTAACTGCACACTTCCATTAGAAGTTAGCAGTTTAATGTCTTCGTTTTTTTCTCCAACTAAAACAGCCTTCGCATCATTTGACAGCTTACAATCAGGAATGATAATGTTTTTATTTTTGGGGTTAGAGAAGAAATAAATATAAAGTACATCGGCCTTACGGGTAAACCTCAGTTCCGTTTTATCTTGAAGTACAAGAGATGCCCTTCTCCAGGGGCTTGTGTCAAATATACCTTCGCCATTTTGCTTCAGCCATTTGCCTAAGTCGAGCAAAGGTTTGAGTTGACCTTCAGGAATGCTTCCATCCGACTTAGGTCCAATGTTTATAAGCAGGTTACCGTTCTTGCTTACAATATCAACGAGCATATTGATCAATTGGCCTGAAGAAAGAAATTGCTTGCTTGTTTCCACCTGGTTATAACCAAATGAGTATCCGATACCTCTGCAGGATTCCCATTTATATTTTGTGCTGCTGTCTAAAACTACATATTCGGGTGTTGAAAAATTTGTTAAGTCCTTATGTTGTTGCCACCGGTCGTTAATTACTACATCAGGATTTGCATTGATGGCTTCAGCAAAAATGCCAAGAACGTCGCCGTTTTCAGGATAGTTTACGTCGTTCCACAAAACATCCGGCGCATAGCGATGAATCAGTTCAAAATAGTGGGCATCTGCATAAGCCGTATAACCAACAGATTTAGGGATGCTTTTAAAAAGGTCCGGCCAAAGATTAGTGATTGGACTTCTATAAAAGGTCCAGTCTAAGCCACCGGAATAATAAACGCCGAATTTTAATCCTTTCTTGCGTACCGCTGATGCAACCTCACCGACGAAATCTCTTTTACTGGTGATAGCCTTGCTGTCAAAAAACGGATTATTGACCTTTGATGGATACATTACATAACCATCATGATGCTTTGTAGTAAATACTACATAACGAGCACCAATGTCCTGAAAAATGCTGGCCCAGGAATCGGCACTCCAGTTCTTTGTATTTTGGCTTAACGTGTCTGCAAAGTTGTAATAATCATAACCGGCTCCGTATACTTCTTTGTGATGCGCTTGCGTTGGCGAACCGGCAATTTTTAAAGTATTAAGATACCACTCGGCATAAGGATTATTCTTATAAAAAAAACGCCAGTCTTTTACTTTATCCGGCGTTGTGGTTGGTGTAGCCCATGCCGGAACTGAATATAAACCCCAATGAATAAAGATGCCCAGTTTTGCGTTACCAAACCATGGTGGTACAGGCCTGGTAGCAAGTGATTCTTTTGTTGGAAGAAATATCTTTTGGGCAAAAGAAATTGGCGAAGACAAAATCCAAACAATAAAAAGAGAGAGCAGGCGCTTATACATTTTGTCAACCATTTACTATACTATTAATTTAAATCACTGGCAATAGAAAGAATCTAATGCAACATCATTCCAATAAGAAAGCAACCCCTATTAAAGGATTGCCTTCCTGTGTAGCATTCTTTTCAGTTGGGTATCATTCAACTCACGTCATAAAAAGCCTATAGTTGTCTGATCCAAATATTGCGGAAACTCAATGGGGCACTTGGATCTCCATGATCTTGCAACTTAATAGGACCTTTTCCATGAAATTGATATTTTGGCAAGCCTACATATGGTGTATTGCCGGTAATGGTTGTATTGTTTTGCACTAACACGCCATTGATAAGTACGGTTACACGAGCCGGTGAAAATAACGTACTGTCTTCCTTAAAACGTGGTGCTGTATAGATTACATCATACACGTTCCACTCGCCTGGGGGGAGCAATGGATTTTTAAGCGGTGCTGTCTGTTTGTAGATACTACCAGCCTGACCATTTACATAAGTTTTGTTGTTATAATTGTCCAGCACCTGAAGCTCATAAACACCTTGAAGAAAGATACCGCTGTTGCCCCTTGCCTGGCCAGAGCCAGTTATGTTTGAAGGTGCAGACCATTCTATATGCAGTTGAAAATCATTAAATTCCTGCACGGTACTGATGTCGCCTGTGCCTTTTTTTACAGTAACCACACCATTCTTTACATCCCATTTGGCTGCACCACCATCCTTACTTTTCCATTTAGAAAGATCTTTTCCATCAAATAAAACAATAGCATCTGAAGGCGCCGTAATAAAAGCATTGGCGGCTGGCTTGCCAGGCGTAACTACGGCTGGTACAGGCGCATAAAATTCTGTCATCTCTGCATTCATCTTAGTAGCAGTGGACTGCGCTTGTATGCTACTGGCCACAATAAGAAATGAGGAGAATAACAATGAAGTTTTAATTGAAAAGAAATTGTGCTTGATCATTTTACTTGTTTTATAAAATTGTATAACGTTTGCAATTTAAACCCGATAAAATACTATAATGAAATTTAAATGGTTAGGAATGAATTTTAGTGCTTTAATTTTTTTAGGTATGAAATCCTATCCTGAACGCAGGTTATAGGGTTTGCTGTCTTGTCTAACTCCACAATGTAATGTTTCATATTTGTTTTCTTTGCTTTTGCAAAAAAAAATTAGCTTTTATATTTTGGGAAGCTTCCATGGTTTACGATAAGAAGGTATAAGTAGTGCGTTAGCAGCGGTATTGTCTCCAAAGTTCTTGCTGCCTTCATTCCATTCCAATCTAGATTTGGTACGCAAAGCTATATTTCCCATGTGGGTAGTCATTGCCGTTAGTCTTCCCATCTCTATCGTACAGTTAGGATCTTTTCTTGTTTTTATACACTCTAGCCAATTCTTAAGATGAGCTTCATGCGAGTCATATCCTGTTTGACGGGGCATAACCGGAACTTTATATTTACCCCCTGAAGATTCCGGATACAAATCCCAAGATGACCTATCAATTACAATGGTTCCGTTATTGCCTATAAATGCCAATCCGTAGTTACGACCCCAGGGGCCAGTTTCAATACCTGCCACATGCTCCCAGGTAATGTTATAATCGGGCATTTGATAAGTAACACTCATGGTATCAAAGGTTTCATGTGCTCTTTCAGGAAAAGCATAATTTCCACCTGATGCAGCTACAGACAGCGGCAAAGTGGTAATATCTTTTGCCCATAAAGCCATATCCATCAAATGTACGCCCCAATCTGTCATTAAGCCTCCTCCGTAATCCCAGAACATGCGCCAAGATCCATGAAACCTGGACGCATTGAACGAACGCTCAGGCGCAGGGCCCAGCCACATGTTAAAGTCTACGCCTGCCGGCACCGGCGTATCTGGTACTTTAGGCTGACCAGCGCCGTAATTGAAATTGGCCCATACCTGTGTTTTTCGCAAGTCTCCTAACTGGCCTGACTTAATGAACTTCATCGCCGATTGCCAATGACCGCCACTACGCTGCTGCTGTCCTACCTGAACAACCTTATTATGCTTACGTACAGCGGATACCATTAAATCACATTCCCCGATGCTGTTTGCCAAAGGTTTTTCCACATAAACATCCTTACCGGCTTCACAGGCAGCGATCATTATGTAGCAATGCCAATGATCCGGTGTACCAATAATTACGGCATCAATGTCTTTATTATCCAGTAACTTCCTAAAGTCTTTATATACTACCGGAGCCTTTCCTTGTATCTTATTAATTTCAGCGCTCCTTGCTGATAGTATGGCATCATCTATATCACATAAAGCACCGCACTCAACACCCGGCTGCTTTAATGCCTGGCGCAAATCTGCCATCCCCTGGTTTTTTGCCCCAATTAAACCCAATACAATTTTATTACTGTCAGAAGGTTTTGATGTAGCTGCAAAAGCAGAAGAGGCTGCTGCAGGCACTAACCCGGCAAAGCTGGTAGCAGCTAAAAGCTTAGTAGAATTGACTAAAAATTGACGTCTGGTCTTTGACATAATGTTTACAATTTTATGGTAGTGAAAGCTAGATTTCTTATTCAAAACACTTGAACCCTTTAACTGATCGGGTTTCAGATCTAATGTTTGCCATTTTTATACGCCCGCTTTAAAAACCGGTTATAATGAAGCAGAACAATAAAAAAGCCTGCCGTTGCCAGGGAAGCATTCCTGATTAAGGATCTTCTTGATCCTTGGGAGGTTTCATTTTCCACACACGCTGATGTTCGTTAGATAACTAGGTTATTAAAGCTTTGACAATTTGAGGCTTTGAATGTAAATTGTTTTTTTATGACAACTGTGCTTTAGTATGCTGGTTAATTTGAACAAGAACAAAAATCACTATTTTGGCTACTCTTCGTTAACCTTAGAAAAAATGATATATTTGTAAAAATGATTAAGATGAAAAAGCATTATTTCCATTTATTTCAGTTGATGTTTCTATCTCTTTTTGTAATGTCTTGTAGTAATAATGCTACTACCAATATTGGTAATGATGATACTACCAATCTACACTCCAGTGACCAAAGTTCTAATGCAACTGTCAAATGGGACATGGGTATAGCCTTGTACTCATTCAATTTGTTTCCTTTTTCCGTTTCACTGGACAAAGCGGATAGCGCAGGAGTGAAGTATGTAGAAGGATTTTCTTTTCATGTGCTAAAAGGAGAATTTAAGGATAGTACAATGGCAGACCTTTCTTCTCAAGGCATTATGAACATGAAACGACTATTGGATGAGAAAGGCCTTAAAATGAGATCAATGTATGTTGCTGGTGGTAAAGATGCTGAAGACTGGAAGCGGTATTTTGAGATGGCTAAGACGCTGGGTATGGATTTTATAGTGTGTGAGCCAAAAAAGGCGCACTGGAATATTCTTGATAGCCTCGGAGAGATTTATAAAATAAAAATCGCTATTCACGAACATGCCAAAGGAAGTAGTGCCTACTGGCATCCCGACTCAGTGCTTGCTGCTATAAAAGGACATAAGAACATTGGTGCCTGCGCAGACCTTGGGCACTGGACTCGTAGTGGTTTGGATGCGGTAAAATGCTTAAATCAATTAAAAGGCCATATCCTCTGCGTGCACTTAAAAGACGTTGCCAAAGCTGAAATTGACGGTGAAGATGTTATAGTTGGAAAGGGAGTTATTGATTTTGCAGGTGTTACCCGGGAATTAAAGGCCCAGCATTACAAAGGTATGGTGTATGTTGAGTGTGAACACAAAATGAATAACAACGTACCAGATATTATTGAATCCATGCAATACTTCAACAAAGTAGCTGCGGGAACTAAGTGAAATTTATAATAGTGAAGATCAGTGTAATGGCCATGGTATTTGTTTGTGAATGGGAAAGGTTATAACTAGAATATGGCAATTTTGAGTCTTCAATAGCCTTCTTCTCTAATCTAATGATGCTTAATTTAAACTTGAATTGCTATGAATGGTAATGGAAACAATATAGACAAAGCTTCAATAACAGTAAGGATAAGGTACGATGCATTATCTCTTCTCTCTATGCTCCTTATATCGGCAATATTCTTTTCATGCCATTCTCCAAAAGATCTTTCTTCCACCTCCAAGAAAAAGTATTCTCTCATTTTTGATGGCAAAACGTTAGATGGTTGGGATTATGATCCGCAATACTGGAGGGTTGAAAACGGTACGCTCGTTGGAGAAGTTACACTTGCTAATCTCTTGAAAAGAAATTCGTTTATTATAAAAAAAGGGTTGATCACAAAGGACTTCGATTTAAAGGTGGAATACCGGATTACAACCGGTGGAAACAGCGGCATCAACTACCGCAGTGAAACGATTGATTCTCTTCCTTATGCAATGCGTGGATATCAGTCGGATATTGACGGTAAGAATTTTTTTACGGGTCAAAATTATGAAGAGAGAGGCAGGACTACGCTCGCCTATCACGGAGAAAAAGTGATCGTTAATCCGGCAAATGATTCAATACGCTTTAACAAAAATATCAGGAACAATGCATGGTTAAATAGAAGTGTTGTCAGTTCCGCCCCTCCTGATTCGCTCAATAAATTTATAAAAAACGGCGATTGGAATGAATGCAGGGTAATCGTAAAAGGCAACAGATTGCTTCATTACATTAACGGGGTTTTAATGAGCGACGTTACCGACAACGATACTAAAAATCGCAAATTGTCCGGTAGCCTGGGTGTGCAGGTACATGTAGGCCCACCAATGAAAATTGAGTATAGAAACTTTCGACTAAAAGAATTGTAATAAACCAGGCAATATTTACTAAAGCAATTTTATTTGCCTGTAAATGCAAAATGCTTTTTCTTTTCTTCCGTATATTCCGCGTAAATTCAAATACGCCAATGGAGGAAGTGATTCGGAGTTCGTAAAACCCCAAAGTCAGGAAGAAAACTATTTTATTAATCCTGTTGCTGGGTGCTCTTAATTTTTTTTTAAACAAATAATGAAAAGTTATTTTGGGATCAATCATTTTTTGATGGAAATATCTATTTCTACCGTTAGAAAAGCCACAGGCCTTGCTGTAAATTAAGCAAATATTATAGTCAAGTACCCCGAGAAAGGAAAACTAAATGACTTTGCATGAACCAGCCAAATAAAATCACTTCCGGCTTTCTATTATTTTTGTGTCTAATATATTTCCAAGTTTCCGCCCAAATTGCCAATGATTGTTATATGGAAAAAGTCGGGAAGGAAATTCTTTTTGGAAATTCAAAAGTTGAAATCAAAATTGATACAATCA
>JBDTVE010000240.1:0-7209 GCA_040007355.1 Bacteroidota bacterium | reverse complement strand
TGACCGAATTCTTTAAACAGGTTACCGTGGAAATAAACGCGGTATACGGGTCAAAAGACAAGCTGATTGCTTATTGCAGAACACGTTTGAAAAAGATAAGTGAATTGTCGAACCTGCATGAAGTGCTAAAAAAAGACCTGATTGATTTTGCGGGAAAGATGGAACTTATAAAAAAGAAATACGATACCCTGCAGGTTGCGCTGGTAAAGGATATTATTAATGATGGAATCCGGCTGGGAGAATTCAGGCAGATGGACAAAGAATACATTGAATCATTATCTTATCTTATCGTCAGCTCCTTCAAAGGGCTGGAAATGCCGCTGAATGTAGATAATTACAGCAGCCTTAACAAAAGAGCCGAGTTTATTGTAAACGTAATGGTGGATGGCATTGGTTGCAAAAAGATTGTTCTTCCCAAACTGGCTTCTTTTAATTAATCACTCCTCTTTAAATTATTCTTCTTTTAATCACTCTTCTTTTTTAGTGGAATCAGTTTGTTTGCCACCAGGCTAAACAACCAGATACCCAGCACTGCGCAGCCTATACCTGCCAGTACATCCAGTATATAATGATGATTGGTGTACACGGCAGATAACCAGATACCCACCATTACCAGTCCAAATACAAATTTCATAAACCCCAATTTGTTCTTCAGCGCATAATAAAATACAATAACGGGATAAGAAGAATGCAGGGAGGGCATAGCAGCAAATATATTGGAGCTCTTGGCATACAGGGATTGAAAAATGGATGCATTCACCAGGGCGTCAAACCGTGCAAGACCGGCGGTGCTGCCGGGGGTGTTTGGATAAAAGGCAAAACCATACTGGCTCACGTACCAGGGTGGCGCAGCAGGATAGGTATAGTAAATGACAAAACCCAACAGGTTCACCAGCAGGAAAGTAAAGGCAAAATAAAAAAAATGCCGCCTGTTTTTAAAATACAGCCAGGTGGCAAACATAAGCGGCACGGGTATCCAGCAGAGATAGAAAACACCAGCCATAAAATCAAGAAAGGCATGGCGGTGCAATTGCCAGTATTCATTGGGGGTCAATATTTTGCTGCCGGGGCCGTGGATGCCAAAAATGGCTTTTTCGGCGTTGTAAATGTCCTCAATGTGCACCGGACTATAGCGGTAATTGGGAAAGGCCTTCATGTAATCGAAGATGACCCAGTAAACAATAAAAACAGAAAAAGCCATCACAAAACTTCTTGTTGCCATAGAAGCAAAAAAAAGCAGGTTGCACAGTATTACCAGGAACAACTGTTCCGGCCGGAAACCAATTAAAAAATCAGAAACCAGCAGGTATGCCGCCGAAATTGCGGCCATGATGAAAATAAGTCTTGCAGTAAATAATCTGGGTGGCATTTCAACCGGCTATTGTTTTTTGTCTTTGAAACCGGATTGAAAAAAAATATCCCAGAGCGAAGAACTGACGCCATATCCTTTTGTTGAGTCCGAGTAATGATGCAGCATATGATGTTGTTTGATGCTTTTCAGGATCCTGCTTTTAAAATTACCATGGTGTATGGCATAATGGGTCATATCATATACCAGGTAGCCAACTAAAAAGCCTGCAAAAAAAGCATCCAGCATCCGAGACGGTAATATCCATAAAAAAAGGAAATAGAAACCGGTAGCCAGTGGTATACTGGCGGATGGTGGCAACACCAGTCGCCTGGCATCGCGCGGGTAATCGTGGTGTACTCCGTGGAATATAAAATGCAGGCGAAGTCCCCATTTTGATTTTGGAACAAAATGAAAGACATAACGGTGTAGCAGGTATTCTGCAATGGTCCAGATAAAAATACCCGTCAGCAGGTAGATAAAAAACCATGAAATGGAATTGTGCGCGCGGTCGAAGGCCCGGTAAATAAATACTGCCGCAACGGGTACATATATAAATAAAGGAACTGTGAAATGTACTTTTGAAAGGCTTTCCATAAAACCGTTCTTAAACATCCGTTCCGACTCGGTTCCGTTTGACACATAATTCTTTGGCATAATAACTATATTTTTAGGCGGTCTGTAATTTCTTTACCATTTGATATATCGACCCCCTTGATTTCCACATATTCCACGTTGGGCGACCAGAAAGAACCACCGTTAATTTTTATAAAAATGCGGTTTAGCATTATTCTTTTGGCATTAACCACGGTATACACCCGGTATTTATTGTCTGCCGGCGATTTTACCAGGTAAAGCGGGCATTTCTTGTATGAGACAAAATGCATCACATATCCATTGTCATTTGCCAGGGCCGTGGTTTTTATACCGTAGGCAAAAGTACGTTGTATATAAGAAAGTTCCTGCAATTGTCCCTGGTCTGAATAACGTATCCAGTACACATGCACCGGTTCCCCCTTGTTTATCACGCCGTTGACGAGGTTTAAGTCGCATACAATGGTGTTTTTATTGGAAGTACGCTGCAGGTAAAACAATTGGTTAGGGTTACGGGGTGGCACGGGAAAGGTGTCCGTAATGAGGGTATTGCTTCCTGCAACGGCCTTCTGTGCTTGAACTGTTGGACCGGCGACAAAAAAACCCACCAGGAGCAGAACGTTTTTGATTGCGGCAGCGGCTTTTTTTCTTTCTGTTTTTTCTTTCTCGTCAAATGCTTTTTTTGCATCTCTTAATCGCCGGATGGCGGTGATATTGGTCAGTACGGCCATTATGCTTAGCGGGATGGTAAAAATAGAAATTGTTTCAAAAACATGAAAAGGTATTCCGGTGATATACAACTTGTAGTTGCCACCAATCCAATTGGCCGCCATACCGCAAAGCAGGGCGGTAACCCCTATCACTACTACTCTTTCCGGTCTTTGCATCAGCCCCCCCTTGATAGCCACCCCCAGGCCTTCCGCGCGCGCCCTGGTATAACTAACCATCATGGAGCCAATCAGTGTAATAAACGCAAATAAAGAGCTTAGGAAATAATGATGTGCCACCAGGTAATAACAAATACCAAGAAACATGATCAGCTCGCTGTAGCGATCCAGTACGGAATCGTACATTGCCCCGAAGGAGGACGCCATATTGCCGAGCCTGGCCACCTGCCCGTCAAGCATATCAAACAAACCGGCAAATAAAATCAATGCGCCGGCCCAGCCCACATAAGAAAGATCCCCGCGGTTGCCTTCTTCGGCCCCTGCTATAAAAATGATGGCAACACCGATATTCAACAGGAGCCCAATGGTGGTTATCCCGTTGGGTGTTAAGCCAACCCTGATAAGAAACCGCACAAGCGGGTCAATAATTTTATAAATAGTATGCTGAAGTGTATCCCTCACACTCATAGTAATGCATTTAAAAATCAAATTTAACTCTTCCCCGGATACCCCATTGCGGAACATTCGGGTGATCCAGGTAGCTGAACCTTCTGACCACATCTACCCTTACCAGTTTAAAAATATTGGCAATTCCGGCGCTCACCTCTATATAAGGCTCTTTTGAAAGACTAAAAGTAGAGGTTACACCGTCTGTTACCGGGAATTTCAGTTGGTCGGACGTTTTTGCGGGGTTATTTTCCTCGCGAAGACCGCCCACCAGGAATTTACCTGTAACAACTTCGCGCCATTTTAATTTTTTCAATAATGGGATCTTGTTAAAAATAAACCCATTAAAATAATGATCGATGTTAACAGAAGCGTACCGATCGCTTACAAATTCCAGAAAATTCATCAGGTTATAGGAGTTCAGCTGGTAAGTATAGGTCTGGTTGGCCCGATGGATAGACAATAAGGGAAAAGGCACTTTACCAAAAAGGTAGCCGCCTTCCAATGAAATATCGGTATACCCCAGTTGCGACAAATAAAACCGTTTGGCTATATTGAGGTTGATACTCTGGTAATTGTATTCCCCGCCAAACAGCCCCTTTATGCCGCCAATATAACGAAACCGGAAGATGGGGTACTTATTGACTATCGGGATACGGTATAGTTTTCCCTGGTAAAACTGTTCGTTCGGAGCCCAGCGCAATTCAAGGGCCAGTTCTCCGGTGGTAATGGCCGGAACATTAAACGGTACCCCGTTATTCAGCTTGGTATAAACAAACTCTTTACCGGCAGGCGCCTGTTTCCAGTATTTGACACCAAGGGTATAGGAAAAATGGTTATTGAGTTCGCGTACATAATCAAGTCGGAAAATATCGTTGTACAGCCATTTGTTATTATCGCCCCGTTTAAACGAAAGCAGGAAATTGTCTTCCTGTACAAACTGAAGTTCCTGCCCTGGTATCTTGGTATCTCGCTGGAAAGATGCGCGCAGATAATGCAGGGGAAAATCGTAAATGGTTTTATTGTTGATGGAATAGGTACCGCTCAGGAAGTATTTCCATTTTTGATCCTTGAATCCATATGCGCCATAAGCCTCGGCATAGAACCTGTTACTAAGTTTTGGCGTGGTGCGCCCTCCGGCACGTAACCTGAACCCTTCCACCGGGTTAAAGCTATAAAAAGTGCTCACCGGCCCCACTTCCACAATACCAAAGGACTTATAACCTGCCAGAAACAGGGTTGCGATATCAAGCGTTCTTTTAAAAGACGGCATTTTTTTAAGGCTGTCTATATTGCTATATACTTTTGATTCGGACCGCGTGAGCGAATCATGCCGGGTTGTATCCCAATAGTTTTCCTTTTTGGTTAATGCCCCTTCCTGGATCACGGTTCTTGGACCGGCAAAAACGGAGTCATCAAAAACAATATCGGTCTGGAAGTTTTTATAGGAAACGGTTCGCTCGCCCACAAAACCGGCGCCATTTTTTGACAATCCAAAATCCGCAATCATATCGCTTTTAGAGACATGGTAGCGACCATTGGATCCCTTTTCAAATTGCTGGTTTATTTTTAGCTCCCGTACAAAATTAAGGTTGGCATATTTGCTCACCAGTATGTTCAATCCCTGGATGGCGTATTTTCCATCCAGCGTAATGTATAAGGTGCCGCGCAGCAACAGGTCGTTGGGGTTGCGCGGTGAAAAATACATCCGGATCAATTTTTCACCATTCACTTCCACGGTATCTTTTATAAAATACATGTAAAAAGTGGGCGCCACATCGGCCACCGGGCTCAGGAACTGGTTGGTAAGCAGCGAGAGGTTATTGCTGTATATATCCACGTCTTCATACAGGCGGTTCAGGTAGGTGCTTACCCCGCGGCTGTCTATAAATTCACCAAAATCCACTTTTTTCTGGGCTATGATAACGGTCTTATTGCGTTCCGGTTTTTTCTGATAATAGTTTTTTGAAATGGTTTCTTCCAGGTAGACCGGCGAAACGGATTTGCCTTCGATCTTTGATGTGTCGCCATTGTCGAACACAAAACCAAACCTTTTGGTGAACCGGTTTTTTTTCAGCTTGTCTGTCAGGTTGCTGAGCGATACCTGCAGTTTCTCATACTTTTCATATGAGGAAGAGTTATACCCCTCCATCCTGTTTTGTGATTTATTGTCTATTACCTTGCGGATCAGATCTACAGACGGGTTGTTTTTATTGGTGTAGCGGGCTTTGTTCTTCCGGGTAATGGTAACATTATTAAGTTCGCTGTATACCGGTTTTAGCAATACATTGATCAACAGCATGCCGGTATCCTGTCTAAACGGTATGCGCAGCCGTTTATAGCCTACCATGGAAAATTCCATATAGGATACCGCACCGTCCGACTGCAAAAAATAGGCGCCTGCAGAATCGGTTCTTACGCCATGAGCATTTTTAAAATAAACGCTTACATTTGGCAGCACAGCACCCGTTACAGAATCTTTTACCGTGCCGGTTACCGTAAAACCCTGGCCTTTTGCCAAACATGAAAACAATGCCATGAAAATAAACAGTATAGCCCATCCCTTTCTTCCGTTCCGTTTCGGTACCATTATATTTCTATTTAAAGACAAATCTCTTTTGCAAAAAGTAATTGTACAAAATCCCTACCAGTATGCTTATTAGTATTTTTGACAATGTATAATGCAAACCAGTATAGTGGTTGACCAGGTAAAATCCAAAGGCATTCAGCACCAGGCTACCCGACCAGACCATGATATACCGCATGGCCTGCACCTGCGTATTTTTCTGACTACCGCTAAATGTCCATGACCGGTTAATAATGAAATTTATGATACCACCGCTGATGGTACCTTCAATAGAGGCGGGCAATTGTTGCATACCGGCTAATTCTACCAGTAGCACGGTTATCATAAAATCAGCAGCGGAAGCTACCAGTGAAGCCGTCTGGGCTTTCAGAAACGTAAGCATTTTTACAAAACGTTTGTAACTATCATTAATTGTAACAACAGGTTGGCGCAGACGCCCGCTGCCACATCATCTGTCATAACACCCCAGCCACCCGGAAGTTTTTCTGCAGATGAGATAAATAATGGTTTTACAATATCAAAAAACCTGAACAATACCAAACCCACCAGCGCGTACTGCCATTGTGGGGGAACAAACAAAAGCGTGCAGCACATGCCCGCCACTTCATCAATCACAATTTTACCGCTGTCTTTGCCCCAAACTGGCTCCAGCCTGTTTGAAACGACTACTCCTACCAGCATCAGCAATAAAAAAAGAACTACCTGCACCGGCATATTATTAATGGAAGGACGAATGAACAACCACAATATTGTATATAATAATGCGGCAACCGTTCCACCTCCCTTTACATAACCTATACCGCCACAGGTAGCAATCAATTTAAAAAAGATCATACCGTAGCCAATTCTTCCTCGTAGTAATCAAGCCCAAGATGAGTTATCAAATCCTCACCCATTAGGTAACGCAGGGTATTTTCCAGCTTTGTCAGTTGTTTAAAAATATCATGCTCGGTACGCAGTTCGGGTAGAGTTTGGGGCGATTTAAAATAAAAGCCCAGCCATTCCTGTATACCCGTTAAACCCGCCCGTTTGGCAAAATCCGCAAACAGCGCCAGGTCCAGAACAACTGGCGCGGCCAGTATAGAATCGCGGCATAAAAAATTAATTTTAATCTGCATTTTATACCCGAGCCATCCAAAAATATCTATGTTATCCCAGCTTTCTTTATTGTCACCGTGGGGAGGGTAATAATTGATGCGTATTTTGTGATAAACGTCTCCGTACAAATCCGGATTGTCTTCCGGGCGCAGGATGTCTTCCAGCACACCCAGTTTTGACACTTCCTTGGTTTTAAAATTATCCGGCTGGTCAAGCACATAACCATCCCTGTTACCCAGTATATTGGT
>JBDTVE010000239.1:0-9199 GCA_040007355.1 Bacteroidota bacterium | reverse complement strand
TGTTTAAGCAGGCGACGGTCCATTTCGTTGCGAACGCTATCGGAAATAAACCAGTTCATGGCATATGGGCCGTTGGAGTTGGTATCGCCCCTTTCTTCCGGGTCGTTATATAAATGAATAGGATAATAAATCGCCTTACTGAGACCGGCTGAATCGGGTCGCTGGTTAATATCTGTTATATAGCTCGCCAGCCGCATATCGTTTACCGTAGTCTGCATATCATACGCACCCAGTATGGTGAGCAAGGGTGAGGTAAGATCATTTTTAAACGGGGTAATGGGTTTTATGTGAGTATCTCCCTGTGGACTATTGGTAATATGCAACACGACTATCTTCAGTTTCTGCATTCTTTTCCGAAGCAGCTGGTTGGTAGTAGTATCCGACGCCATGATGATGGCGCGGATCATTTCCTGCACAACGCCGGCACCGGAATTGTCAAAATATCCGCCGTCAACAAAATAATGTTTGCGGCTACCGGCGCTTGTTGGCTGGTCTATCCTGCCGGCGGGGCTCATGTAGGGGAACCGGGCGCCTAAAATAGCGGCCGTGCTTAAACGAATAGTAGTATCCGGCGGCAGCAAGCTAACAACATCTACACGTTTGTCGAAAAGTTTTGCATCCAGTTGTATGCTGCATACAACACCAGGACTGCCATCCTGTACGCGCGTGGTATTGATACAGAGAATGGGCAGGCCGTTGTAGACGCCTTCTTCTGCGATACATTCGTCGAAATAAGTGTTGTTGAAATGCAATTTGTAGTGTGCGGTATCCGCTGCTTTTTCAAAGGCTGTCTCAAGCGCATCCACCCTGTCGCGGTTGGGTAAGAACCAGTTTACAACGGGTATAAAATTAAAATAATCAGGCCCCAGCATTCTTGCCAGGGTATAGGTCAGAAAGTCCTGTCGCAAAAAATCTTTGGCCGAAATCTCAAAAGCCGGCGTACGGTCTTTTTTATCGGCATTTTTTAGCAATGCATAAAAGGCTGCTACACCAACACCACCACCAGAAGTGCCGGAGAGGCAGAACACATGGTCGGAAAACCTTTCTTTTCCCGACCGGAGGGAGCTGTCTTCCAGTCTGCCCAGCACAGATGCTACCCAGTAAGCCGACCTGGACGCGCCTCCATTGCCCAGGACAAAATAGACCGGATATTCCGGAACCGAGTCGATGGCGGCATGATGGCTTACCCAGGCACTTAAATATTGCTGTATATGTTGTCGTTTTTGAAACACGGCAGCATCAACCTTACGGTCATGCATAGATGCCATTCGTACAAAATGATTTTCAGGTGTGGTAAAAAGGGCGGCAATCAAAAAAATGATAAAATGCAGGTTTAAACCGGTTTTTACAGACAGGGTGGTTAACATATTGCCAAAACCAAGCAATACCGCAAATGCCAGTAATACCAGCGGCATGGGGCCAAAAGCCACCGAGACCCTGAACCATATAATGGCGGACAGGTAGGCGACCAGTCCAAAGCCGCAAATAATGTTGAACCATAAAAAATAGCCTACCTCCTTGTGCTCAAGATGAATAAAGGTCATGGTTTTCTTTAACAGGGCGATTACCACATTTTGCCTTCCTGCCATTGCCGCCATCTTTTTAGGCGCGTCTTCATCTACTTTTTTCCTGCGCAGGTTAATATAAAGAGTATACAGCACCATCATCAGCAGTATCATGGAAAATAAAACATAGGGGCTGTTTAAAAAACCGGATACCTGCAATACCAGCAACAATCCTAAGAAAGCAATGCCAACGATGACGAACCAGCGCCGGAGACGCTTGCTGTTTAATTCATTGTCAGTAAACCGGATCAGCCTTTTATCCAATAGTCCCGCAGCCAGCAGGAATATGGCCAGGAAAAGAATGGGTTGTTTTTTTAACCATGAATTCGGGAATATCATATTGCTCACGGCAAACAGCACGATGATAAAACAGGCATAGCCCACCAGCCTGGGGAAACTGTCCAGGAAAAGCGGCTGCACTTCGTACCGGGTGCCGAATTGATCCTCGGGCAGGGTCGGTTTAAACTGGTTGGCATAGGTTTTCTGCCGGTACAGTTTTGCATAAGCCACAATGCGGGATGAATACCAGCTTACATATACCCAGAATGCGATGGCTACAAAAAAGGTCAGTTTAATCAATACATTAATGAAGACATCCGCTGCACCGATGCCACTGCGGGTATTTTCAGTAAAGGAGATAATAATATCTTTTCCCTGCCCGAGTTTAATAAAACAGGCAAACGTGAGTAATATAAAAAGTATGGCAGGAAAAAAAAGCCAGATTGATTTCAATACATTAGAAAAGAATTTTACTAGTGTAAACGCGGTCTGGATCAACCAGGGCTGGCCGGTTGGCTGTGTCATAGATAAAAGGTTTTGGGATATTAAAGGGCGCTATTAAGTTACAGCATTTGCCAAAACCATCCGTTTTTTATTGATTCAGCACCTTCCAGAGCAGGTCTTTTAATTCCACCAGGCCCTGTTGCGTAAGAGCTGAAATAAAGACATGAGGAATTTCCGGTGGGAGCTCTTTTTGTATGGCCGCTTTCAGTTCATCATCAAGCATATCCGCTTTACTAATGGCAATTACAAATTGTTTGTGCAACAGTTCGGGGTTGTATTCATTCAACTCATTCACCAGGATATCGAATTCTTTTTTATGATCGTTGCTGTCTGCGGGCAACAAGAATAAAAGAACCGGGTTGCGTTCAATATGACGCAAAAAACGATGCCCCAGGCCTTTTCCTTCGGCGGCGCCTTCAATAATGCCGGGCAGGTCGGCCATACAAAAACTTCTTCCATCACGGTATTCAACTATGCCCAATTGCGGATTGATAGTTGTAAATGCGTAATTGGCAATTTTCGGCGTGGCTGCCGTAACTACGGAAAGCAGGGTTGATTTCCCCGCATTGGGAAAACCCACCAGCCCAACATCTGCCAGCACTTTCAGTTCTACTATCTTCCAGGCTTCTTCGCCGGGTTCGCCGGGTTGCGCGTGATCAGGGGCCTGGTTGGTAGCGGTGGCAAAATTGGAATTCCCCAACCCGCCCCTGCCGCCGTGTAGCCAGATTATTTCCTGCCCGTGATCCAGGATTTCTACCTGTTGTACGCCCGTTGCCTCGTCCCTGGCTACAGTGCCCAGCGGAACTTCCAGGATAATGTCTTTTCCGCTTCTGCCGCTGCTATTGTTTTTGCTGCCGTTCTCACCATTCTCCGCCAGCACATTTTTAAAATAACGCAAGTGCAGCAGGGTCCAAAGATTTTTATTCCCCTTTAGTATAATATGCGCCCCGCGGCCACCATCGCCTCCATCAGGACCGCCCATGGCCGTTAATTTATTCCGCATAAAATGTTTACTGCCGGCACCACCATGCCCGCTACGACAAAAAATGCGGATATAGTCAATAAAGTTTGTTTTTTCCATTTATGGCGGCAAAGATAACAGATATGGGGGAGGGGGCCGTATCTATTGACCGGGGCCGGTTTCTGCCTGCCGGTCGGCCTAAAAAAAGCAATAAAGGCTTCCTGCTTATTGCCGCTATTGCCTGCCGCCACGGTAAACGGGCATAATTAATCCAGGGCTAATTTTTTTGAACTCAGGGCCGTAATCCATAAGGTAATGGAACAAAGACACGCGAGCGTAAACACGGCTGAAGTACAATAATCTGCCATTCTAAAAAAATGATCGCTGGCGGTAAAACTGCCTATTATGAACAAGGGCATCAGTAGTATAAGTAAAGCTTTCATGATGTTTGTTTTTTTGATTTTTAAATGCTTGTTTGGTAACCAGTTAAGTATATAGAGCGAGACGGAAAAAGAAAGTTTATTAAAGAAATGTGAATGATTATACCAGGCGAGTCGAGAGAGTTGGGAGTCGATATTCGATAAAGTGATGGTCGAAGACAACGACCATGGAAGCAGGAGCGTGATTGCTGAGGAGGGTGAGCCGCCCGAAGAAAGGGCGACCCACCCGCTCGTTGTTGTTACGAATAAAATTGGGAACTGATCAAAATAATACAGGCCTAACTGAACAGCGTGACTCGTCATTGCGAATGAAATAAAGCAATCCGTGGATGGAATAATGAAGAGATGAATAAAATGATGCAGGATTGAATGATAGATGGTCGGTGAGACACCAACCACTGGGCTGCATACTTTATTAAGCAGGGGCAACCCTGTTTGGCCAGCACAGATTGCTTTGCTGCGCTTCGCAATGACGATAGCTTCGTGGCTGCGAATGAAGACCCTTATTATCGGGATGTTTTGTTCGGAGCTTGCCCGATGAATGTTCCAGCGGAACATTTAATGGGTAGCAAACTGGCGGGGCGTACAATGCGTTCTGTAGGAACGCCTGGTGCTCGGAAATATCAGGTGCTGGCCAGCTGCACAAAGAACCAATAGCACAAGTGTGCGACGCAACAACGCTTAATCACGGTCCTGGTGCCCGGCCCATCATTTTTTCTGTCAATGTATGATTATCTTAGCAACCGTCTGGTAAGCGCCAGGGCTCTGAACAATGAAAATAATTATTGCACCGGATAAATTCAAAGGAAGCCTTAGCAGTGCCGCGGTATGCGATGCCATAGCAAAGGGGATACAACAGGCCGATAAAAATATAACGATACATGCTTTCCCGATGGCCGATGGCGGCGATGGCTTTGCCACCGTAATGCAGTACTATACCAAAACAAAAACGATTCTGTGCCTAACAGTTGATCCCCTGGGTAGACCCATTCAGGCCGCCTACCAATGGAACGCTGATACTAAAACAGCCATTATTGAACTGGCCGCTGCCAGCGGACTGGTATTGTTAGAGCCATCGGAGCGCGATCCAATGAAAACATCCACTTATGGATCCGGACTGCTGGTAAAAGATGCGCTAGGCAAAGGCGCAAAAAAGATTATCCTGGGTATTGGCGGCAGTGCCACCAATGATGCGGGAACGGGTATTTTATCGGCACTAGGTTTTGGCCTGCTGGATGCCCGCAACAAACCCGTTACAGCCTCCGGTGAAAATTTAATATCGATCCAAAAAATCATTCCCCCACCGGTGCAAACCCCGGTGCAGTTTGAAATTGCCTGCGATGTGGAAAATCCATTATATGGTCCACAGGGTGCCGCCTTTGTATACGCGCCACAGAAAGGTGCTACCAAAGAAACAGTACAATTGCTGGATAAGGGCCTCAGGCATTTTGCCGCGCTAACAGCAGCGCAAACCAATAAAAACCTGGCGGAGCAACCAGGTACCGGTGCGGCGGGCGGCATTGCTGCCGGTCTGATGCCTTTTCTGAATGTGGTGCTGAAGCAGGGAACCCAACTGGTTATTGAAGCCAGCAAAATAAAAAACGATCTGGGAGCGGTTGATATTATTATTACCGGCGAAGGAAAAATAGACCAGCAGAGCAAAAGTGGTAAGTTAATCAGCAGCATCGCAGCCCTTGCGAAGCAACACCATATACCGGTAATCGCTATTTGTGGAAGCCTGCAATTAAATGAACAGGAAGTAGTTGCCCTTGGTCTGCAGAAAGCCTATTCAATCCTGGATGAGTCGAAGGGTTTGGAATACGCTATAAAAAATGCCGCGGACTTATTGAGCAAGCAAACAGCCCGGGTAGTCGCTTCTTTTTTAGTATCAAAAAAATGGCCGGCTTAACCTCGCAAACAGACGGTTAATCGCTACGTTGGGTTTTCTTCCGCCGGCTTTTTCTGGTGGAGTTTTATTTTATTGATAACAAATATCAACAGCCAGAGAATGCCAGCAAGACCCAGCACACCCACAACTACGGCGCCTACCGCCGACCCATTGCAGGCAATACTGCAGGCCAGGCCAGCCAGGAGAACGCAAAGCCCAATAGCGCCAATAATGGATAAAATAATAAATACGGCCTTTTTCCCCGCTTCATCATCCCGTGTAAGCTTTGCCTTTGCATAAATTCCCAGTTGTTTCCTGAACTCATTTTTTAAAATTCTTTTTTCAGTCCGCGTAAGGGTGCTTTTGTCTCTGTATGCGAGCGAGGTCAGTATAGTAGCCGCAGTTGGTTTTTCAGGGTTATTTGCTACATCAGCGGCTTCGGCCGTAGTAACCAGGCCGGTAGCTTGCATGCGACCGTAATAATTAGCAATAAAACATACCAGTATAAAAAAGCATGCGCTCAGTATAAAGTCGAGGGATTTTCGGATAGCATACCATTGCCGCTTACTAAACCGGAGCGCTGACCGCCACCGGCTGGGATATAAAAACACCACGGCAAAAAACAGCAGAACCGGAATATAAATAAAGAAAGTTGCCGGGTAGATGCCAAGCTGCATAAGACTATTTCCCGTATTGACTGCGAGTACAAATAAAAGAAGATGCATCAGCACAATAAGTATACGCGCTTTACCACGATGATGGCTTGCCCATACAGATAGCTTTGTCATAACAGGAGTGTTAGTTGTTGTTGATAATATGACGGTAAGCTTCTTTAAAGATAATGAAAGGAAACTGCAATACAATAGTTGGCAACAGCTTGGTTTCAGACCGGGCATTTGTGCGGAGGAAGGAGTGTTGCAAGGTTATATTCAGGCCGGCGCCGGCCAGCATCGCGTTTACCAGTCCGCTATTCACCATTAAAAACAGGCACCCGCCGTTCAAGAAAAGCAGCCAGCCCTTCTTTATAATCATGGGTGTTTGCCGCCGCGTATTGCAGGGCATCTTCTGTTTTTAACTGGGCTTCAAAGGAACTATTCAACGAGGCGTTCAGGGCCTGTTTTGTATAGGCAAGCGCACGGGTGGGCATTGCGGCAAGGGTGGAGGCTATCTTCATCGATTCATCCGCAAAAACATCATCCGCAAAAACCTTGTATAACATGCCATATCTTTCTGCGTCTGCTGCGGTTATCCTGTCGCCCAGCATCATTAATGCCGATGCTTTCTGCCAGCCAATTAAACGGGGCAGGAAAAATGTGCCACCAGTATCCGGTACCAGTCCTATTTTAGAAAAAGCTTGTATAAAAGACGCAGATTGCGCAGCTACCACAATATCGCAGCAAAGGGCCAGGTTAGCGCCCGCTCCCGCCGCCACGCCATTGACCGCGCAGACTACGGGCTTTTCAATATTCCTGATGCGCGTTACAATAGGGTTATAATGCACTGCCAGTATTTTGCTGAAGGAAGGCGCCTTTTCACTGTTCAGTTCATGCAGATCCTGCCCGGCACAAAACGCTTTACCGCTTCCTGTTAAGAAAACAGCTCTTATTTGTTTATCTGCTGCGCAGACGTCCAAAACGTTTTGCAGGCTCAATGCCATTTCGGTGTCAAAGGCATTCATCTTTTCCGGTCGGTTAAGCGTAACGACGGCGATATTTTTTTCTATCTTGAACAGGATGGAATCCATATAAAAATGATTGATTGAACAGCAGCATTTATTTCAAAACGAAAATGCCCGGATATTTGAGTTCTCTGCAAACATTACCCGTTCCTGTTCCATGCCGGCCACTCAGTATGCTCAATGACATTTAAAATAATCAAATGGTTCCAGGCAATGGTTACACTTGTACAAGGCCTTGCAGGCGGTTGATCCAAACTGACTTACCAGAGTGGTGTTATACGAGAGGCACTGGGGACATTGAACCGCTTCATCTTGCGCAAACAATTGAATATTACAAACAGACTGAACGGGGTTCGGTGGCGCAATACCATAGGCTTTTAATTTTTGCTTACCGGTCTCGCTCATCCAGTCGGTTGTCCAGGCGGGTGCTAAGACACGGGTCACCGTCACCTTCCGGAAGCCGTGCTCTAGCAAAACCATTTTTATTTGCATCCCAATCAGGTCCATGGCCGGACAACCACTATAGGTAGGCGTAATCATTACTTCAATTTCATCGGCGTTAATTTTTATATCCCGCACAATACCCAGGTCAATAACGGACAACACCGGTACTTCAGGATCGGCTACCTGCTCAAGAAGAGATAATATATGTTGTTTACCGGTGTCCAGGACAAATAAGTTGTTTTATGAAGTGTATCAAAAGAATCCGCAAAAAACCCAGCACAAATTTCGGTTATATTTTATTATAATAGACGGGCATTCGGTCTTCACCAGGTATTGCCCGGGTAAGCTCTTTGCAGGTATTGCAGTTCAGCCAACAGATGGCCCAGGTGTTCCGTATGCCGGCCTTCTTTGCCGCCAGACTGCATCCATTTTTCTAAGGGTATTTGCAGACAAGCCTTTACCAGCACTTCCTTTGTTTTATCCATCCAGGATTGTTTCAGGGTGCTGAGATCGACTGCTGAATTTTCACCGGCTAGTACAGATTCGTAAACCGCATGGGTCGTTAACTCGCCGGTATAAGACCACAGGTATTGCAGGGCAACCCCCAGCCGCCGGTTGCTTTCCGCTGTTCCATCGCCCAGGCGCACCACCCATTCCGCGCTCCAGCGAAGGTGATAGCTCACTTCTTTAAAGGCTTTTGCGGCAATGGCGGCTAGTGTGGCATCATTCAATTGCTGTAGCTGCCGGTATAAAAAGAACTGGTAATTGCTAAAAAGAAACTGGCGCAAAACCGTGCGTGCCCAGTCGCCTTTTTCCAGTTCCACCAGCAGGCAGTTTTTAAAATCATCCGCATTTCGCAGGAAGGCCAGGCTGTCTTCGGTGGCTGACTGGCCGTTGGATACCTCAATGTTCTGCCCGGTTGTATTATTGATCAATTGAGCGGTGTACTGGTAAAAATTCCGTGCCTGTCCTACCAGGTCCAGCGCTATATTGCTGATGGCAATGTCCTGTTCCAGCACGGGGCCATGTCCGGTCCATTCTGCATTGCGTTGCGCCAGTATCAGCGCATTGTCTGCGAGGTGAAGCGAGTAATCAATGAGTTGATTGGTTGATCGGTTGATTGGTTGATTCATTCCGGGAACTGTGTTGATGCAATTTTTATTTTTGACGTTGATTTACGCTGGCAGAAGATAAAACCATCTTTGGATTTAAAAAAGTGTTGCTTTCACCGCCCGCGCCTGACTACATATGCCTGAGGTCCTCCGGTAATTCATAAAAAGACGGATGCCGGTACACCTTATCGTTGGCGGGATCAAAAAAGCTTCCTGCATCTCCGGGATTAGAGGCGTGTATATGTGCCGACTCCACCACCCAGATGCTAATGCCTTCCTGGCGGCGGGTATAAACATCGCGCGCATTTTCCATGGCCATTTTTGCATC
>JBDTVE010000238.1:0-25548 GCA_040007355.1 Bacteroidota bacterium | reverse complement strand
GGCCGGGCTTCGTGAGCAACAGACAAGGGGCCACTGTTATGGAGTCTGATACCAGTACTGCTAAAAATAGAAAATGACGGGCAGGGCAGCCCGTCTTTTTATTTCAATACAATTGCTATGATTTATTCTAATATGATTTGTTCCGTATATTGTTTTTTACCGGTTGAACCAATAGTGATAAAATAGATGCCGGCTACCATGTCACTGGTACGGTTGATAACTATTGTCTGCTGGCTGCCGCGTGCGGTAAAACTATTGGTATAAACCGTATGACCGCTGGTGCTGGTTAGGAAAACGCTCATGTTTGTGCCTGCTGTTCCTTTGTATTCAATAGACAGGTGATCCTTTACCGGTATCGGGTATATTTTCAGGCTGTTATTGTCTGCAGTACTAATGGCAACAGCGGGTGTGGAACCAGCTTTGCCGCTCAGGTCAAATACTTTCAACCGGTAGTAGTTGCGACCGATGAGCACCTGTTTATCGATATAGGAATAATGGCTCACAACAGAACCGTTGTTGATGCCATCTACCCAGCCAATTGCGCTGAAACTGGTACCGTCATTACTTCGTTCAACCGAAAAGCCAGCGGTATTATTTTCAGTGGTCGTGGTCCATTCAAGCAGGGTTCCGCTGCTTTGACCCGATGCCGTAAATCCGGTAAGGGTTGCGGGCAGCAAGGCCGATGAGGAAACCGAACCCGCTACCTGGAACTCATACAGCGAATAACCAAAAACGGTAGCACGTTGAACACCCTGCATGCGTACATAACGGGCAATAGTATTCGATTTCATTTTTATGGAATTGGTGCCTGCTATGCTGTCGCTGCCCAGCACGTTGTTTCTGATCTGTACACTGTCTTTGTTCAGGTCCGTAAACGAACCATCGCGCGAGAACAGGATATCAAAATCTTTTCCATAGGCCCTTTCCCAGATAAGTACTACCTGGCTAACAAGAAAGGGCTGGCCCAGGTCCACGCTTACCCATTCACTGTCACTGTAAAGGCTTGAATAGCGGGTGGCAGCGTTGCCGTCAAAAGCATTTTTTATGATCTTGTCGGTCTGGATAGACGAGGCGGCACCGGGTCTGTTAAACGCCACATTGGCGTTGGTGGTGATAACCTGGGCCATGATGGCAATCGGGCTGGCGACAATTAACAGAAAAATAAAAAGGCGTTTAATCCGTGGGTTAGGTTTTTTTTTCATAAGGATATTTATTCCGGCTGTTATTCTCAATATGGGTGCCAATATCGGGTAAATCTGTACAGCAGGCAATGGTATCGGTCGATTTTTTTTATTGTTCCAAGGGTGGGAAATAACGGTAAAAGTTGGGAAAAATAGAGATTAAAAAACCGGGGAATAGTCCGTTTTTCCTTTGACGTATGATAAAAACAACTACTTTGTTTTTATCAACGCGGGGCGTTGGGTTATCTCATGGTAACAGATACCATTTCTGTTAAAATAATGAAATACCATGCTTTTCCTGGTAAGGCTTTTATCGGTTTGCGGCTCGCCACCATGGAAGAGGTTGGCATGCCATACCAACAGGTCTCCTTTATGCGCGGTAAATAATTGTTTTGAGATGCCCTTTTCCGCGATTTTATTTTTTATCATGTCTTCATATGCCGCATAAGAATGAGGGCCCAGCAGGAAACGGGAACCTTCGTTGTTGTAGTCTGAATTGAGGTAGTAGGGCAGGCGATGACTACCGGGATAATAATGCAGGGGGCCGTTGTTTTCATTCACATCTTCCAGGGCTATCCATACACCCAGCAAACCACCGGACGGAAACGTAGTCATGTGTATGGAATCTGAATGCGTACGTTGCTCACTCCCCATAATGAAATTGATGCTTTGAAAAAGGGTTGCATCACCCTGCATCAGTGATTCCAGGAAAGCAATCAGTTTCTTGTCTTCCCCCATGTTTTTCAACAGCGGCGAACGGTGAATGGCAAACATGATCTTATTGCCATACCTGAATGACAACTTTTTTTCCGCTAACAATGCCGCTATTGTTTTATTTACTTCGTCTGCTTTTTCCGTGCTGATATAATTCTTTAAAACCAAGAAACCGTTTTCCTCAAAACCGAGTATACTTTTTTGATTTTCCGGGCTGCTGGTCCTGAATAATTCCGTGTCTGTAACAGGCGGTTTTTTATCCGGGTCTGTGCCGGGTTGTATATCGCTAAAATCTTTGCTTGACAGGGAAGCCCAGTATTTTTTCTTCAGCCCGTACTTTTTTAGCAGGGGTGTATTGTGCAGCAGTTCTTTCCGGTGAAAGAAATTATAGATTGCGTAGACTGCTTTAAAACGCCTGAGAACGTCCATCATAGTACAAAATTAGGGTAAGCCCGTTAATCGGCGGCCGGTTTCACCAGTTGAAGCAAGCGGTCAGTACCAGCTTGCCGGTAGGCATGGGTTCGGAAGGGCGGGGATGATGTGGCAGGGACTGATAGGGTAGGGCTGAAAAGCGGTATTAACGATAACCTTTTTATCCATGAGCGCAATACACATGAAGCCATCATCGGGGAGGGCAGTTGCCGAACAGTCCTGTTTTTTATAACCCTGCTGTCTTCAGCGTCTTTGGCGGTAATTTTATCGGGCCCGTTTTTAGCAAGCTAATAAGCGCAAGATCTGTTTTTTGCGGTGATGTATCCTGATGTTAAAAAAAGTAGCGGGTAAGGACGAAACGTCTGGATGCAACGGCATAAAAAAGCGCCGGCTTTTACAACGATTTTCCCAGGGCATTGTTTGTCGGTGTAGGTAATGGTTGCATAAGGATAAGTAGCTTCAAAGCTTATTTCATCCCAGTCTTCTTCGCGTAATTCATTTGATACTGCGTTCCGCGTTGTGTTCAATCTTTACGGCAAAGCCCTGTTCCAGTACACTTTTAATTACCGATTATTTGCGCGAGCCGTACCTGTTTTACAGGGGCACTGTATCATCCAGGCCGCCATCTTCGGATCCTGTTAAATTAAAATCCGGCATAGGGCCGGATTTTTGTGCGTGTTTATAGCAGGTTCTAATTGGTTTTCTTGCCTATTTCTTTTTTATACTGCAACATCCATTCATACATATTCTTTCCATCACATTCTTTTGTAGCAGGGTTGGTAGCTTTGGTCCAGGCATCATGACCGCCGGAAGGCCAGATGGTCTTTTTTGCAGAGATGACAGGGTTAAACGAATTTATATTGTCTACATTGGCAATAGTGGTGCCTACACCAACCGTGCCGTCATCGTTGTTATGAAAAGCCCATACCGGCAATTTGGCTTTAGCGATATTACCCAATTGGTCCTTCGATGGCCAGGAAGCACCGCAAATAGGAACCACGGCGGCCACGCGTTCTGCATATGCAATGGCGTAGTCCCAGGTATTGCCGCCACCCATGCTTAAACCTGCCACATAGATTCTTGATTCATCTATGCGGTAGTGTGCAACGGCATAGTCAATCAGTGCGTTTACGTCTGAAGGCTGTGGCCATGTTTTAAACTGAGGGTTGAGTACAATAAAGGAATATTTAGCGCCATTTACGGTAAACTGCGGCGGAAAATTATGCTGGCTCAGGAGTTTCGGAACTGCATTTACAAGTAACCGTGGTAGATCCGTTGTGCCGTTTCCTGTTTCGCCAACGCCGTGTAAGAAAACCAGCAGTGGATATTTTTTGGTGGTGGAATCGTACCGGGCGGGCAGTGCCTGGTAAAACCCGCCAATGGAAGCACTCACATTTGCGCTAACGGCGGTCTGAATGGCCGGCGCGGTTTCCGGAATATTATCTGCCATAGCCCCGGCCGATAAGCCTTCTTTTTTACAACCGGCAAGAACAATGGCGGCTGCGCATAGGGATAACGTAAACCGAAGGACAGTTTTCATGGTTATGGATTTTTAATACAACGGATTATAAATCTTATTATTTTCCGTCTTGCTGCCAATCTCTGCGCAGGGGACATTTAACAGGAAAAAATACGTGTTTTTGCCGTTGCAGGATAGTAATAAGCCTATAGTATAAAATACCAGGCTGCATTTTTCAAGCACCACCAGAACATTCGCATGTTATTTGGGAAAAATTAATAGTGAAGGTTGGCGGTCTGTCCCAACCAGTCACCCCACCTATTTTGAGCCGGGGTTCCAAACCAGTTGTCCTTCACGGGGTATGTCAACAACCATTCATGATGGTTGATCAATAATGCATTTTATTTTGTATAGGAATTGATAGTGTGCAGGTTGCAGTCAGCGAATAGATTGACCATAAGTACCGGTAATTGCTTTGTTCTTCCCTGGTTGGCGTCTTCACCAAACATCAGTCACTTTCCCATGGTTGGTGTGTCGGCGGCCGACGATCCCTGCCAGGATTATATTTCAGCTGCACTAAGAACCAGGAGTGTTGTTCTCTTCATTGTGTTCGTTTTTCTTTTTCACCAGAACCTTGTCGATGCGTTGCGCATCCATGTCAACAATCTCAAAGTCAAAAATGCGCCAGCCCAGTTTTTCACCGGTATGAGGAATGTGTTCCAGTTCATGTAGTATAAAACCTGCCAGCGTATCAAAATCGTGTTCCCCCTCGTTCATCCATTCCGTTTTCTCAAAATGGGTAAGAAAATCGTAGAAAGGTATCTGGCCGTCTACCAGGTAGGTGCCGTCTTCCCGCTCCGTTATTTCATAGTCGGGCATATCGGGCTCGGGCAGATCGCCCACTATTGCCTCCAGAATATCGTTGAGCGTGATCAACCCAAGCATGCTGCCATATTCATCTACCACAAAGCAGCAATGAGCTTTTAACTCCTTGAATTTTTCCAGCACCTGGTAGGCGGAATTGTTTTCCGGTACAAAAAGGGCGGGTTTCATGATGTCTTTAAAAGGGGTATCATCGCTGGTTACGTAGAGCTCTTTGATAGAAACAATCCCTTTTATATTGTCAATATTGCCTTCGCAAATGGGATATACGGAATGCGGTTCCCGGTCTATTTTATCCCTGATGGCGTCTTCGTTGTCCTCTAGGTCAAACCAGGTAATATCACTGCGATAGGTCATCAGCGAAGTAATATTGCGGTCGCCCAGATGAAAAACGCGTTCAATAATTTCCTGCTCCGCTTCATCAATGGTTCCCTGTTCCGTTCCTTCGCTGATGATGGCTTTTATCTCATCTTCTGTTACTGACTCGTCCTTGGATCCTTTTATATTGAACAGCTTAAAGAATAAATTGCTGGTTTTATTTAACAGCCATACAATGGGATGCGTAAGGGTGGCAAAAAGTATCATAGGACGTGCCACCAGGCGGGCAATGCGTTCTGCTTTTTGGAGGCCGATTCTTTTGGGTATGAGCTCGCCGAAAATAATAGAGAGAAAGGTTACGATAATCACAATAATGGTAGTGGAAATAGTAGCTGCATAGGGCCTGAAGATATCCACTTTCTCAACTAACGGTAGCAGGTAAACGCCAAATCGTTCGCCGGAATAAACACCCGTTAAAATAGCAATCAGGGTAATACCAATTTGTGCGGCAGACAGGAAAAGATCAGGGTTATTGGCCAGGTCCAGGGCAATCCTTGCCTTGGTGTCGCCTTTTCCCGCCAGGTTTTCCAGTCTCGATTTTCTTGCGGAAACCAGGGCTATTTCCGACATAACAAACAATCCGTTAAAAAAGATAAGTCCAGTCAGAATAATAACATCTATCATCAGGCTTTTTTATTTTGTAAACTAATCAATCCCACGTAATTATTAAAAAATGCCGCAATAACATACCCCAGCAGACTCCCCAGCAAGCCCCCGGAAACAACATCCACGGGATAGTGAACCCCCACGTATACCTGTGCAAAACAGATAATGGCGGCCCAAACAAAAAATAGGTTTATCCAGGAACCGGTATATTTTCTAAGGGTGATTACAAAAAAGGTGGCCAGCCCAAAATGATTGGTAGCGTGAGAAGAGGTAAAGCTTGAACTCTGCGGGCAATAATTTGCCAGCACCCGTATGTGGCCAGCCAAAGCCGGGTCCCGGCAAGGCCTTACCCTGAAAATGAATTCCTTTATCAGGTGGCTGCTTACCAGGTCACAAAGTGCTACCGCGCAAACAACAAACAAAACCCACCACAAACCGCGTTTGCCAAAATTAACCAGGGCAAAAACCAGCATAAACAGGTATAGGGGCACCCAGATATTTGCCTCCCGTAAAAAGGGCATGATGGTATCAAAAAAATGATTCGCCAGCTGGTTGTTTACCAGGAAGAATAACTTCCTGTCAAAAGCTTCTACACCGGCAAACCAGTGTGTGTTTGTCTGCAAAAAAAACATGCTGCAAAAGTAATCAGTAAAGTTGAGTGTTGATTTTAAAGTATTTTGCAGTAGATTTTTACGATTATGCAAAGAATACCCCGTCTTTTTCGCTGGATTGTATCAGTAGCCCTGTTCTTTTTTGTACTGATGTTGCTGATGCGGATGATCACCTTTATTTATTTCGCGCCGCCCGGTATATGGGGCGCCGGACTGGCAAAATCCTTTCTCCTGGGTTTCCGGTACGATGCGCGCGAAGTGGGTATTCTATGCCTGTTACTGCTGATTACGGGTTCCATTCCTCCCCTGCACCCCTTTAGCACAAGGGCCGGAAAAGCGCTTACCCTTTCCCTGCTCTTTATATTCCTGTGTGGCTTTATTGTGTTGTATGTATTTGATTTTTTGCATTTCCGCTACCTGTTGCAACGGTTAAACGCAAGCGCCTTAAGCTTACTGGAAGATGCCCGGATATCTGGCGGCATGGTTTGGCAGACTTATCCCGTAATAAGAATCCTGCTGGGCATGGTGCTCGTCTTTATTATATTGTTTTGGTGCTTGCGTTTCCTATATAAAAAAACGGAACGGGTTGTATACCGGGGTAGTAAACGGAGGCGGGTTGTTTTGGGACTGGTTGTTTTTTTTGTTTGTGCGTTGGGTATTTTTGGCCGGCTGGGGCAGTTCCCTTTGCGCTGGAGCGATGCTTTTGACCTGGGCAGTGATTTCCAGGCCAACCTGGCTTTAAATCCTTTCCAGTCTTTTTTTAGCTCCCTGGCCTTTCGTTCCTCTTCCTTTAATATCGCCGCGGTAAAAAAAGAGTACCCGGTAATGGCAACATACCTGGGTATACAGACACCCGATACAGCCACGCTCAGCTATGAAAGAACCATACCTGCCGCCCGCGCGGATACCATTATGGGTAAGCCCAATATTGTAATGGTTATCTGCGAATCATTTAGTGCCTATAAAAGTTCTATGTGGGGCAACCCGCTTAATACCACACCTTATTTCGACAGTTTATGTAAACAGGGTCTGTTCTTCGACAATTGTTTTACGCCCTCATACGGCACGGCAAGGGGTGTGTGGGCAAGCGTTACGGGAATGACGGATGTGGAGGTTAACAAAACAGCCAGTCGCAACCCGGCCATGGTTGACCAGCACACCATCATCAATGATTTCATAGGGTACAAAAAATTATATTTTCTGGGCGGCAGTACCAGCTGGGCCAATATCCGGGGCCTGCTTTCCAACAATATTAATGGTTTGCGCATTTATGAACAGGAGGATTATGCTTCGCCCAAGATTGATGTATGGGGGATCAGCGATCGGAATCTTTTTAAAGAAGCCAGCAGCATCCTGCAGAAACAGGAAAAGCCATTTTTTGCTGTAATACAAACCGCAGATAACCACCGACCCTATACCATACCGGCAGAAGACTTAAAAGAATTCAAAAAAATAAGCTTGTCGCCCGATGATTTAAAAAAGAATGGGTTTGAAAGCAATGATGAATTGAACGCTTTCCGGTTTACCGATTTTTGTTTCCGGTCATTTATTGAATCGGCAAAAAAAGAACCCTGGTTCAACAATACCATTTTTATGTTTGTAGGCGATCACGGCATCAATGGCAATGCCGGTACGGAGTTTCCAAATGCCTGGAGCGATTTTGGGCTGACCAGGAATCATGTGCCTTTATTGTTTTATGCACCCGGGAGAATAGTCCCGCAACGACTGCATTGCGTTGCTTCACAGGTAGACGTTTTGCCAACGCTGGCCGGACTGGCCAATATTCCTTATACCAACACCAGTTTCGGGCGCGATTTGGTAAAACAATTTTCCGTCGACAGCGGCCGGAGCAATATTGCTTTTATTTTTGATGCCAATAACCAGGATATGGGTGTTATAAAGGGATCCTGGTATTATACACGGAACCAGAAAGGAAGCCAAGAGAAATTACTTTGGGCTGATTTTAACCACGTGGAAAACCCTGCCAATAAAGATTCGCTGACGGCGGCCGGCCGGGAATATACCAGGGCATTTTTTGAAACCACGCGGTATTTGCTCCAGCACAACAAAAAAAAGCCTTAAGAAACAATGCCTGCCCTGCATCACCAAGCCCCCCGCCAGGTCCGCAGGGGTGATAGCTGCCAACCCCATGTGTTACCTGCCGTACGATAACCGATGGATGTATAATGGGGAATGAAACCCACCGTACGTACGCCCCGGTTGCGCAGATAACCATGCGCGGATAACCTTCGAATGGTATACTCTGTAATCATCCTGCTTGTCTCAGCGTATTTTTTTTGCAATAATGATTAATCGGGGCGATTTTTTTACATCATAAGCACCCAGTTCATAGTTGCCAAAAACCTCCTGTACCTGCAGGTGATGAAAAGCAAACATATCGTTAAAATCGCCCAGAGTAAACTTGGCCACTTTTTCCGTAAATTCCAAAGGCATCTCCAGCGCATCATCTTCTACTATTATCTTTTTATAAAAATGCGTTTCATCAAACCATTTGGTAAGATGATAGTTCACTCCTTCAATCTTTCTGTCTGATGTATGCACCAGGTGGTCTTCAGCATAATGAACGTTCAGGTAATCCAGCGTAAAAAAACCACCGGGTTTTAATGATTGTGAAACCGTGCGCACAGCATTGTTATGTTCACGCTCTGTTCTGAAATAGCCAAAGCTGGTAAAAAAGTTAAAAGCATAATCAAAATAGTTTATCCAGAAAGGCAGGCGCATATCGTGTTGAAAAAAATGCAGTTTTTCTGTTTCCAACGCTTTTGCAAAAGCAATATTTTCTGCCGACAGATCGATGGCCGTCACATCAAAGTTGCCGGCTGCCAACATTTTTGCATGCCGTCCCCTTCCACAGGCCATATCAACCAGCAAGGCGCCTGCCGCAGGTTGTAGATGGACAAGCAGCCCGTTGATAAACCGGGACGCCTCACCTTCATCCCTGTTAAAATACAACTGGTGATAATAAACGGTATTGAACCAGTCTCTAAACCATTCAGCGGCAACCATGGCGTAAATTTCATCAAATGTAGCAGCGAAAAACTGAATACAATCGCGCCCGGCTTTATAAATGTTAATAATTCATGCCATTACCTGCCTGCGATGCCCGGGCATAACGATTATTGCTATATCTTTATCTATACATTTCTTCCAAGTCTTTGAACAGCCACGTTAACCGTTCTTTATAAAACCTTATTTTCACAAGTAAACCTTATTTGACCGTGGCATTAATCAAGAGTATATCGGGCATCCGCGGAACTATTGGCGGTTATAGTAACGAGAATTTAACGCCGCCCGATGTAGTAAAATTTGCTGCCGCTTATGGCAGCTGGCTGGTAAAACAACACAACGGTAAAAAAGTGGTTATAGGCCGCGATGGTCGTATCAGTGGCGATATGGTTAGCAGCCTGGTCATCAATACCCTGCTGGCCCTCGGCATCAATGTAGTAGATCTGGGCCTGTCCACCACACCAACGGTTGAAATGGCTGTTGTATGGGAAAATGCAGATGGTGGCATCATCATAACGGCCAGCCATAACCCCAAGGAATGGAATGCGCTTAAATTACTGAATAAAGACGGGGAATTCATCAATGCCGAAGAAGGTGCTGCCATCCTGCAATTGGCTTCCAAGGGTGAATTTATTTTTGCCGGTGTAGATAAAATTGGGCAGCTACTAAAAAATACGCATACCCTGCAAAAACATATTGATGCAGTAGTAAATTACCCGCTGGTTGACGTAGAGATTATTAAATTAAAGAACTATAAAGTAGTGGTGGATGTGGTGAACTCTACCGGTGCGCTGTTTATTCCACCTCTTTTAAAAGCGCTGGGCGTAGAAGATGTAATTGTATTGAATGGTGAGGTGAACGGAAAATTTGCGCACAACCCCGAGCCGCTCCCGGAAAATTTATCGGCGCTTAGTTCCGAAGTAAAAAAGCAAAACGCCTCTTTTGGTATTGCCACAGACCCCGATGTAGACCGTCTTTGTTTTGTTTGCGAAGATGGCAGTATGTTTGGTGAAGAATATACCCTGGTGGCGGTAGCGGATTATGTGTTGGGTAAAAGAAGGGGAAATACGGTTTCCAATATGTCGTCCACCAAGGCGCTGAAAGATATCACCATAAAACATGGAGGCGAATATTTTCCCTCCGCGGTAGGCGAGGTGAATGTGGTAAAAAAAATGAAGGAAACAAATGCTGTAATCGGCGGCGAAGGTAATGGCGGTATCATTGTTCCCGACTTTCATTATGGCAGAGACGCACTGATTGGCATTGGCTTGTTTTTAAGCGCATTGGCACAACATAAAAATGGTATCAAGTCATTCAGGACCCGTTACCCCGATTATTTTATTTCCAAAAACAAGATCGAGCTGGAAAAAGGCATCAATGTGCCCGCTATCTTTGAAAAGATTCAGACCAAATATAAAAAGCAACCCGTTAATACAGAAGACGGGCTAAAGATTGAGTTTGACAACGACTGGGTTCACCTGCGCACTTCCAACACTGAACCCATCATACGCATTTACGCCGAAAGCAATTTTGAAACAACGGCCAATAATATCGCCCTTCGACTGATGCAGGATATCAAGGAATTTATGTAGCCCCGTGCCTGTCGTTAGTACTAGCCGCCGACCGTCTAAAAACCGGGTGAGAAATTTTCTGCAAACAATTATACTAATGACCGTTAGTTAAATTGCTTCTTCCTATCTTTGCCATCTTTAAATAAATACTGACTGTTCCGCCAATAGCCGGAATAATAGCTAACAGCTTGATAATCATGCAAAGGATTTACCTGGACAACGCCGCCACCACCCCATTGGACCCTCAAGTGCTGGAAACCATGATGCCCTATCTAACCGGCAAATTTGGCAATCCTTCCGCAATTTATTCCTATGGCCGGGAGACCCGGTTGGCTGTTGAAACTGCGCGCAAAACCGTGGCCAAAATACTCCATGCCCATCCCGCCGAGATCTTTTTTACCTCCGGGGGCACAGAGAGCAGTAATACCGCCATCACATCGGCCGTGCGCGACCTGGGTTGCAGGCATATCATAACCTCGCCCATTGAACACCACGCCACCCTGCATACGGTAGAGTATTTGCGCAGTACCGGTGAAGCAACTGTAAGTTATGTAAAACTGCTGCCCGATGGTCATATTGATATGAACGGACTGGCCGCCCTGCTTTCCGGCAGCCAAGAAAAATCCCTGGTCACTTTAATGCATGCCAACAACGAAATCGGCAACCTGTTGGATATACACGCCGTCGGTAATCTTTGTACAGAACACCACGCTATCTTTCATTCGGATACAGTGCAAACCATTGGTCATTATCCATTTGACCTGCGGCATACACCCGTGCATTTTATCAGCGGCGCCGCCCATAAGTTTAATGGCCCCAAGGGTGCCGGCTTGTTATACATCAATGAAAACATTCACATCCGTCCCTATATACACGGCGGTTCACAGGAAAGAAATATGCGGGCCGGAACAGAAAACCTTTACGGTATCGTTGGTTTTGCAAAAGCACTTGAACTGGCTACAGCCGGTTATGAGACAGACAGCGCCGCCGTGCTGGAACTAAAACAATATATGGCCGCACAGTTAAAGAAACACCTGCCCGCGGTATCATTTAACGGCGATGCATTTGGCAACTGTTTGTACACCGTACTCAATGTCTCTTTTCCGAAAACAGAAAAATCAGAGATGATCCTGTTTAACCTAGACATCAATAATATTTGTGCTTCCGGCGGGAGCGCCTGTACCAGCGGCGCCGACCAGGGTTCACATGTTATACGTGCCATCAGCAAAGACCCCGATCGTATGGCCATACGTTTTTCCTTTTCAAAAAACAATACCCGCGAAGAAATAGACATCGTGGTAAATAAATTAAGAGAACTGATATAGAAGAACTTTTTGGGCCGGGCCCTGGTAACAACGGTCAACTTATCTTGCGTGGCACACTTGTACGGCATACCAGTATTCAACTGCCTGCAAGCAGCCCTGCGTAGCAATAGCATAAAAATCGATAAAACTATCATCATCATCCCCATCGTCCCTCTTTTCAACCCGGACCACGACTTTGTCATCCCCACCTTAGGAGGGATCTGCTTCACCGACGTGGCTGGTATCTCGCGCAAGAAATAATAAGCTGATACTTTTGAAAGTGGAAAATTAATAGCGGTCATGTATATTCCAACGGTAAAGGGAATCTGTTTAAACGATGGTGGCTGATATCTTAGGTGGAAGAACCATCGTACGACAATTTTTACAATAAAAGATTAATACCAGTGATGAATATTTGCCCGGCAGAAGATCCCTCCTAAGGTGGGGATGACGAAAATTAGTTTCGCGATGATAAGGAAATAGGTTTGGAATGCCGGCGCTTATCTCCCGAAAGAATAGGTATAATCAATATTGGCTACCAGTTGTTTTTGCTTGCTGTAACAAAGGTCCTTTTGCTTTAGGCCCTGCTGATTGTAAGCATATTTCCAGGTTTGGTAGTCGGCGCTTCCTTCCGGAACAACAATCATTTGCGAGATTTGCTGTGCTTCGTTGTATTCAAACATATAGTCAGGCAGTATACGGTTGGCTCTTTTATTAAACCGGGCTACATCCGTAAGACGATGTGCTGCATCATAGTAGTAATAAGTGGTTCCCAGGTTGTTTTTTTTGCGCATGGCTTTTTCCTCTGCAATATTACCCTGTTCATCCGTGGTAAAGGAAACAATGGTTGTATCCGTATTGTCTTTAATCTTAACCATCTGCACCGGCTGCCCGTTGCTGTTATAATCCCATTGGTGTATCTCCTTTTCGGCGGGGTCATTCACCGGTACGGAATTGCTGCTGATGCTAAACAGCCGGCTGTTGGTTCCGTATTCGTAAAAAGATGTGGTCACCACATTGGCGGAGCTATCTACTGATTTTACCAGCAGCCCTTTCTCGTTGTAATAGGATTTTAGCCACGATTCCGGGGCATCCGGAACCTTGGTATAGGTAACCACCATTTTTTGTGCGGGGTAAACCGTTTGTTCCAGCTTCACCGTGTTTTGCGCGGGGTCAAGCGCCGCAGGCTCAACCGCTACATGGGTAACCTTATTGTCTCTCAGCACCCTGTAATTGACGCCGATCTGCGCGGTCACAACAATATCTTTATAGTAATATTGCGCTTTGGCGGTAATTGTCATGCTACACATGACCAGCGCAAAGGCAGTAAAGGGTATTTTACGGGTAATCCACATCTTATTCATGGCTTTATAACGGAAATTGTTTGCGAAGTAATGTATTTTAGGCCAATAAAAATTTCATAATTATTTTTAAGCAAATTTACCGCCGTATCGCACACAAGACCATCCAGCTGAAAGTAAAAGTAAGATGAATAAAAAGGAAGCAGGCACCCTGCTGATGGGAAGATTTATGCATACGCTGCCGAAGGCCGTTTTTGTGTCTTTGCCGGTATTTGTTCTGATCCTGCTGCTGTATTTTGATATCGGCAAATTACAAGTGGTAACCGGCTGGGGCGTGTTGACAATCATAAAAACCCTACTGGTATTGAGTTTCTTCTTTTACCTGTATCAGGCTGTAAACAGGTTTTATGTCCAGCGTCGGTTTAAAACCATCTTGAAATTTACAGTGCTGAACATCTTTTCTTTTCTGGTTGTTAGTATGCTGGTACTAGTATTTTTTCTGTTTTCGTTGGCACAGTTTGCTTAGTTGCTTAAAATACTTTTATGGAGATACCTGTTGAAGCTTTTGCCCGTCTGGTAAACATCATGGATGAACTGCGCGAGAAATGTCCCTGGGACAGAAAACAGACCATTCATACCCTGCGCCAGCTGAGCATAGAAGAACTGTATGAACTGACCGATGCCATTACGGAAGAAGACTGGAAGGGCATCAAAGAGGAACTGGGTGATCTGATGCTTCACATTGTTTTTTATGCTAAAATAGGCGCCGAACAGAACAAGTTTACCCTGCAGGATGTGCTGGAAGGAGTGGCGGAAAAACTGGTGGCCAGGCATCCCCATATCTACGGTAACATGGACAATAATAACCAAAACGGTGGCTTACTGCCCGTACAGGATGAAGAAGATGTTAAAAAAAACTGGGAAAAGCTAAAGCTGAGGGAAGGCAAACAATCCGTATTAAGCGGCGTGCCCAAATCATTGCCGGCCACGGTAAAGGCCATGCGCCTCCAGGAGAAAGCCAAACAGGTGGGCTTTGAATGGGACAATACCACCCAGGTCTGGGACAAAGTAGAGGAAGAAATAACGGAATTAAAAGAAGCCATCCTGTTAAAAGATCCTGAAAAAACAGAGGAAGAGTTTGGGGATCTTGTTTTTTCCCTGGTTAACTATGCACGGTTTTTGCAGGTAGATGCGGAAAATGCCCTGGAAAAAACCAATAAAAAATTTATCCGTCGCTTTACACAAATGGAACAGGTTGCTGCGGCACAAAACCGTTTGCTCGCGGATATGAGCCTCACCGAGATGGACGCCATCTGGAACAGCATCAAAAAGCAAAACCCGGCATCTTGAAAAATTTCTATCAACAGGTTGTAAAAAGGAACGTCTTCTTCCTGCTGGGAGCAGCCTGGTTATTTACCATTGCTTTTATCATCGACAATTACTGGTACTCATCTTCCTCCGCCAAATACTTGCGTAAAAATATAGAAAGTGATATACAGGTGCAGGAAAAGGATTTTGATGCGCTGCTCAAAGACACCGCCCTCCTGAACAGGCTGGTGGAACAACACTATTCAGCAGCGGAATTAAATGCACTGACGGAGAAAAAAACTTATTGCATATTCCTGTATACCCCGGCCAACACGGCCGTTGCAGACCCCGCGGATCTAAAATTCTGGAACACCCAACTGGTATTGCCCGATAAGAGTTTACTCGAAGGCACTGAAACAAATGAGCTGGTAAAACTCACCAACGGACAGTATGAATGTATACGCCGGCAGGTAGTAGTGGGCAACAACAAACGGATGGTAGCACTGGCACTGGTGCCTGTAAGAAAGGAATATTTTCTGGAAATCGCTAACCTTAAAAAGGAGTTTGTCAATTATCCTCAGGCAGAAAAAAGTGTAACCATATCGGCACACCAGACCGATTATCCGGTAAAAAGCATCACCGGCAAACCCCTTTTTTACCTCCAGGCCAAATTTGTTCTTGAAAGGGAAAATACCAACTGGGTTACGCTTACGCTTAATATAGTGGCCTTGCTGTTGCTGCTGATCATCGTTCACAATGCTGCACATTATTTTTCCATCCGGCTTGGCTATTTAAAAGGCATTTTATTTTTGATAGGAATGGTATTGCTGTTAAGAGGGCTTACTTATTTTTTTCCGGAAGTGCTCAACCTACGCCAGTATGACCTTTTTGATCCGGGGATCTATAGCTCAAACCTGGTGTTGAATTCACTCGGGGATTTGCTAATCAACTCCTTTCTTTTTTGCTGGATAGTGTTATTTATCCGACGGGAAGTGGGGGAGAAACGGTTCAGTCTTACCCTTAAAAAAAGCTGGTATTGGGTGGCGCTGGTGACTCCCGTGCTGCTGTTGGTAGTAACCACCTTTGTGTTCGCCAGTATTATTAAAAGCCTGATTGCGGATTCCCAGATATCATTTAATGTTACCAATTTCTTCAGCCTGGTCAATATTAACAGCCTGGGCGGGTTTATTATACCGGCTACTTTATCGCTTAGTTTTTTCTTTTTATCGCAGGTGATACTGCAATTGGTATCACCCCTGCTGAAAGAACGAAAATATATTTTATTTATACTCATTGCCATAATCGGGCTGGTATTTCTCAGTATCAGCCGCAGTTATTCGTTTGTGCAGCTGAATATCTATGTATTGTTGTGGTTGCTGGCCTATGTATGGTTTATGCAACAACATATTGTGGAGGGCAATGATTTTTTCAAACTCGCCATTTCGGAAGTACTGGTATGGCTGTTTATTTTTTCTTTCTCTATTTCTGCAATTATAGTAATAGAAAACCAGCGGATTGAACTACAACGACGCATGCAAACGGCCGAAAAACTGTCGAACCAGGCTGATCCTTCCAGCGAAAGGCTGCTGAGCATTGCGCTTACCTATTTCGACAATGATTTTTTGTTCGACAGCTTTGACCGCTTCCGGGTGCAGCATTCCAACCGGGTTCTCAAAGACAGTTTGATCAATAGAAATTTTACGGCTTACCTGGACAAGTATGATACCCGCATCTATACCTTTGATTCTTCGGAGAATCATGCCCCTCTTTTTAATGAAGACCCGGTGTCTTTTGACACGCTGGATGTTATTTTCCGGATTGAAGGGAGGTCTACCAATGTGCGCGACCTCCGGTATTTTTCAAAATCATTCGATAAGTTTTCATACATCTATAAAAAAGCGGTAAAAGACACCAACAACCGCACGGTAGGGTATTTCTTTGTTTTGTCGAAGCCCAAAAGGTATAAAAACGATGCGCTTATACCAGAGCTGTTCCGCCAGGAATACCTGCCGGAATATTCCCCCGATTCAAAGTTTGCGGTCTACAGGGGGGGGCGACTGATTGATTATTATAACGAATACCAGTTCCCTACGGTATTGTCTGCCGCCCAGACACCTAAACTGGAGTTTGAAGAGCGGAAAAAAAATGGCTACGATGAGCTGTGGTATAAGAATACGGATAAAGTAGTGGTCATTGTAAAATCGGATAATTACCTGATAGAGGGCATGACCCTGTTTGCCTACCTGTTCAGCACCTTTCTTATCCTGCTGGCAGTTTTTCGTATCATCTCAGTGCTGATACAAACAAGGCTGCGCTGGCACCTGCTTAAACAGTTTTTCCAGGTAAACCTGCGTTCGCAGATACACGGTACCTTTATATTTATTACCCTTATTTCTTTTATTGTTATAGGTATTGCTACTATCTTCTTTTTTATAAACAGGTATAAACGGAATAATATAGAAAGGCTGAGCAAAGCCATCCAGATCATGAATAACCAGGTGCAGGCGGAAATAAAAAAAGACCAGGCATTTGATGGCAGGGTGAAATTCTATGAAGCGCATACCAATGAAGACCTGGAGAATATGGCAAGACGGGTAGCCGATATTCACGGCACCGATATCAATTTCTATGATCTGAATGGCAACCTGGTGGTATCATCTAACCTGATTGTGTACAGCAAAGGAATATTGAGCGAGAAAATGAACCCGGAGGCGTATTACAACCTGCACAACATGAACATGGTGCAGTTTATCAATGATGAGCAAATGGCCCGTGTCACCTATCAAAGCATTTACAGCCCCGTGCGCGATGCAGATGGGAATGCCTATGCCTACCTGAACATCCCATCCTTTGATTCGCAGATGGAACTGAAAAGAGAAATTTCCAATTTCCTGGTCACCATTATCAACCTAAATGCATTTATATTCCTGATTGCAGGCGCCGTTGCTCTTTTTATCACAAACCGCATTACCGCTTCGTTCACACTTATCAGTAATAAGATGCGCGCCATAAACCTGGGTAAAACCAATGAAGAGATTCCCTGGCATCGGAACGACGAGATTGGCGGGTTGGTAACTGAATACAACAAGATGCTGAATAAACTGGAGGCCAGCGCGGCACAACTGGCCAAGAGTGAAAGAGAAGGCGCCTGGCGCGAAATGGCACGGCAGGTTGCCCATGAAATAAAAAACCCGCTCACCCCCATGAAACTGAGTATCCAGTACCTGCAGAAGGCAATCGATAACAATTCTCCCAATATAAAGGAAATGACTTCGGGCGTTGCTAGAACCTTGATAGAACAAATAGACCATTTGTCCAAGATTGCGGCCGATTTTTCCCAATTCGCCAATATCGGCAATCCCAAAAGCGAAGTTTTTGACCTCCATGAAATGCTGCATTCGCTTTCTTCCCTCTATATGGCAACGGAGAACCTGGAGTTTGAGTGGTACCCGGTTCCGCACCGCATTATTCTGTTTTCAGATAAAACACAGCTAAACAGGTTATTTACCAACCTGCTGCAAAACGCTGTGGAAGCCTGCGACAATATTGAAAACAAGAAAATAGTTATGTCCGAGGAACTGGAAGAAGGCTATATCATAATAAAAATTGCAGATAACGGCCATGGCATACCGCAGCAATTACAGGAAAAGATCTTTATACCCAACTTCACTACCAAGTCTTCCGGTACCGGGCTGGGCCTGGCAATGAGCAAAAATATTATTGAGCAGGCCAAAGGAGAACTCTGGTTCGAAACAAAAGAAAATGGGGGTTCTGTTTTTTTTGTAAAGATCCCGTTGTTCCGGGTATCTGTATAGAAACCCTCTCTTTTTTATTTGGTTTCCTGCTGTGGCAGGGTGGCATTGGGGTTACGCCTCTTTATATTTGCCTGCTTATTTTTCTCTTGGCAAGAAAATCTTCGAATTGCTGCAGGGAAAAACTGCTCAGGTTTTTTTCTTTTGTGAGCCCGCCTTTCTGCGCCGCCAGCACGCCATACCGACAATCATTGAACCCTGCTGTATTGTGGGCATCCGGGTCAATGGAAATCAGAACGCCTTTTTCCATGGCCTCCTGGATCCACGTACAGTCCATATCAAGCCGGCGGGGGTGGGCATTCAGTTCTATGACCACCTGGTGGGCCGCACAGGCTTCAATGATTTTTCTATGATCAACCGGGTAGCCTTTCCGGCTGAGCAAAAGCCGGCCCGTCATATGGCCCAGGATGGTGGTGTATGGATTTTGAATGGCGTTAAGCAGACGCAGCATCGCTTTTTCTTCCGTCATTTTTAAATTGGCGTGTACCGATGCTATTACCAAATCAAAAGTGGAAAGTATATTGCTGGTATAATCCAGGCTGCCATCGTTGAGGATATCGCACTCAATGCTTTTAAAAATCCTGAATGGTTTGTGTTTTTCATTTAGTTCGTCAACATACCGGTGCTGCTCCCGGATGCGTTCTTCACGCAGGCCGTTTGCATAGAACGCACTCTTGCTGTGATCGCTTATGACCAGGTATTCATATCCGCCTGCCATACAGGCCATCGCCATTTCTTCAATGGTATTGGTCCCATCGCTCCAGTTACTATGGGTATGAATGATACCATTGATATCCTTTTCGGTAATAACAGCGGGTAAACCGCTGGTGGAGATGCGGTCAAGGATGCCGGTTACACCCCGCAGATAGGCAGGAACGGCCGGAATGCCGGCATCCGTAAATACCACCGAATCGTGGTTTTCACCGGGCGTAAAATCGGTACCTGGAAATTTTTTTATAAAGGCATCTGTAAAAGCAGCCGGGCCGGTTGTAAAAAATAGTTTTTCCGGCAAATTGCCTTCCCCGGTATAAAGTCGGAGTTTCAAGCCGTTTTTTAATTTGTACAACAGGCTATTGTCTGTTTCCTCCAGCAGTTCCGGTGGCTGAGCGGTTTGAAATACCGGCTTTATATCGCTGTTGTTTTTCGTGATAACAAATTCCAGTTCATCTATGGTAAGATCCTGCCTGCGATAAGCGCCGGTAACCGCCACGGCGTCGGCAGAAAAATTTTTCTCCATATAGGTTTTTATCGCGGGAAAAAGTTCATCGAGCGCAGCATACAGGAAGCTGCCCTGGTTTTGCATATAGTATTCAATGGCTTCCTGTACATTCCTTTGAGTTTTTTCGCCAAAACCCTTATACAAAAGCAACCGGTTCTCATTACAGGCATATAATAATTCACCCAGGCTTTCAATTTCCATTTCTTTCCAGATAGTGGATATTTTCTTTGGGCCGAGGCCTTTCACCTGGAGCATTTCAAGCACGCCGGGCGGGGTATCGTTGATAAGGTCTTCCAGCACAGCCAGTTTGCCGGTTTCCAGGATTTCACGGATTTTTTTTGAAGCGGAGTCGCCAATGCCTTTTATGGCAGCCAGCTGATCCGGGGGCGTATCGGACAGTTGTAGCGGCAGTTTTTCAATATTAAAAGCGGCTACCGCATATGATTTTGATTTAAATGAGTTGCCTCCGTGTATGTCCATTATTTTGGCAAGCAGTGAAAACTGGTCGGCTATAAAATTATTATCGTTCATTTTTACATAATTAATAATGAGTCGGGCAAAATTAAACCTTAGGGCTGAATTGCGGTGGGCGCGGATTTAAGCCGGGGCATAAAAAAAAGTCCCGGCATTTGCCAGGACTTTTTCTTATTTTTTAATCTGAAGAAGCTTATTTCTTCTTAGCTGCAGCTTTCTTTTTAGGAGCTGCTTTTTTAGCAGCCTTTTTCTTAGGGGCTGCTTTTTTTACTGCTGCTTTTTTCTTAGGGGCAGCTTTTTTCTTTGCGGCTTTCTTTGCAGTGGCCATGTTTTTTTGAATTTAAATGGTTAGTAAAAGAATTTAACGAAGTTAAAAGTATAAACTTCTTTTAGAATACCAAAATTTTTTTGGCATTTGTTAAATTTTTTCTAAGCCACCGCCTCAACAGCATTAACAGAAACCAAGGTTTTGTTGCCCCTGCTTTTTTTAAATTCAACCAAACCATCCGTCAAAGCAAACAATGTAAAGTCTTTGCCCAAACCAACATTTTTACCGGGATGGTAAACGGTGCCGCGCTGGCGAACGATGATGTTGCCGGAGATAGCGGGTTGGCCGCCATAGATTTTTACACCTAGTCTTTTACTTTGCGAATCACGACCGTTCTTTACACTGCCTTCGCCTTTTTTATGTGCCATGAGAAGAAATTTTATAATATGTAATGATTACCCGCTGTAGTCAGATACAGCCACAATTACGCGATGCTCTCAATCTTAATTTTGGTATACTGAGTACGATGACCTGTTTTCTTACGGAATCCCTTCCTTCTTTTCATTTTAAACGCAATTACCTTTTCACCCTTTACCTGGCCCAGGATTTCCGCTTTTACAATCGCTTTTAGGGCCGCGCCAACGCTTACTTTGCCATCGTCATCCGTCAGCAATACCTCTGAAAACTCCACTTTGTCGCCGTCGGAACCATCAACTCTGGGAACAAACAATGTTTGCCCGTTTTCTACTTTAAATTGCTGGCCGGCTATTTTTACAACTGCGAACATAATATTCCGATTTAAGGAGTGCAAAAGTAAGTCAATTTTTAATACGGGCAAACAGAAAATTCATTTATTTAAGGGTATAATTAACGCTTTGAAACTATTGTATCACTCTATCTTTGCTCACCATTAACGTTGCGACTATGAAAGTCAAGTCATTTCTTGCCAAACCTTTTGCCTCTTATGTGCAGCGACAGGTCAAAAAAGACATGTTGAACGCCCTGCCGGACCAGCAAAAAATCTTCCAGGATCTGCTGAAAACAGGGGCCAAAACCATTTTTGGGGCGGAACACAGGCTGGCCGAGGTGAAAACATACGAGGCTTTTGTACAGGCCGTTCCGGTGAGGGATTACGAGCAATACAAGCCATATATCGAACAAATAAAGGAAGGTAAACACAATATATTGTGGAAAGGACAGCCTATTTACCTGGCCAAAACCTCGGGCACCACCAGCGGTATCAAATATATACCCATTACAAACGATTCCATCCCCAACCATATCAATACGGCCAGGAACGCGCTTTTGTGCTATATGGCCGCCAGCGGCAACAATAAATTTGCCGATGGTAAAATGATATTTTTATCCGGATCGCCCGAACTGGAAAGAATTGGAGGCATTCCTACGGGCCGGCTGAGCGGCATCGTAAACCACCATATACCCCGTTATCTCCGCACCAACCAATTACCCAGTTATGAAACCAACTGTATTGAGGAATGGGAAACCAAACTGGATAAAATTGTGGAAGAAACGCTGAATCAGGACATGACCCTCATCAGCGGTATAGCACCCTGGATGCAGATGTATTTTGACCGGCTTATTCAATTTACCGGTAAGGAAATCAAGGAACTGTTTCCTAACCTGTCTGTGCTGGTACATGGAGGCGTGAACTTTGAACCCTATAAAGCCAAACTGTTCAATAGCATCGGAAAAAAAATTGACAGTATTGAGACCTTTCCCGCTTCCGAAGGCTTTTTTGCCTTTCAGGATTCGCAGGAAAATGAAGGATTGCTTTTAAATACCAATAGCGGTATCTTTTTTGAATTTGTTCCCGCGGCAGAAATAGCAAAAGAAAACCAAACCCGTTTAAGTCTTAAAGATGTACAGGTGGGCGAAAATTATGCGATGATCATTAATAACAATGCCGGGTTATGGGGATACAACCTGGGCGATATGATAAAATTCCTTTCCGTAGACCCCTACCGTATTGTGGTTACCGGCCGCACCAAACATTTTATCTCCGCATTTGGCGAACACGTGATTGGCGAAGAAGTAGAATACAGTTTAATGAAGGCAGCAGCCGAAGAAGGCATTCGTATTACGGAATTTACCGTAGCGCCTATGATACAACAGGAGAATGGCAAAAGCTTTCATGAATGGTTTGTGGAATTTGAACAAGCACCCCAGAGCCTTCATGAGTTTGCCGTAAAGGTTGACAATAACCTACGCAAAAAAAATATCTATTACGACGACCTTGTATCGGGCAATATCCTGAAACAACTACAGATTAAACAGGTGCAGAAAAACGGTTTTATTGAATACATGAAAAGCATTGGCAAGCTGGGCGGACAAAACAAAGTGCCCCGGTTAAGCAATGACCGGCTGGTGGCGGACGAACTGGAAAAATGGACAAACTGAGGATTGCTGATTTTGAGGTTTCGGGATCTTGGCATTTGGGATTTGTTCAATTCTAGCGCTAAAAGAAATCTAAAAATCACGCTATCCCAAAATCAGCCATCAATTAGTATTTGATTATCTTTTTTGTAATCACATTGTTCCCCATTACCACCCGCACAATATAGACACCAGCAGCGTAGGGACTGATATTAAACGTATAAGAATTCGACTGCCCCGTTGGTATGATCTCCGCAATCTTTTGCCCCGCCATTGTAAAGACCTGGATGCTCTTGATATCGGTTGGCTGCGGGTAGAACTGAACGACAATAATCCCGGTGGTTGGACTGGGTGTGACCAGGAAACCACGGCTTTTTAAATTGGGGTTGAGGGTAACCGTTCGAAGATTGATATCATCCAGGTAAATATTATTCTCAAATCCAGTAGTGTTCCGAAAGGCCAGTTGTATTTTACCCGCACTGATATAATTGTTCACACTTATGGAATCCTTTCTCCATTCACTGGCGGCCGGAACAAAAGAACCTGTTACCGGTGTTGTTCGTGTAACCAGGCTGCTCCCAAATTTCTTGTACAGGCTGGTATAGGTTTTTCCACAGTCTGTACTCAGTAATACTTCCAGGGTGTCCCAGGTATTATTGGATGTATTGGTGGAAGTGTAAGTGGCCGCGGCTACCTGGAAAGATAAAAATGCGGAATCCACGCCGGCAATATCAGCGTCTGGTAAACGGAGATAATCCTGCTGTCCAACAGCGCTGTAATTAAGGTTATTAATAAGTACGCTTGCATTGCCCGTGTGCGCAATACCCGTAACTTTCTGCCAGGTAAGACCGTTGTCCGGATTTACTATGTCCCAGCCGGCTGGCGGAAACACCCCACCCTCAAAACTTTCTGATATGGATTTTACCGGCTCATTATACTGGAACTGGATGGTCAGTGAATCATTGACCGTATTTTGATCACTGCTGTTATTGGGGTTGGAAAGATAGACTTTCAGGGTATGATTGCCGGCAGCTACCGTGATGGCCGCCAAGGTAATGTCTGCTGAAGATAACTGCGGCAGCGAACCCGTCCATACAGCCGTTGTGGTAGTGGTGTTATCCAACACGGTTGTAATATTTAGGGAGACAAGTGTTTGGTTGCCACGGTTCCGGATATTGATAACGGGTGCAAACGGATTGATACACACGCGCTGGGTGGGCTGGCTCACGGATTTCAACTGCGCATCCAGGTTATAAGACACAGCGGGCTGACATCCCGATGAGGTTAACAGGGAAGACCGGTAAGCAACCAGTGCGCTTTCCATACGGGCAACCTGCTGCACGGTAAACATCACCAGGCAATTATCGTAGGTATAGTCCATATAATTTTGGTACATAATACCGTTGCCCGAAACAGTACAATTATCCGTTACAATACCCGAAGAACAAGTGCTGCTGGAATTGGCCTGGTTGGGCGTATCATCTATATAATCTGTGCCGGTGCAGGCGCCGTTATCATCGCCCCAGATATGATAAAGATTAAAATAATGGCCGGTTTCGTGCGTAAGGGTTTTTCCCTGGTTATAAGTGGAAAGCGCACCACCCGGTAATGAATTGTATTCAATCACCACGCCCTGCTCATTGTCGTTACCCGTTCCGGGATAGCTGGCATAACCTAGTATTGCATTGGAAAGCGGGCATACCCATATGTTCAGGTAACTGGAAGGATCCCATATATCCGCGCCGCCGCTGGCTGCGTGTTTAACGCCATTGTCTGTATCAAGGAACGATGTAAGGGTAGTGGTGGTGCGTTCAATGCCGTTTGATGGATCGCCGGACGGCGTTTGTTGCGCCAGACAGAACTGTATACCCGACTGGCCAAAATATGGTTTAAACCAGGAAGGAATCTCTGCAGTGTCGCCGTTCAGACCCGCAAAGTCTTTGTTTAGTGTATCCAATTGCGCTTGTATCTGTCCGTCAGAAATCAGTGATTGGTTATTAACAACAATATGGAAAACCACGGGCACGGTAATATATGCCCGGTTTCCATTCGCCTGCTGCCGTGCAGCCGGAAGACGATAGCTGCCAGCGCGCAAGGCCTTGTTAAAACGGACTGTTTCTTCATCAAATTGCTTTTTTAACTGCGGATTCGCCTGCCATTGTATTTCCAGGTTTTGCATGGTGCCGCATTTTTCCGGTATTGTTTTAACATTTTTCTGGCCATAAGTGGTACCTCCAAAGATTCCCCCCAAAACAATAAAAAATACCGGCTTTAAAAATTTCATAGATGCGTGCTTATAAAAAATATACGGTTTTCAATGGCGGTGTTCTTTCACCCACAACCTGGTTTTGAGCAGCAAAAGTGTTGGTTTGGCGGTTGTACCCGGCCCGGGTGAACTGCATATCACTTATACGTTGCCTGCACCATGATTGTTGGGGAAAATTTGTTTATTATTCCCGCAAAAGCAAATTTATTCTTTTCTAGACTATGCTGTTGCGCAATAAAAATTTTCGCCAGTCGGCTTTCGCCGCAACAGGTGTATTATTACTTGTCCATCCGGCATGGGCCCTTTATGCGGCTCTACCCAGGCCATTAATCGCCCTCCGC
>JBDTVE010000237.1:0-19037 GCA_040007355.1 Bacteroidota bacterium | reverse complement strand
ATCTTCCGAAGGGGCAAATGGGATTTACCCAAGGGCAAGCTGGACAAAGGGGAAACCCTGGACCAGTGCGCCCTGCGTGAAGTAAGCGAGGAAACCGGTCTGCAAAACATACAGCTGCAGGAATTCCTGATGGCTACCTATCATACCTATCACGAAAACGGCCATTTTATTTTAAAGGAAAGTCATTGGTACAATATGACCACCAGCGATAAACAGAAACTTGTTCCGCAGACCGCGGAAGAAATTTCTGAAGCCCGGTGGGTTCAGCCATCCGCAATAAATGAGTTGTTGAACAATACCTTTCCTTCTGTACAGGATGTACTGGTGGCCGCGGGAAAAACAACTTTATAACGCCCGTCACTGTGCGCTGCGAAGCGATTACTGCACCGCCTTTTTAAATACTGCTGCTTACATAGTTATTCTTTAGCACGGCCACGGTGATGCGGCTTACGCAGACCAGTTTCTCGCGGTCGTCTACAATTTTTATTTCCCAAACATGCGTGCTGGCGCCAATATGAATAGGTTTTGCTGTGCCCGTAACATACCCTTCCCGGGCGCTGCGGACATGGTTGGCGTTTATCTCCAGTCCCACGCAATAAAACTTGTTTCTGTCTACTACCATGGCTGCCGCCACGCTGCCCAGGGTTTCAGCCAGCGTCACTGAAGCGCCACCGTGCAACAGGCCATAAGGTTGGCGGGTCCGGTGGTCTACCGGCATGCGCGCCGAGAGAAAATCCTCTCCCAGTTCCTTCCATTCAATACCTATATATTCAGCCATGGTATCTTTTCCCAGCAATACCAGGTCCGCTACGGATAGTTCTTTTTTAAACCAGATACTCATATTATCAGCTATGTTGTTTTAAGGATGCAATTACCACATCGGGAATAAAAGGTGACGCATCGCCGTAATTCCGCAGGATATCCCTTACAATGGTGGACGCAACAGAGGTATACTTTGGCTCGCCGGTAAGAAAGATGGTTTCAATATCCTTATCCATGGCGCGGTTGGCATCGGCAATCGTTTTCTCGTATTCAAAATCGCTCACATACCGGATGCCTCTTAATATGAAACGTGCGCCAATCTGTTTGCAAAAATCAATGGTAAGCCCTTTGTACACCGCCCCCTCCACCCTGGGCTCGTGCTCATAAATTTCCTGGATCCAAAGCAGTCTTTGTTCCGGAGAAAACATCGGCGCCTTGGCCGCATTGGTACCCACGGCCACCACAACCTTATCAAACAGGGGAAGGGCTCGGTTGATGATGTCTACATGACCCAGCGTGAGTGGATCAAAGGTTCCCGGGAATAAACATATTCTCTCCATAACGTTTTGCTTTATGAAATGGATCACTTGGTGTCAGGCTGTCGGGCCTGGTTGAATATTTTCTCATCTTCACAATATCGTCGGCCGTTTAACCAGGCCATCGGGCGCTATATGCCGGTGCAAACAACTATCAAACCATACCTGTCCTGCAATTCCTAATTACTCCTATTGCCCCCGGCTAGTAAATATAGCACAGCCATTCTAACCGCCACGCCGTTTTCCACCTGTTGTAAAATAATCGATTGGCGGCTATCCGCTACATCGCTGTCAATTTCAACGCCGCGGTTGATAGGCCCCGGGTGCATAATGACGATTTCCTTGCCAAGCCGGTCCAGCATCTCCTTTTTTACCCCATAAGCCAGGTTGTATTCGCGCAGCGATGAGAACAGCACTTGGTTCTGCCGCTCCAGCTGGATGCGCAGCACATTGGCCACATCGCACCATTGAAGCGCTTTTTCCAGGTTATATTCCACCCGCACATCAAATGCCTGTTCCATGTATTTGGGTATCAGGGTAGGCGGACCCGCCACCATTACCTCCGCCCCCATTTTTTTTAAAAGATAAATATTACTGAGGGCCACCCTGGAGTGCATGATATCGCCTAATATAGCAATTTTCTTTCCTTCCAGGCTACCCATCTTTTCACAGATGGAAAAGGCATCCAGCAATGCCTGGGTAGGATGTTCATTGATGCCGTCGCCCGCGTTTACTATGGCGGCCGGAATGTGTTTGGCCAAAAAATGAGGCGCCCCGCTGGCGCTGTGCCGCAATACTACCACATCTACTTTCATAGACAAGATATTATTGACTGTATCCAGCAGGGTTTCACCTTTTGCGGCGGAAGAGCCGCTGGCTGCAAAATTAAGCACATCTGCACTCAGCCTTCGTTCCGCCAGCTCAAAAGACATACGGGTACGGGTGGAATTCTCGTAAAAAAGGTTTACGATGGTCACGTCACGCAGGGTGGGCACTTTTTTTACGGGTCTTTGTAAAACTTCTTTAAACTGGCTGGCTGTGTCTAAAATGAGTTGGATATCCAGTGGAGTAAGCTCTCTAATGCCAAGCAGGTGTTTTGTACTTAGTTGCATTAAAAATCGAAATTAAGGTAAAAGCATATACAAACAAAAACCTATCCGGCCAGGCCGCCCTACCCCGCCGTCTTCCCAGGCCAGTTCTTTTCAATTTTTGCCATGGATATTTATCCGCGGCTGCCCGGCAAGGCGATGCATCCCGCCAGGGCATTTTTTTAAATCGTTTGTGTTGCTTAGCAATTCGCCGGTGATGAAACTTATTTTAAATTGTCCAGCAGCCGGAACATTTTCTTTACCGTGGCAGCGGAACTTCCATTGTAATTATTGATGAGGATGGAAAAACAATAAGCTTTCCCGTTTTTGGCCGTATGATAACCCGCAAAGGCTCTCGCACCCCCGATGGAGCCACTTTTCATTTTCATGGAATTATAGACGGGCAAATCATAATAAAAAGAATTGAACCAGGGCCTTGTTCTTGCATACTGCAGGGCGTCTACCAGGGCCCGGGCCGTAACACGGTTTTGAGGCGAAAGACCGCTGCCGTCACAGATATGCAGGGCTGATGGCTCAATTCCATGCTGGCTCCAGAAGGATTTCAGCAGCTCCACTCCTTTTTCGGTTGACCCAAAACCTGTTTTTTCAAATGCCATTTTCTTCAACAGCGCTTCACCATACAGGTTGATGCTTTTTTTCAGGAACCAGTAGTTGAGGCTGTCGAGTGGCGGCGAAACATGCCGGTATAATTCGGTGTAATTTGATATAGAATCGTTTCCAGCGGCGGTCAGCGGGTGCCGACTTCCAGTATCATCCAGCGCTATCCCGCTGGTCTTTATTTTTTCAATCAGTTGCCCGGTAAAAACGGCTAAGGGATCGGCCATGGCGGCACTCACGGTAAACGCATCTTCGTTCACCGGTATGGTTCCGTTTACCAGGGGCAAGGCATCCCCGTAGGGCAGATAAACAACGGTATTATCGCCGGTTCCCTTTTCCGCGCTACTGATCCGGTCATCAAAATTTTGTACCAGGCGGGGACGGGTCGTAACTATTGAAACCTTGTCGCCCGGCTTTTTGCCCGACTGCAGAACAAGATCATATTGATTCTCCAGCCAGTTAAAAGCCTGGGCACCGGCGCCATAATAATTGCCAATGTCTTCCCATATCCAACCACCTGGCAGCGGGTTTTGCTCAAAGGGAATGGAAGCCAGACGGCACTTTGTTGTTGCCGATTGTATCTTGTTCCGAACCAGGCCAGCCACAATGTTTTCCAGTATCGCAGCTGGTTTTGTGGAGGCAAACCTGGACGAACCAAAGCTGGGGTCGCCGGATGGTTGTACAACGAAATAACTGTTTGCAGAAAGGGGTTGCAAACTATATCCGATGGAGGTAGTATACCGGTAATCCTTCCCCAACAAATCAAATGCCGCGCAACTGGTAAACAATTTTTGCGTGCTGGCCGGCGCCAGTCCGGTTTCCGCGTTGTGTTCATAAATAATCCGACCGGTGACGCTATCGGTTATACAAAATCCTATGATGGCGTGGCGGAATTCGGGTTCAGCTTCCAATTGCGCAACGGCCTTTGTCATCTGTTGTTTTATTGTCTGGGCGCCAACAACAGAAACGCTAAACAAAAGGGCGAGAAAGCACCATTTTTTCATGGGTAAATACGTTTAGCCGCAAATCTAAAATATTTAAATTTACAGATGACTGATAAAGCAAAAGAGTCCGCTTGTAAATATAATTATACCAGCTCTGCCGAATACCTGGCCACGGAACGCTGGTCCGGGCAAAAACATGCGTATTGTATTGGCTAAATACTGGCGATGGCCGGTGCCGGTTTAAAACATAACATTATTGTCTCAAACCTGAGCGGTCATATTGGTGCGTTCCTGATTGGCAGGAATTTTCGTTTATTGCTTTCAGATAGGCGTGTGAGTACTCCCACCCTGGAGGTGTACCTGTATCCCGATGCACTGATTGCATATGGCGAATCACAACTGGAAAATGATCAACTTGATACTTTGCTCAACCCCAGCGTTAGTTTTGAAATCTTATCAACCTCCACCCGGAGTAGCTACAAAGACAGAAAATTCTTTTTTTACCGGCAGATACCTTCTTTGCAGGCTTGTATAACGGTTGATTCCTTAAAAAACATATACAGCTGGGCCGCAAACAAGCGGATGCTTCCTGGATCTTTGAAGACATTAATACCGGTTCCCTGTTTACACCGGTCATTGATTTTACCCAGTCCGTGGAAGATACCCATCAGGAAATAGGATCATAATTATTTCCGGATATTTGCAGCCAAATAATTATTCCATGCAACAACAGACTTTTGCATCCATTATAACCATTGGCGATGAATTACTGATAGGACAGGTAATAGACACCAACAGCGCCTGGATGGCACAGGAATTAAACAAAACGGGTATCTGGGTAAAACGGCGTGTGGCCGTGGGCGATAGCTGGAATGAAATCTGGCAGGCCCTGGATGAAGAAAGCAAACACGCAGACATTATTTTAATTACCGGGGGGTTGGGCCCCACTGCCGATGATATAACCAAGCCCCTGCTCTGCGAATATTTTGGCGGCAAACTGGTCACCGATGAAAAAGTGCTGGCTCATGTAAAACATCTTTTTGAAAACGTTTTTAAAAGAACCGGCCCCATGCTGGAACGCAACCTGAAACAGGCCGAGGTACCCAATACCTGCACGGTATTGCACAATGAAAGAGGCACCGCGCCGGGCATGTGGTTCGAAAAACAGGGTAAGGTATTTGTGAGTATGCCCGGTGTACCATATGAAATGAAGGGTCTCCTAACCAGCCAGGTATTGCCCAGGCTGCCAACCCATTTTACCATGTCGGCTATTGTTTTCCGCACCCTGGTGGTGTTTGGTATCGGGGAATCCTTTCTCGCCGAACGCATCAAAGATTTTGAGCAGGCGCTCCCCGCCCATATAAAACTGGCTTATCTTCCCAATTACGGAATGTTGCGGCTACGCCTTACCGGTACTGCAGATACGGCGGCCCAGATTAGCCCACAGATAGAAGAACTATTTGATGCCCTGAAAATGCAATTGGCCGATGTAATGATAGCTGGCGAAGATGCGTCCATGGAAATGGTGGTGGGTAAGCTGCTGCTGGCGCGGAACAAAACCATGACCACCGCAGAAAGTTGTACGGGTGGTTATATTGCCCACCGCATAACGGCCAACGCCGGCTCCAGCCAGTATTTTAAAGGCAGTATTATTAGCTATTCCAACCAAGTAAAACAAACCTTGCTTGACGTGCCACCGGAATATTTTACCACGGTGGGAGCAGTCAGCGAAGAAGTGGTAAAAAGCATGGTAAAAGGTGTACTGGCTCAAATAAAAGCCGACTATGCCATCGCGGTATCGGGTATTATGGGACCCGATGGCGCTACCCCCGAAAAACCCGTGGGAATGGTTTGGGTGGCCGTAGGCAACCGGGAAAAAACAATCACCCAACTATTTAATTTCCGGTTCGACAGGCTCCGGAATATAGAACTTACCGCCATGAACGCGCTGAACCTGCTGCGGAAATTTATTATTGAAAATTAGTTTTTATTGCCCAAAAAACTGCACTGGCTTATAAAACGGTGGTGATACCCCGTCACCGATCCAATCCTGCGCAATAGTGTACTGGTAGAAAGACCCCGCACCCCGCACGCAAACCCAGCTTGTTACTAACGATTGTTCTCAAATCATTATCTTTGGCGCGTAAGCAGCCACCATCAAACTTTTAAAATTGTAACACCTATGGCGATTGTTGATTTGGTAATGCCTAAACTGGGTGAAAGCATCGTGGAAGCCACTATTTTAAAATGGCTGAAACAACCCGGCGACAGTGTACAGGCAGACGAGACCGTGCTGGAGATTGCGACCGATAAGGTAGACAGTGAAGTGCCCAGCACCGTGGATGGCATACTGGAAGAAGTCCTGTACAAGGTGAACGATGTAGTGCTTGTGGGTGCGGTCATCGCCCGGCTTCGCACCAGCGTGGAAACTGACATTCAAACAACAGCGCCCGATGCCCCGGCAGCAGCGGAAAAATCATATACGGCCATTGAGGAGATAACCGGCATGCCCGCCCAAGTTTCCAACGGCCATCACCATGCACCGGTAGCCAGCAACAGGTTTTATTCGCCCCTGGTATTGAATATTGCGGGCAACGAGGGCGTAAGCATGACCGAACTGGAGACCATGCCCGGCACCGGAATTGAAGGCAGGGTCACCAAAAAAGATATCCTGCAATACATCCATGATAAAAAACAGGGTCGCGTAAACTACCAGCCCGCCATTATTGAAACAGCACAGCCAGGCGCCCGCCAAGATGCACAGGTATCAACCATCCCTTCCGGCAACGTGGAAATAATTGAGATGGACCGTATGCGCCGGCTGATTGCAGACCATATGGTGCGCAGTAAACAAACCAGCGCCCATGTAACCAGTTTTACAGAATCCGATGTAACCAACCTGGTGATGTGGCGCGAAAAAATAAAACTAGCCTTTGAAAAAAGAGAAGGTGCCAAAATTACTTACACGCCTTTGTTTATTGAAGCCATCGTTCGCTGCCTGAAAAAATATCCTCTGATCAACAGTTCGCTGGAGGGCGACCGAATCATTATCAAAAAAGATATTCATATTGGCATGGCCACAGCGCTTCCCAGCGGCAACCTGATTGTTCCGGTTATCAAAAATGCCGATAACCTGAACCTGGTAGGACTGACCAAACAGGTAAATACCCTCGCCGAAAATGCACGAAACAACAAACTAAAACCTGAAGACATCCAAGACGGAACTTTTACTTTTACTAATGTGGGCACATTTGGCAGCCTTATGGGCACGCCCATTATTAACCAGCCCCAGGTAGCCATACTGGCGGTGGGGGCCATAAAAAAACGTCCCATGGTAATAGAGACCAGCCAGGGCGATACCATCGGCATCCGGCATATGATGTACCTGTCTTTGAGTTATGACCACCGTATTATTGACGGCGCGCTGGGTGCCACGTTCCTGAGCGCTGTTGCAGCCGAATTGCAAAATTTTAACCCCGACCGGGATTTTTAATACCAGTTTTATCGATTTCATAAAGACATCCCCTCCTATTCGGCCAGTTCATTGGAGGGCCGGATGGCGCTGAAATTCCGGGCATTGGTGAGCGGCTCCATCCTGAATACTTCTTTGTCCACTACACGCTGCAATACAATATCAATCATGGTAGTGCTGTTGGGATTAAGCGCCTTGTTGAACAAGCTTTTTGAAGCCACATAACTGCATTCAATATATTTTATAAACCCTTCGACGGGACGGGGCACAATTTTTATTCCCAGCATATTGATCCCGGGTGTTTGCTCCCTGATGACCTTACCGTTCCCGGCGACTATAGCAAGGGTGCCTTCCAGGATATCATAGTTTAAGAAATAGGTAATGATATTCCTGCTTGATTTATTTTGCTGGCGGTCTGCAAAAAATCCTTCGGGCAGGTGGTTGGGATCATTGGCTTCCCCGGCCGTTAGCAACAGGTCGAAATCGTTGACGGGGTATCCTTCGGAATCCCTGACCCGGAAAATGATCATCGTATACCGGTCATGGATAAAATACCGGTCTGACAGTAACAGCCTTTCTTCGATTTCCACTTTTTCCTGCTCCTGCACGGTTTCCGTTTCTGATTTAAATTTGGCCATTACCACTTCATAATCGTCTTTTGTTTTTACCAGGATGCAATCAAATATGGCATTGATGGTTTCCATACTTTTTTCATCATTGGCACCCACGCTAAACATGATGCCCATAGCTTTGCCGGAATGTGATCTTTTTGAAATGACCCTGAGTGCCGTGGGTGGTGCCGCAACCGATTTGGCAAGCCTTAAATCATCTGTAATCAATTTCCCTCTGGCATCTTTCTGCGGAAGCGGTTGTTCAAGCCTGATATAGGTTGATTCCAGGTTGGCTGCCGCTACCCTTACCACCCCATCGGAACCAATTTCACCGGTATAAGAATTGAGGGTATCATAGAATTTCCGGTCAATGGACTGACCCGTTAAAACAAAAGGAAAAAAACCGGCCGGGCCAATCTGGCTACCATCGCTCAGTATCCAGTCAAGGTTCAAATCCCAGGCTTCCACACTGCCCAATGCCAGCCAGTCCAGCACACCCTGACCCGGTTCAATATTATTCCACCAGGATTTTAACCGGCTCAATGTTTCCTTTCCCAACAGCGCCAGGGCCGATCCAAAATTGGCGGGTGCCAGCATGACCACGTGGCTCATGCTGCATTTTGTTTTTTTGCCTTTGCAATAGCGGTTCCACCAATCCCTTATTACGGGACCACCGGTAGAATGGGTAATGCATACAAAACTGCTGATGTTTGTCAATTGATCGGCCAGGGCCGTTTTAAAAGCCCGCGAAATATCGGGCAGCCTTACCTCGTCGTGAAAACTGATATACCTACCCAGGAAGATCTCGCGAACATCGATATTGATCCCTGCTTTGCGGCCTTCATCGCGTAAGCGGCCTGGAAGATTTCCATAGGTGTCAAGATTGGTTACGCTCCAGCCATGTACAAAAACAACCGTTATTGCGGGCATCGTATTGATTAAAGGGTTTAACTGTAAACGATTCTCTAAAGTTACAACGCAAATGCCTTCCGCAATCATTATTCTCGGAGCATGGTTGCTGCTCAGCGCAGCAGCACCGTGGTACCCGTTTTCTTATACAGCTTATTGTCTTCTCCCACACCTTCCACCACCCATACTACGGTTTGGGTTTGCTGGGCGGCGCCTTTAATAAACCCATTCCAGCCTTCATATTCCTTTTGCGTCTCAAACAGGAGCTGGCCCCAGCGGTTAAATACCTTGAAATAATGGAGCTGTTTTATGCCTCTTAACAAGGGCCGCAGCAAATCATTGTTACCGTCTTTATTGGGTGTGAACCCCGTGGGCACATAAATATCAATATGACTCACAATCTTTACAAACTGGGTATCGGTGGTAAGACAACCGCTGGATGTTTTGATGTCAACCGTATACAACTTGTCTGCCGCACCCGTGAACAGCGGTGAAAAACTGCCGGGGTCATTCAGACTGATGCCGGGTGTCCATAGAGCAGTAACCCCAAATTGCCGCGCTTGCAGGCGAAGCGATACGTCGGTAATGGCAAATTTTACCGGGTAGCTAATCCCCGGCCGGGGTTCATCAATCACAATACTTTTCTTCAGTGTGGTAACGCCGCAGCCATCGTTGTTGTTAAGCACGGCATAATAAGTTCCGGTCTGGCTAACCTGGTAAACGGCTTCGCTTGCATTAATAATGGGAAAATTATTTTTGAACCATTGAATATTATCGGTTGGCTCAACCACCAGGATGGCGCTGTCTCCACTGGTAACACAATAGGCCGCGCTTCCAATTAACCGCAACGCGTCTTCTACCACATCGGCTTTTACCAGTACCGTATCCATGGTGGCGCAGCCTCCTCCACTACTGGCGGCTGTAAGTATATAGACCGTTGTGGTATCCGGTCGGGCCAGCGGATTAGAGATGGAGGGGTCCGATAATCCCCTTGCCGGGCGCCATCGGTATACCAGGCCGGGCTTGGGCTGTATACCAATTTGTACGGGCGCCCGGTTGCAGGAAAACATATCGGGGCCCGCGTGTGCATTCACGGTGAGGGTATCCACCAGTTTGGCATAGAGGGTATCTTCGCAGCCATATCCATTATAGGGGGTTAGCTTAACGGCAATCCTGGTACCCACTGGTGGCGGAGGCGATACAGTAAGTATCTGTCCAACTCCGATAATATCGGTAACTGTACTGTTAAACCAGGTATAATTTTCATAACCGTAGGGTGCAATCACGTGAACGGCGGTGTCATCTGGACAATAAGCGGCACCGGTAAACTCGCCGCTGCATTCAGAGTTCACATCAATATAAGCATAGCCGAAATGTTTCATGAACGTGCAATCGGCTGTCTTAAAAAAAAGCTGGATGGTCTTACCGGCCATATTGTTCAGGTTAATGGTTACGGCCGACCAGTCTTTGTACCATACCGGCGTGCTGGTACCCGGATTGGGCGATAACTGGAAACCCGGCAGCACCGAACCATAAGGATGAAAAGTAAAAGAAGAACAATCAATCTTTTTGTTGTCGGTCACATTGGTAATCTCTACTTCCATCCTCGGTTGCTGGCTTTCCTGGTGGTTAGGGTCCTGGAATACTACGGCGTAGTGATAAATCAGGCTGTATACATCGCGGTTGGCCGGCACCGTAAACTGGTACGAAATGCCCTCTGCCTGGCCACCTCCCAGGTCGTTACCCAGCCGGATGGAATGATTGCTTCCGTTGGGACAGTTTACCGGGAACCCGCCATAAGGATCCACGCCGTCGCCAGAATTGGCAGTATACATGGTATGCCGGTTGTACACCGGGCCCGAAGGATAGTTGGAGATAATATTCTGGTCGTTGACGGAAGCAACTAAGCCCGTATAGCAAACCCAGCCATCAAAACCGCCTGTTTCAAAATCAATATTGGGCGGACATTCCTGCGAACGCGCGCTAAACCCGGTACACATCAGCAATCCGGTAAATAATGCCGCTATGACAAAACCGTAAGGCCGACCCGCAGTTTTACAAAACACAATCTGTTTTTGCAATCGCATTGGCTGGAGATAAGATAAAATAAATACGGATGAACAAAAGCCTGTCCTTTGTTACTCCCTGTTTAGAAAACGGGTATACGACCTTTTATAGCGCTTTTCATAAGTTGGAGCTACCTCTTGTAGATATACGTTGGGTTTCGCAGCGCAGTTGCCAAAAAGAGTAAAACTTTTGCCGGTAGCGGATTTTAAGATAATACTTTTCCGCCAATATTAAAAGGGTAATAAACTGATTTTTTTTTGCCCGGCCCGGGGGAAGGGGAACCGGGCAGCGTTGCGTTGCACACTTGTGCTGTTGGAGTCATGGCAGCGCCGCCCGCGAGGGGTTTGGGTTGATATCGCCGATCCGCTATTGTCTGCGCATCAGGTCAAGGAATTTTTTGTCCAACTGGTGTCCATGCCAGTCTTCATAGGCAATATCGGTTCTTTTTGAGTCCAGCACTCCAAAATCGCCAATAAAATTCCAAATGGCAAAGCCTATACCGGCCGTGCTAAGAATATCCAGGACATCGGTAAACCAGGCCAGGAACACATCATGAGGGGTTTTGTTCCAGCAACCGCATTCGCCGCAGTGTACACCTACCCCCTTTTGAAGGATATCCCTCCAGGGTTTGTAAAAGGTTTCAAGCATTGCCCGGCTCAGGTATTGATTGCCTACCTGACCCGGCCATTTGGGCAGGGGCATATTGTCTACATCTTTATTGGCCCAGGGCGCTTTGTAATGCGAGATAGCGCCTGGATAATATCCCCTGCAGCTCTGCCCAATATTAAGATCCGCTATTTCCGGGATGGGGCGGGTACCCACATCGTTGCCATCGGCAATTACCAGGTGGGTGGGATTTTCTTTTCGGATGGCTTCTGCGGCGCCTTTTGCTATCTTCCGGTAAATGGCCCCCGGCACCGAACCTGATTTTGAATGCTGGTCGTTCATGTCTTCGCGCATGGAAGGCTCGTTTACCAGGTCGAAACTGATTTTGTCAGCAGCCACATTTTTGTATTTTTTGGCCCAGAAGTTCCAGTGGAAATAAAAGGCTTTTTGCGCTTCCTCATCCCTCCATAAATTATACGGCTCATGAAATCCGGCGTTGATGCAATAGCCCGGGGCGCGGTGCAGGTTAAGGCTTACATGCATATTATGACGGTGTGCCATAGCCACCAAGGCCTCTATCTTATCGGTCATCTGCGGGTCAATCTTATAAACATCTTCCGGTGTAATATCTTTTGTACGGTCAATATTGAGGTAACGGGGATAGGCAATGGGTATGCGTACAAAATCAAAACCCCAGTCGCGCATCCATTTAAAATGGTCGTCCAGCGTTACCGGTCCCTGTAGCGGGTTGGGAGAAAAAAAATCGAGCAGGTTAAACCCTTTCCAACGGGGTAAATTATTTTTCAGCAATGCTGACCGTGTTGTGGCAAAGCTGCTTATTTCTGCCAGGCTAAGACCGGCAGTTATTAATCCCGTATTTTTTATAAATGATTTTCGGTTCATAGCATTTTTATTTTTCAGCCTATACTAATATACAAAGATAAGAGCAGGTTTACCGCAAAAATTGTTTGCCGGCAACAACAACGCTAAGACGCTGTTTCCATTTTATCTATATCATGAATGCTAAAAGATATGGTAGCCGCAAACCCGGATGGGCTGGTATGGCGGTCGGGGGCTGTCTTTAGATTTTCATCAAACCCAATAAAAATGGTCGCTCCGTTTACCCTGTATATAAGACCAGTATCGCCCGGTTTAATGCCAAGCCCGGAGCCATGAGTATTTTTATTATTGAGTTGCTTAGAAAGATTGCCAGCAGTATGGGAAGCTTTAAACCGGACGTATTTACGGTTCTGCGTATTGTAAAAACCGTTGGGCGGGGAAAAATGCATGCAGGTGATATTATTTTTATTACAAAACCCGGGTGTAAACTTTATTTGTTTAATGGCAACCTACCCGTACAATCCAGTCATTTTGAGCGAACCAATACCGTCCGTGGGCCTGTTTTTACCGATATTTCCAAGGGAGCGCTTTGTTCAAAGAGGCATACAAAGCTTCAGGTGAAATGGTCATTTTTGACCCATGATAGTCAAAATGCCTGGCACCATACGGTATGGCTATTGTCATTGCCCGGTGTAGACACTGGTCAAGCCTTTTTTCATCCGGGTGCCATTTATAATCATCCTTTATCCACAATTCAATTCGCTGGCCCAATTTTATCCAGGGAATATTTACGGCGCCAAAAGCATAATGCCAGTTGTGGTTGCCATAATTAAACTGCTGCACGTGCACACTACCACTAGGCCTTCCTTTTGCCAGCGCAGCCCAAATTCCTTCGTATATAAATATTTTTAATTTTGAATCCGTATCCAAAACCCGAGCGGTGTTTACTTCCACTTCTTCCCCTTTGCCAAACAAATAGTGAAACAGCATTTTTTGTGCATCGAGTTTTCCCGAAAGAAAATGAAAGGCAATCAGCACAGTACCTGAATCATGGGCATTGTCGCAAACAAGCTGTATAGCCGTAGACATGGACGAAGCCACCCAATTGTTTTTTGTGGCCTGCATTGCACCCTGGTAATGATTGCCAATTCTTTTAATGGATTGTACGTTTTCCGTCACGGACCACTGTTCCTTTGAAAACATTTGCCCGGAAAGTTTTTGAACCCGGTCAATATCCACGGTAATATCTTCTATCTTTTTCATGTAAATAATTATGAAGATTAGAAATCAGTTGTCGCCTGGCTAGCCGTCAACGGCCATGCCTACAGTATATGCCGCTGCAATATGCCCGACAGCAGTCCGTATTCCACTGCTTCTTCGCTGCTTTCGCCCTCCATGATAAACTTTTCAACGGGTCCAAAAAAACCTGCCAGTTCGTTTTTATCACAAGCGGGCAGGTAAGTCTTTAATACCCGCGGATCATAAAACCGAAAATACTGGTCTTTACCACGTCCATCTTTTTTAAAAAGGTGTTGCTGAAAATGCAACAGGCATTCCTCCAGCCCCGCACTAGACTTTATAAGCACCCCGGTGCGCCCGCCCCATACCCTGTCAATAACCCAGTGTGCGAACGCGCTGCCCGCTGAGAAAGAAAACAAATATGGCCCCACCTGTTCAATGTCTTCGTCATCCAGGCCGCGGTACAGGCTTACAAACTGCTCGTTCAGCGCCTTGCCTTCCCCAATGGTATGGCCGGTAACCGCCGCATCAATCAATATCAAATTTGCACCCTGCATCTATTGCTTACAATTTAATGATCCTCTTCCACTGCGTAAAAATCCTGTTTTATGATCCTGCCGCCGGCATCGTCAATTTCCATTCTTTCCATTCTTTTTTCTTGTTCCTTCCATTTTACAAACCATTCCGGTCTGGCGTTAACCACCGTGCGCCGGATGGAATTGTACCGGTCTTCCAGGCTGAATTTGATGCCCCGGTCGTGCAGGATCTTTAAAATATCTTCAAGCTGCAAGGTATATCCCGCGTCATAATTGGTTTCCCTGGTTTTGTTTCCCGAACTGTCAAATTCCTGCCAGCTACCCGTCTTGTAATCGCCTTTCTTAAACAGCGACCCGCTTGTTTTTAGCAACCCGTTTCCATAAAATTCCTTGTACACATAAAACCAGCCTTTGGGCGGTATCTCTTTCTGGTAGTAACCTGTTGGGCCGCCAAACTGTGTCACCACGGTTCCATCATCCAGTTTTTTGGTGACTTCTCCGGCTATTTTATTTCTTTCAAATTCAACCGTGTTAAAATTTTCCATAGCAGATGCATTTTGCTTTTTTTGCGCTTGGCATGAATAAAAGAAAAGGGCTATTAATAACCAGCAGGTATTTTTCATAGCTAGACATTTATTCTTTTTCAAATTTTGAATGCAGGGCATCCCACTGCCATTTCCAGGTTGCTATGCGATTTTTACTTCCATAGGTAGATTGGTGCGAATAGTCCATGATGTTTTCCGTTTCACCAATTTTATAGGTGAACTGGCCGCTGTTATCAAAAGTATGATACAACCCCACCGCATGCAGCAGTTCGTGGGTAGTGGTGGAAGTATTGTGTCCGTTGTACAGCACCACTGATTTGGAAGGGATAGCCTTTGCGCATCCATTCAGTCCCTGATAGTTCCCACCGTTCATATACCCGCCGTCTTCATCAAAAAAGAAAACCTTGAACCAGGCGTCATAGCCCGGAACCGCCGCCGCAAATTTTGTTTCTAGATACCCATGCACCTGCTTTCCCCCGGGCAGGAAATTGAGTACCGCGTTCACACTGGGGTCTTCCGCCAGTACACAGGTTGAATTAAACGTTGCGTCGGTCTTCAAATCCAGGGTCTCCTCTTTAAAATTAAGCGAGGTCAGCGACTGGAATAAATATTTTTCCAGGAAATCCTTTTCGCTGCCTGTACTGCCCATCTTGGCTACCCCGTTTATCATGGTAGCCACTTTTACAAATACAATATTGGCTTTATACCGGTTTGCCTTATCATTTTTTACGATTTTTATTTTACCACAGGTGTCGTCAATATCATCTGTCTTATAAGGCACTATCTTGATTTCCTGGTCATCGCTGAATTCCTTGATGCACTTAATGGTTAGATCCGTTTTGTATTTGCCCACGGTTTTAGGCGTCAGCTCCTGTTTGTCCAGTTCAAAATAGTCTTTGTTATACACCAACCGCAACACTTCTGGTTCATTGGCAACTATCTCCACATCGAGGCTAATTTTGGCTTCAAATTTTTTATTGTTGCCCGTGCACTGATCTTTTGGAAACAAGCTAAGCCAGGCAATCATATAATCAACCGGAATGCCTTTTGCATCTTTTTTCCAGGATATCGTATACGGGTTAAAAAAACCTGTTTTAAGACTGGCATATTTTGCCTTATTGACCGTAAAAACTGCCGCGGCTTCCGTTGCATATACAGATCCGTACGCGCCAATGATATTTATATAATCAACATCCCCTACCAAACCGCTGTCGCCTTCCCGCATCCAGTCTATCCCATACTCGCCCTTCCAGGCTGCCGTTGGCCGGAACAATACCAGGCATTTTTGCGGCACAGTCTTTTTAACAGCCTTGGCGGCTGCCTGGCAGGCCGGGCAATTTTCTGTTCCGGCGGAATGGTCATGTGCCGGTCCACCGCCGGCGGCATCGCCCGGTTTCCCACTGCCGGATCCTGCGTCATCTCCGGTTAATGCCGATATCAATCCTATTAATAAGAGAACAACTACGACGATAATAGTAACAATAAGAAGAGGACTCATTCAAATGAAGGTGTTAATCTAAAAATGAAATGGTGCACATGCTTTCGGTATACCCCTCCAGGGTAGAAGTTAGCCCGTTGCTATTTGTTTTGCCGCTGACCACCTTTCCATCAGTGGTGCGGATCTCATATTTCTGACCTTTAACGGGCTCGCCGGCTTTTGATAATAAATGATATTGCACCTTGCAATCTGCTTCATCATGCCGGTGTACTTCGGCGGATCCCGCTTCCGCGCCATTTAGCAACGCATTGATCCTGGATAGTTTTGTTGCCATGGGCGCTGTTATCTGTGGCAGGGTTTGAGGAACCGGGGAAAGCTGTGGAACTGTATTAACGGCTGGTGCCTGTTGTTTTGCAGCTGCAGCAATCGCTTTAAGACCGGATTTTAGCAATTTGGGTACCAGCACGGAAACCGGACCGGGACTAACCTCGCCAATTAAAACGGTAGGACAGCCCAGCATAATGGCGCCACCATGTGCGCATTGGTCGCCCATACGGGCAGCCGGTTTACCACCTATAAAAACCCCGGAAGACCCCAGTATAATGGAATCGGGCGGACCTGTGCACACACACATATCGCCCATCACCGCGGCAGGCTGTCCGCCAATCAGCACAGTGGCGCAGCCGGGACCGGTGATAGGCCCCCCCACATGCGGTATGGGCGGCACACCCGGCGTAACCATGGGGCACATATGCATATCGCCGATTCTTGCTGCTGGTTTACCCATACACTTTACCGTTATATATTATCGGTGAGTAAATAATCTGCCGCACTCAATTCATTGAACCGGGTATTTTCGGTTCCATGCAGGTGCGTATAGAATTTAACGTTCAGCATTCCGCCAACAAAACCCTCACTGGTAACATCCCCACGAGCATCTTTTGGTACAGGGTTCCTGTTTCCAAACGATTTGGTTATCGGCAGTTCTTTTGTAAGCAGCACTTTTTTATTCTTTTTTACATTATTTAATCTTACTTTCTGCATCATATAGTGTAAAATTATTTTTTAATTCAACATAATCATTGCCGCTTGAACCGTTACTTTTGCGCTGGCGCTCACCGTGGTTTGGGCGCCATCAATTTTTGTTTCTGTCGTTCCCTTTACAGCGGCCTTCATGCCTTCCATGGTAGCTTCGTTGCCACCGCCATCGGCGGTAAATTTGGCCTGTTTGCTTTCCAGGACTGCTTGATCATCGGCATTAATAATTATTTTTTTACCGGTTATATTGATGGTGCCATCTTTCTTCATTTCAATCTTTGCATCACCGCAGGTTAATACAATATTGTCCGATGCAGTAACATTGATATTACCGCCGCCATCCATTTTTACGTTATTGCCTTTGGCGTCTGCAACGTGTACGCTGCCTTCCGCATCGTTCATCACAATCATATTGCCGCTTCTGGTCTGCAGCGCTTTTACATCGTTGCCATTATTGCTGAAATCGGTTTTTGCCTTTCCATGATAAACGGTTCCAATAATATAGGGTTTAACCGGGCTGTCACCTTCAAAACCTACAATCACCTCTTCACCTACTTCCGGAATAAAAAACATCCCCTTGCCATCGCCGCCATGAGGGCTGGTGACCCGCAGCCAGGGCGATTTTTCCGTATCATTCATCCAGTGAAACCTTACCCTTACCCTTCCCAGACCCTTAGGGTCATAATTATCTGTAACAAGAGCGCTTTGCGTTTCGCAATGGGGCTCTGCATAAGCGGTCAGCGGCGGCATTTTTACGCTGGCAGGGATAGCCACAAAACTGTTTGAATAATTTCCCTGGCCGTCACAATGATGTTCAACGGATATGATCGTATAATCGCCGAAAGATTCATCGGCATGGTTATATACATTCCGGCCTTCAATGCTGGCGCCGCCACCTACTTGTAGTGCGGGGTGGTCGCTGCTGCCATTAAACCGCACCATATTGCTGCTTTGCATGGACGCCCGTGTGTTTACAAAATCATCCAGCTGTTTTTTATTGGTCAGGAACTGGTTATGCCATTGTTTGGGTTTAACCGCGTAAAATTTTTCAGATTTGTGGAGCGTATGTTTGCCGAGCTCGCTGAGACCCGCCTTAGCGGCTATGCCCGATGGTGCCCCATCATATACTTCGTTGTTCATATAATCGTAAGCCATCATCTGAAAGCTGGCGGGTCTAACCTGCAGGGCCATGCTAAAATGATGCAGGGTGCTGCCGTATAATAATTTAATGCTGCTACCCTGCGGCGGGCCCAGCATTAATTTCTGACCGTCATAATACAGCCATTCGCCATAGGTGGCGCTTAGCCGACAAAGGAACTGCCAGGCCGTTTCCTTGTATTGAACGGTATAAGAAAGCGTTTCCCCGTAGGAAGGGGCAATCTTGGGTTGTAATAAATTCTGGGGGAAATGCCGGAGTATATCCTGTGCAATATTTTTTACGGCTTTCTTCTCCCAGCTTTTACAATGCGGCCCGTTGTCCAGTAAGATGGTAGGACTGTAACCGCTAATGATGATATCACCCGCATGTCCGCTGTGACGGGCCGCTTCTATCTCTGTAATCACACCGGAAAACTGCAGACTTCCGGTGCCGCCAACGGCATCTATCTTCACGTTAAAAGACCCGCCAATCATGTCTTTTGACGAATGAAATATGGTGCCGGATTCACCGTCTATTGCTTCCGTAGGGCAAACCAGGCGAAAGCTATGATGGTTAAAAATATGTTGTGAGAGCGCGAACGAGGAGAATTGCTTAATATGCTTTCCTTCTATGCTAATATTGATGCCTAC
>JBDTVE010000236.1:0-16267 GCA_040007355.1 Bacteroidota bacterium | reverse complement strand
TAAACCTTCTTCAAAAGACCCTATTGACTGGTGAACGGGGCCTGCCTGTATATATTTCTCTGTAGAACCGCACCAAACCATTACCAGCCTGTCAAGCCCGTGGAGTTCCTTAAAATTTTCAATATCTGCTGCCAGCGCCTCTGCCAGCGCATATTTGCTGGAGCCTGTTTTTACATGGGTTCCATTCAGGTTCTGAATATAGCTTTTGTCAAAGACCGCTTTCATAGGCTTAATAGCTTCCAGTTCCGTACGCACGGCATGCAATAATAAAGGCTCCAGCACTTTTGCCTTGGAAGCGGCTTCAAATACATTGTCCGCGTATACATCCCATCCGCCAAAAATAATATCATCTAAACTGGCCAGTGGCACAAACTCTTTTATTTTAGGAAACCGGTGTTCCGTTCTTTTACCAAGCCTGATGCTGCCCATTTGTGTAAGTGAACCAACCGGTTTTGCCAATCCCTTTTTTACCGCTTCCACGCCAGCTATAAAAGTGGTGGCAACAGCGCCCAGGCCGGGAATAAGTACCCCCAGCTTGCCTTTTGCAGGTTGAACCTTCTTTTCCATATTATTGTTTTTTATGATGAAATCGATTTATATCCACCGGTTGTTTTTATACCATTGCACGGTTTCCGCCATGCCGCTTTCAAGATCATATAAGGGCTGGAAATCTAAATCCTTTTGACTTTTTATAATGCTGCAAGACCAGTCCTTTGCGGTGAGTTCTTTCAGTTTTTCTTTGTTTAACACAGGTGTATTGCTGCTTCTGCTGTATAGGGCATCCATACCACCGGCAATCGTTTCTATAAGGGCAAGCGGCAACTGCAATCGTATTGTTTTCCGGCCGGTAGCTTTTTTGGCAGCGTCTGCAAAAGCATACCTGTTATACACGTTGCCGTCGCCAATGTTGTAAAATTCGCCAATAATTTTACTGTGGAGGCATTTAACTGCTAACGCCGCCAGATCTTTAACATATACGAAACTTAATTGTTGTTCTGTTTTACCAATATATACTTCAAGACCTCTGCTGACCGATTTTATCAGCAGCAACAGGTCTTTTTCGCGGGGTCCGTACACAGCGGTTGGCCGCAGTCCGATAAAAGGAAGATTTGGTATTTCGCCCAGGTATTGTTCGGCCAGCAATTTGCTTTTCCCATACCAGGTTAGTGGCCGGGGAACCGCATCTTCCTTTACAGGTTCTCCGTTCAAGGCGGGCCCCAATGCCGCCAGGCTACTTACAAAGACAAATTTTTGTATCCCTCTGGACGATTCCGCTGCAGCCATGGCCAGGTTACGGGTCAGTTCAGCGTTTGAAAAATTATAGGCGGAGGCTGTTTTTGCTTTGGTTAGGGCCGCCGCATGAATGATATGGGTGATGCCATGCTGTTCCAGCGTATTTTTGATGCTTCCCAAGTCGGACAAATCCATTTGCAGCACGTGAACACGGTCTTCGTTCAGCAGGTGACCGGTACTACTTGACTTCCTGACTCCTGCATATACTTCATAATCCTGTAAAAGAGCCGCTTCTATTAGATGATATCCTAAAAAACCACTGGCGCCGGTGATCAGTAATTTTTCTTTCATATAGATTTTTCAAAAATCCTGTACTTTTTGTAAGGGATACCATTTATATCCTGTATGGCTTTATTCATAAGGTAATTGTCTTCCAGCACCCAGGAGGCTTCAGCGGTGGTGATTCCTTTTTTCAATACTTGCTTAATAATCTCGGCATAAAAAACGGTTTCTATACCCATCTTGCGGTAGCCTTCAACAACCCCCAAGGTAATGATGCGTATCCTTTTTATACTTTTCCGTTGAAAAAGCAGCTTAAATATGCCGGTAGGAAAAAGTCTTCCTTTTTTTATCCGCCGCAATATCTGGTTCACATCGGGTATCGCCAGGCTAAAGCCAACCATTTTTCCTTCATGTTCGGCTACCATGCAAAAATCTTTGTCCAGGATCATCTTCAAATCCTTGGCCAGGTATTTAAATTCTTTTTCGGTCATGGGTACAAACCCCAGGTTTTTGTCCCAGGCCGAATTGTATATCTCCCGTATCTGGTCTGTTTCTTCCTTGAATTTTTTTAAATTGATGGGACGGAAAACAATGCCGCGTCTTGCAAGCCTTTCCTTTATCTGGTCCACTGTTTTAAGCCTTCTTTCATCGCGTTCCTCCACCACAAAATTATAGGCAATCAAATCCATTTTTTTCTGAAAACCCTGTTTCTCCAGCAGATTACGGTAATAGGGCTCATTATAGGTCATCATGGCCACGGGAGGTGAGTCAAAACCTTCTATGAGCAGGGCACAGGTTTCGTTGGTAGATAAATTTACCGGTCCAATCATTGAGTTAACACCTTTGGTTTTCAGCCATTTTTCAGCGGCTGTAAACAACAGGGCTGCGGTTTCATCGTCGTCTATGGCATCAAAAAAACCAAAAAAGCCATCATTAGCCTTATTAAAACTATTGTGATTATTATTCAGGATTGCTGCTATCCGGCCGATTATTTTGTCACCCTCGCAGGCAAGAAACAATTGTACAACTGAATGGTCATGGAAGGGATGCTTTCCGGGCGAAAGCAAATCGCGTTGCGCTATAAAAAGTTCAGGTACATAATGGGGGTTATTTTTATATAGTTCGTGTCCAAAATCAATAAAAGAGGCAAGCATACTGGGAGAACTTACCGGTTCAATTCTTTTCATGCGTTTTGCTTAATAAGTTCTACACCCGTTTTTCTTGCCGCGTTCAGCAGTTTGTCAACTGCCTCTTCTATCTGGCTGAACGTGTGGGTGGCCATTAATGAAAAACGGATCAGCGAAGCATTGGAAGGTACCGCGGGCGATACCACGGGGTTTACAAAAACGCCGTTTTGTTCAAGCTGCTTGGTGAGCATAAATGTTTTTGCATTATCCCTGATATAAATGGGCAGGATGGGGCTTTCGGTGGCACCCAGGTCGAACCCATTTTCTTCCAGCAGTTTTTTTGCATAACGGGTATTGTTCCACAGGTTGGTCATATGGTGAGGCTCGTTCTCAATAATAGTGAGTGCCGCCAGGGCGCTGGCAGCCGATGCAGGTGTTATACTGGCGCTGAAAATAAGCGCCCTTGCATTGTGTTTTAGATAATCAACGGTGGCGGCTTCCCCGGCAATAAAACCACCCAGCGAAGCCAGTGATTTGCTAAACGTACCCATAATAAGGTCTACCTGGTCCGTCAGTCCAAAATGAGATGCCGCGCCGGCGCCACGTTCTCCTATCACACCGAGGCTATGGGCATCGTCTACCATGATGTTGGCACCGTATTGTTCGGCTAGTTCAACAATCCTTGGCAGGTTCAGGATATCACCTTCCATGCTGAAAATACCGTCGCCGGCAATCAGCTTTACGCCTTCCTCAGGCAGACCTGCCAGTTTCTGCTCCAGATCGGCCATATTGTTGTGCCGGTATTTGATAACCTTGGCGAAGGAAAGCCTGCTACCATCTATAATGGAAGCGTGGTCAAATTCATCCAGCAACAGGTAATCGTTCCGACCTACAATGCTCGACAGCACTCCCAGGTTCACCTGGAAGCCAGTGCTAAAGGTAACCGCGGCCTCTTTTCCGGTAAACCGGGCCAGCCTGTCTTCCAGTTCAATATGTATATCCAGCGTGCCGTTTAGAAACCGGGAACCGGCACAACCCGAACCGTATTTTTCGATTGCTTTTTTTGCAGCTTCCTTAATAGCCGGATGGCTGGTAAGACCCAGGTAAGAATTAGACCCAAACATCAGCATACGCTTGCCGTTAATCCTCACTTCCGTATCCTGCCCCGATTCAATCACCCTGAAATAGGGGTATAAATTTTTTGCTTTCACCTCGGCTACATCCTTATACCGCGCTATTTTCTGCTGTAATTTCTTTTGCATTAGGCAATTTCTTTTCTGTGTAAAAGAATACTCGTTAATTACTGTAAAAGACCGCCAAAAATACTTGTAATTTTGAACATATTTGATTTTTAGTCAAAAATATAAGCTTTAATGTTTTTTAGATAACCGCTTATCTAAAAAATCGGCAAAATCTATTGTTTGTGGCAGGCTAAGGCTGTATTCTAAAGGGTGTTCGGCAGCAGGATACTTGAGGGTAACTTCGCTGCTTAAATTTATCAAATATCAGTCAATAATTTCTGTTGACAAAGCTGCTGGCAAAAATTTTGCCGTTAATATTGAACAATTCATTGACCAATTGACAATTACATCCCTGTAAAATGCCCGGAGACTTTTAAACGCCATCTTTGCCGCCAGCTCTTATACCGCTCCGGCCGAAGGTACCGGGAAGGCCGTTCACCGGCAGTTTCGTAACCTTGCATAAAAATAATCAAATAGATGCCCACTGATATAAAATGCCCGAATTGCGGCCACCAGTTCCCCATGGAGGAGGCCGTTTCCGAAGAATACAAAAAAGAGCTGCGGGAACAGATGCTGGCCTATAAAAAACAAAAGGACGGCGAATTGGCCAAAAAAGAAGAAGAATTTGCGGTGGTACAGACCAGGAAGGAAGCGGAGTTTTCTCAAAAGCTGCAACAAGAGAAATTGTTATTACAACAATCGCTGGAAGCCTCTCTGCGAAAAACCATCGCCACCGATTTTGAAAACAAATTGCAGCTGCTGGAGCAAAATAATCGCGATAATGAGGAAAAATTAAAACTGTCGAGACAAAAAGAATTGGCATTTATGCAAAAAGAGCAGGACTTGAAAAACAGGGAAGCGGAACTGGAAATATCGGTACAGAAAAAACTGCTGGAAGAACGCGGCAAACTTTCCGTTGAGTTACGCAAATTGGAGGAACAAAAAAGCGCCGCCAAAGAAAGCGATTACCAGTTAAGGCTGAAAGAACTGGAAAAACAACTTGACGATCAGAAAAAACTGGCAGAGGAAATGCGTCGCAAAGCGGAACAGGGCTCCATGCAATTACAGGGCGAGGTGCAGGAATTGGCGCTGGAAGCCATGCTGCAAAGCGCGTTTCCTTTCGACCTTATAACCGAAGTGGGCAAAGGAGTGCGCGGGGCCGATTGCATACAAACGGTGCGCAACAATCTGGGCCAGGAATGCGGCAAAATCATATATGAAAGCAAACGCACCAAGGATTTTGGGGGCGACTGGATAGAAAAACTAAAAGCCGATATGCGCAGCCTGGGTGCCGATGTGGCGGTGATTGTAACCCAGGCCATGCCCAAGGACATGGATGGTTTTGGCGAAAAAAACGGCGTATGGATCTGCCGGTTTACCGAGGCCAGGGCAATGATTTCCCTGCTGCGCGATGGCGTTATAAAAATATACAGCGCATCCAGAAGCCAGCAAAACAGGGGCGATAAAATGCACCTGCTCTACGATTACCTGACCAACAACGAATTTGCAGAACAATGGAAAGCCGTACGCGAAGGATTCATGAGCATGAAACTGTCTATCCAGCGGGAACGGGATGCCATGGAAAAGCTATGGAAGGCCCGCGAAAAACAGCTGGAAAAAGTATTGCTGAACGCCGCCTATATCCGCGGGTCTATTGAAGGCATTGCGGGACAGGAGAATATTAACCTGGCACTGACAGACGAAGAGGAAGACAAATTGCTGGATTAATTGCAGCCCCGGTTCATGGTGCTAACTTGTTTGAATGAACTTAGCTACAAATGGGGAATAAGCGATCCTGGATCTAGTGGGTATGCAGCCAGGCCAGTACAAAGTCTCCAAACAGCTTTGCATACACGTTGAAATACCGCATTTCATTTTTTGTGATTAAAAAAGGCAGGGCAATCTGATCTCCGGCCGGGAAACTAATGGCACCGTTTAGCTGCATATGCTTTTTAAAGTCCATCTGACCCTCCCCATACCATTTAAAAATGGTTTCTTTGGCGCTCCATATCGTGGTCAGAAATTCCTGTTCCATTTTCTTTTCCAGGCCAAACTGTTCCAGGAAGACCCTGTATTCGTCATTAAAAAAAAACAATTCATCGGTAGTAGTAAACTTGTGTTTTATGCGCTCAATCCTGTCCGTTACCAATTCTATATCGATGCCTACCCGCTCCCGCGTGCTTACAATAGCTGCTGCATAATTACCACAGTGCGAGATGGAAAAATGATATTGCTCGCTGCTCAAAAAGGGTTTCCTGGTATCGGCCACCAGTATTTCATGCAGCGGGAAGCCATCGAACAAAAAAGGCAACAGGTAACGGCCTGCCAGATGCTGCAGTCTTTTGTGCGGGTGCGATACATCTTTTTTTAGCGGCACTTTTTTCAGGAAGAAATCTTCCGTCTCGGTAATATGCCAGACCGCCAGGCGGGTGGCTTCGTTGATATTATGTTGATAAACCAGCGACAATTAAAAGATTTAAGATTTAGCTTGCAGATTTAAGACTTATTTTTCGTTCATCAAAAATCTACCTGCTTACAATGATTTTATCTGATACAAGAATACTGGAAGAAGTTGATAAAGGCACCATTAAAGTGGAACCCTGGCAACGGGACTGCCTCGGCAGTAACTCGTACGATGTTCACCTGGGCAAATGGCTTGCCAAATACAAAGATGAAATACTGGACGCCAAAAAACATAACCTGATAGAGTATTTTGAAATACCCGAAGAAGGGTTTATTCTGCAGCCCCAGGTCTTTTACTTGGGTGTAACCCAGGAGTACACCGAAACGCACGCACATGTACCCTTCCTGGAAGGGAAATCTTCTACCGGCCGACTGGGGATTGACATACATGCCACCGCGGGTAAAGGAGACGTGGGCTTTTGTGGAAACTGGACCCTTGAAATCTCGGTAAAACAACCAGTACGCATTTACAAATACATGCCCATCGGCCAGCTGATCTACTTCCCGGTAGAGGGTGAAATTGAAATTTCCTATAACCAGAAAAAAGACGCCAAATACAGCGGCCAGCCCAATAAACCCATTGAAAGCATGATGTGGAAGAATAAATTCTAGCGCAAGATGTAACAGAAGTTTCCAGGGAATAAAATAAAAAAACGGGAGAGCCATAAATAAGGCGGCACTTCTGATAGCAGAATTATCGTTATAAAATAACATGTCCTGATGCCCCGGCGAAAGCCTCAAAGCCGGTATTTGGACCGATGGTCATCTCCCGCAGCTACGAATTTATGTACTTTGGGTGAAGTCTATGAATTTTTAATAAATATTCCTCCCGGCCATGAATGAACAACATTTGATACCCGAAAAAACACCTGTTCTGCCAGTATGCAAGCAGACCCAGGAGCGGATTCCGATCCGGGCCCGGGTCTATAAAGCGGTCTCCCCGTATTTTTTATAATAGGCAATCAAAAAAGCCATTACCTCATTATAGCTCTGTAAGCCGGCGGGTTGCTCATTTGCTTTCAGGTACTGCCCGTATAATTTACGTATATACGGTTCGATGGGATTCTGGTAGGCATCAAAAAAATTTCTCAGTGTAAGCAGATCTTTTTTAACCTGTAATGGTTTTTCTTTACTCAGCTGTGTGGCTAAGACACTGTCCCTGCCATAGAGTTCACCCATACCATAAATATAGAGATCAAAATATACAGAATATTTAAAAGCTGCGTCCGCAGATGATTTTGCCGAAAGATAGCCGGCAAAATTGGCTTCATTTTCTTTTGCATAACCAAGCTGGTGCCCCATTTCATGACAGGTTGTAAATGGACGCACAAAAACAGGAACCGTGGTATTTACCTGCGCCTCACCAGTAAAAGGATTATAATATCCCGTATATCCGAGGTAGTCACCCAGGTAGCTGAATAGTGAGGGTTTTACGCTCCGCCCGGTATAGGAAAGATTGGGATATTGTGTTTCCGCCAGCCGGTAGGCATCGTAAGAACCGCTGAACAACGCACGATTCTGCAGATACCTATTCCGTAACTGCACGGCTTTTTCATGACTGCTATCCAGTCTTTTTATAATAACGGTCATTACTGTTTGCAATTCTAACGTTGAATAAGGCTTCATTTTTAACTGCAACTGGTAGGCCGTACCCAGCCGGTTATAGTTTAGTCCCCACAAAATGTTGAATACCGTATATACCAGCAGACTATAAAATACCAGCCAGCGCAGCCCGTTCCACCAGAAGCTTTTACCGGCCCTGCGTTTGAACACGGCCACCACCAGTTTTATTGCTTTTACCAACAGGTAAATGCCTGCAGCCAGGTACACCAGGTCGCCCATGCTAAACGGGAACCAGCCAAAAAGAAAACGCAGTACCCTGCTTAAATACGGGTAGAGCCCGGTTGAATAATATTTCTCTACGGCAAAGGGAAAAAAGGAAAAAATCTTTATTAGTACAATTAGTATGGCCATTATTAGCCACGCCTTTTTCTGGTTATGCATATCTGTAAAACTAAAACGATTCCGCCATAAACGGGATGCTATCCGGCATTCATGTGTAAATAACAAAAGAAAAAGTAATTTGTGTTCTTAAAATAACCATAAAAAATAAACGGCCGGCGGCCGGATTAGCCAATGCCCTTTTTATAATGCCCGGTCCGGGAAAATAACCATTACATGAATATAGCGCAGAACAAAAACGAAGATGCCATGAAACTGCTGCTCAGCACGCTGAGACAACGGTTTGCTACCGTAGCCCTGGGCGGTGGTAAAAAAGCCATCGAAAAACAACATGAAAAAAATAAGTTAACGGCGCGGGAGCGGGTTGCCTATCTCTGCGATGCGGGCAGGCCTTTTGTTGAAATGGGCAGGTTTGCCGGTTACAATATGTATACCGACCACGGTGGCTGCCCCGGCGGCGGCACCGTGGCCGGTATTGGATATGTAAGCGGTCGTCAATGCGTAATCGTTGCCAATGATCAAACTGTCAAAGCGGGTGCTTGGTTTCCCATCACCGGCAAAAAAAACCTGCGGATGCAGGAAATAGCCATGGAAAACCATCTACCCGTTATTTACCTGGTAGACAGCGCTGGCGTTTTTCTGCCCCTGCAGGACGAAATATTTCCTGACAAAGAACATTTTGGAAGGATTTTCCGCAACAATGCTGTCATAAGTGCCATGGGCATTACGCAGATTGCGGCAGTTATGGGACCCTGTGTGGCGGGCGGCGCCTATTTGCCCATTATGAGCGATGAGACCCTGATGGTGGAGGGTAACGGGTCCATTTTTCTGGCAGGTCCCTACCTGGTAAAAGCGGCTATTGGTGAAGACACCGACGCCGAAACCCTGGGCGGCGCCGTCACCCATACCGAGCTGAGCGGTATCGCCGACTATAAATTTGCCACCGAACAGGAATGTCTTGACCAGATAAAAAAAATAATGTCTAAACTGGGCCGCCAGCAACCGGCTGCTGTGTTCAACCGGGAGGAAAGCCGCGAACCGTTAAAAGACCAAACGGACTTGTATGGCATCATGTCTGAAGGCAATACCCGGCCCTACGATGTAACGGAGATCATTGAGTGCCTTACTGATGGTTCGGCGTTTGAACCTTTTAAAAAAGATTACGGGAAAACAATTGTCTGTGGGTATGCAAGGATTGGCGGCTGGGCCGTGGGGATAGTAGCCAACCAGCGACTCATCGTAAAAAATAAAAAAGGCGAGATGCAGCTTGGCGGCGTTATCTATAATGACAGCGCCGACAAGGCTGCCCGCTTTATCATGAACTGCAACCAAAAAAAAATACCGCTGGTCTTCCTGCAGGATGTTACGGGTTTTATGGTGGGTTCAAGAAGCGAGCACAGCGGTATTATTAAAGACGGTGCCAAGATGGTAAACGCAGTAGCCAATTCCGTTGTTCCAAAGATCACCATCATCATGGGCAATTCTTTTGGCGCCGGAAACTATGCCATGTGTGGCAAAGCCTATGACCCGCGTTTCATCTATGCATGGCCAACCGCAAAAATTGCAGTCATGGGTGGGGAACAGGCAGCCAAAACAATGTTACAGATCCAGGTTTCCGCCCTCAAGTCAAAGGGCCGCACCATCAGCCCCGGTGATGAAAAAAAATTACTGGAAGAAATAACGGGCCGTTATGAAGAACAAACAAGCCCTTATTATGCCGCAGCAAGACTTTGGGTGGATGATATTATTGACCCTGCCAATACCAGGCAATTAATATGTGAAGCCCTGGAAGCTGCCAGTCATAACCCCGAGCTCCCCTCGTTTAAAACAGGCGTTTTACAAGTGTAGATATCCGCATAAACTATAAACGGCCGCTTAAATAAAAATCCTTTCTTTTAGAAGTCACTCTTCACTAATATTGCACGGTTTGCAATACTCGTTGATCAACAATAAATCATTTTATCATGAAAATACCCATCTACCAGGCAGACGCTTTTACCAACAACTTGTTTGGAGGCAACCCTGCCGCTATCTGCCTGCTCCAGGACTGGTTAAGTGACGAGCTGATGCAACAAATAGCCATAGAAAATAACCTGAGCGAAACCGCCTTCCTGGTAAAGGACGGGAAGGATTACCAGATACGCTGGTTTACGCCCGGTACTGAAGTTAAATTGTGCGGACATGCCACCCTGGCCTCGGCTCATATACTGTTTACGCTTCTGGGACACCCGGGAGACAGCATTATTTTTCATTCAAAAAGCGGCCCGCTGACCGTTTCTAAAATTGAAAATGGGAAGCTCATGCTCAACTTTCCCACCAATATACCCGAACCGGTAAAAGAAATTCCATTTGGTATTTTTGAGGGACTGGGCATTGAGTCCGCACCTGTTTTTAAAACATCGTTCGATTATATGGTGGTACTGCCATCGGAAAAAATAATCAGTTTGCTTACCCCCGATTTTAAGGTCCTGGCAAAAACGCCCTGCCGCGGTGTAATTGTAACCGCCCCGGGAGACGAGGCTGATTTCGTATCGCGTTGTTTCTATCCGCAAAGCGGTATTGATGAAGACCCGGTCACCGGATCGGCCCATACTATTTTGGTTCCTTACTGGGCAGCACAATTGAATAAAACAAGGTTACAAGCCATCCAGCTGTCCCGGCGGCGCGGGCACCTGGACTGTACCCTTTCCGGTGACAGGGTATTGATGAGCGGCCATGCCGTGACTTACCTGAAAGGGGAAATTGAAATATAGCGGTGCCGCAGTTGCTTTCATTTTTTGCTGCAAATAAAAATGCCAGACCCGCGTATATTACTAACTGCAACCATCATCTAAAATCATGTCAAATAAGGGATTGATCATCTATACAGACGGCGCCTCGCGCGGCAACCCCGGCCCAGGTGGTTATGGTGCCATCTTAAAATGGGGTGAGGTTGAAAAAGAACTATCCAAAGGCTATCGCAAGACCACCAATAACCGAATGGAACTGATGGCTGTTATTGCGGCGCTGGAAGAACTTAAAAAAGAGGGACTGCTTATTACCATTTTCAGCGATAGCCAGTACGTGGTAAAAGCCGTGGAACAGGGTTGGCTGAAAAACTGGATCGCTACTGACTTCAAGGGAGGAAAAAAGAATAAAGACCTCTGGCTGCGTTATTCCGCACTGAGCAAAAAGCATCAGGTAAAATTTTTCTGGGTTAAAGGTCATGCCAGCAACGCGTTTAACAATCGTTGCGATATGCTGGCTACTACTGCCGCAGACGGCAAAGGCCTGTTGGTAGATGAAGCATATGAACGGGGTAATGACTAGTAATAAGAAAGCTACCCTTGCTTGCAGGATAGCTTTCCATAACACATAGGGAAAATGTGTTTATGCCTGAGCCGTACTGGCGGCGGTATTGTTTTTCGTCAGTAAGTAATAGCCACCAAACAGCAGGGCGCTGAAAAACAAAGTGCCTTCCAGTGCTCCTTTATAAAAAGGGAGCCCATCGGTATAAGCCATTAACAGGCCCTGGAAATTCAACGGCCTGTTTAAACCGCGCAGCCCACCTGCCAAGCCACTCCAGGTAATAAAATTAGAGAGCAGGAAGAATCCGGTAGGGGCCACCAAAGAAGCTGCCACCACATTGATGATATTTATTTTCCTGATTGCAAAACCTAACACTACAATAAAGGCAAAAAGGCAATAATTCAGCCATTGCCCTTCATAAAAACCATAGATATTTGTAACACCTGCGCTGTACAAACCCTGGTATAGTAAATCCGATAAAAACATGGAAAATATGGGTAAAGCAAAAGCCCATTTTTTATCTTTTATTGCCGCGCCGCCAAACAATGCCATAGCTATCTGCGGAGCAAAACCCCAGGGACGGCCTGGAACGACGCGGTATAAAGCTGCTATTATAATCAGGGCTACCAATGTCCAAAGAAGTGATTTATTAGATTTCATTGTGTTGTTTATGGGCAACAAAAATAAATGAAAATTTATGGTTGGGCAAACTTAGATTTGAGAAAACGGTGGCTATTTACTATGCAGCGCCGGTTACCTGGGTACACTGGCATGATATATTTCCGCGTCTTCCCTGGCTTTCAGATCAATGGTGGCGCCACTCATGGCGACAAATGATTCGCCGCGTTTAAAGGTCTCACCATTTGCCTCCACAAGACCGTACAATACCAAAAATATTTCCACTGATAGAATGTCCGACTGGTATACCTGGCCGGTATTCAGCATGATCCTGCCCAGTTCAAAATCAGGTGCGGGTGTTATAAATACTTCTTCCTGTGTATTTATAGACTGGCCATGGATAATATAAGGGGTAACCGGTTCAAATAGTACATGTTTCATCAACTCCGTTACATCAATGTGCTTGGGCGTTAGACCACCCCTTAACACATTATCGCTGTTCGCCATTATTTCTACGTTCTGGCCTTCCAGGTAGGCATGCAGGATACCGGCATCCTGGAATACCGCTTCTCCTTTTTTCAGGTGCACGATATTAAAAAGGTACACGGAGAAAATGCCCCGGTCAATTTTATCGGTTTCATTAAAAGTAAGCGCCGCCCGGGCTGCCCAGAACCCGGGTTCGCTTTTTTGCAACTGCCCTGCCTCGTAGAGGGGAATAATACGATCTATTAACGGCGCTAAAACCAGGTTTACTTTGAGCTGGTCCATGGTCATTATCAGTTCGTAGAGCGCCTTGTAACCGCCTTTTTCAAATACCGGCAGCATGAATGTAAACTCGGGTATGGCCACCAGGGTCTGTACAATGCCAGCCGGTTGCTGAAAGCCATGAAGCAGCCAGAAATCTCCCAGCGCCATCATCAGCTCGGGTTTGTGGTTATCGTCTTTATAATTGCGGTTGGGATCATTTAACGGTATGCCTTTTTCGTTTTCCCTGGCAAACTCAATTACGGCTGCTTTCTTATTGGGATGCACCTGTATGGACAGCATATCTTTTACATCCAGGATTTTTAACAGATAGGGCAGGCGGCCAAAAGTTTTTCTTGCTGCTTCACCCAGTACAGCGGGGTGACTATCAATAAAATGATTGAGCTTTTCACCGTTGTCTAATTGTGCGGGAGCGTTTTCATGCGCACCCAGCCAGTATTCAGCAAAGGGTTTGTGCAGATCATTGGCGATACCCAGTAATGACGGTATATAAGTAAAGCCTCCCCATTGATAATGTTGCACTTTCCCGGTTAGTTTGAATACACTATTTTTATTACTCATGATTGCGTTTTTATGGAAGCCGGCAAACAGGTTGGCTGACCGGTCAAGGGGCGTTAAAATTATAAAAAAATTACACAGGATTGGCAAGACACCATGAATTGGGCGCAACGGGAGAAGCAATGGCAGTTCAATGGCTGCAGAACAAGGGCTTCCTGGTTCTGCACCGGAACTGGCGCTATTCACATTACGAGGTTGACATCATTGCCACCCTGGAAAATGTATTGCATTTTGTTGAGGTAAAAACCAGACGTAGTAAAAAGTATGGTGAGCCGGAAGAAAGTGTTGACAAAAAAAAGCTCCTCAGCCTGCTCAGGGCCGGGGAGGCCTTTCAATACGAATACCCCCAATGGAAACGGGTGCAGTACGATGTATTATCTGTTTTTATAAATCCGAGCGGCATAGCGGATTATTTTTTTATTGAAGACGTCTATTTGTAACCATTTCTTGCACCACCCAGACGATATTGTTATCATCAGGATGCAAATTCTTGTCATCACCTCAACAGGCACCTCTTTCCGCGGAAATTTCGATAGTGCCTTTAATACGATGGCCTCAAAACCAGCCGCGAACAAAGCGCAGGAAAACTGCATCGTTGCTAAGTGTTAGCCAAAATAAAACGGTCAGCCAACAATTAAGCATTTTTTTCACTCACCAGCTCCATTATTTTTTCTACCCATTTGTAGGTGGCTGGGCAATATTCCACGTTCTGTTTGTACACGTGTATATAATCGGTCATTTTTTTCTTATCGTGGTGCGGGAAGCCGGAACAATCCACAGGGCGTACTGCATAAATCGAACATTTATTATCTTCCAGGTTAAGAAACTGACAGGGTTGTTTTACGTTCATCCAGTCGCCATCCCGTTTATCTTTGTACAGCCATTTTTTCTTGAATGCTTTGGCCGTCATACCCAGGTGTGCGGATATGCGTTTAATATCTTCGGGAGTATAAGTGGGCGACATAGTTTTACAGCAATTGGCGCAGCTCAAACAATCGGTCTGTTGCCAGGCATGTTCATCCGCTGCAATGCTTATTTTTTTAAGATCCGGGTGGGGTTGCTTTTCAAGTCTTGAAAGAAATAAACGGAACCGTCGCCTGTTATGCCTTACCTTTTGTTTAAAGGAACGAAGATTTACCAATTGCATGTTGAAATTATCAGTTGTGGATTTTATTGTTCAAATTTGACATCGAAAGTACACTATATCAATCAACAACCGTTTATTCATTACCGCTCCGCCAATGTGGGAATCATATAAAAAAGGATTCAGCGCTTACCTGCAACTGGAGAAATCGCTTTCAGACAATTCTGTAGACGCCTACCTGGCCGATGTGGAAAAACTAACAACTTTTTTGCAGGGCCGTAATAACCTGGTTACACCGGAACAGGTAAGCCTGTCCGACCTGCAACACTTCCTGCAATTCATTACCGAACTGGGTATGACAGCCACCTCCCAGGCACGAATTATCTCAGGCCTGCGCAGCTTTTATAAATACTGCGTGCTGGAACACCTTACAAAAACTGATCCCACGGTATTGCTGGAAGCGCCTAAACTCAAAAGGTCCCTACCCGATGTTTTAACCTTTGAAGAAATAGAGGCCATTATGGTGCAAATAGATCTTAGCAAGCCGGAAGGCGGCCGCAACAGGGCCATCATTGAAACCCTGTACAGTTGCGGCCTGCGGGTAAGCGAACTGGTTAATTTAAAAATATCCAATTTATACTTGGATGTGGGTTTTATAAAAGTGCTGGGCAAGGGCGACAAGGAAAGACTGGTGCCTATTGGCCGCAGCGCTGTTAAATACATCAATATTTACCGCAACCAGATTCGGGTACACATGACCGTTAAACCCGGCAACGACGATACCCTCTTTTTAAACCGTCGCGGCAGCGGGCTTAGCCGGGTTATGATCTTCCTGTTGCTGAAAGACCTGGCCAGGCTGGCCGGCATTACCAAGAATATTTCACCTCATACGCTGCGGCACTCTTTTGCCACCCACCTGGTAGAGGGCGGCGCCGACCTGCGCGCCGTACAGGAAATGCTGGGACATGAAAGCATCACCACCACGGAAATCTATACCCACCTGGACCGGGAATATTTAAGGAAAACACTACAGAAGTTTCACCCGGCATACAAGGGTTAATATTGCAGCAACAGCTTATTTGAGTAAGTTTTGCCATTGTACTTACCCGTAATATAAACAAAATAAATACCCGTTCCTGCGAACAGGCTTGCATCAAAATATTCAGTTTGATCCTTTGAAAAAATAGTTATCTGCCGGCCATAGATGATTTTTCCTGTCACACCAGTAACCTGCAAGGCATATTGTCCGGGGTTGTTCACATGAAAAACAATCCTGAACGATCCGTTTTTGACTATGGGATTGGGATATACCTTTATTTCATTTGTGCCCAGCACTTCTTTGACCCTGCTTTTTACCTTTTCATATTGTGTAACCTTCCTGCAAACTGATATACCACCTGCAATAACCGGGTGTAATGCCGGCGGGTTTGCAGTGATCATCACTTCCTCCAGGGCAGGTACTGCTGTAAGAACAATTGTACTTATCACTATCGCTGGAATGCCCGCTGCTGCCCTTGCGGCAACCGCTTCCCGCCTTTTTATTTCGATTGTCTCTGACCCGTAGCCAACAGCGCTAACCGCTAGTTCAATACCTGCTGCAGCCGTCTCCACCTCCAGTATAAAATTACCGCTGGAATCGGCCGCCA
>JBDTVE010000235.1:0-4667 GCA_040007355.1 Bacteroidota bacterium | reverse complement strand
TTTTCATAGGATATTGGATTTTAAAAACGGGGCTGGATTTCTATCCTGGCCCCTTTTCTTTTTCGTCGAAATATTTTTGAATAATGGCCGCCTTTGCCACGCCCGCAATCAGGGCAACCTGCTCAACACCGGCCACCTTTATTTTAGCCACCGATTTAAATTCCTTTAGCAGGGTATCTGCAGTTGCCCTGCCAATGCCTTTAATGCCCTCCAATTCGTTTTTAAAGGTTCCTTTGCTTCGCTGGTTGCGGTGAAACCCAATTCCAAAACGATGTACCTCATCGCGGATGCGCCGGATTAGCTTCAGGCTATCGCTGTTGTAGGGTAGTTTTACAGACTGCTTATCGTCCAGGAAGAATATTTCCTCTTCATTTTTTGCGAGCCCCACCAGGGTCATCTTACCGGATAATTCCAGGTCGGCAATGCTTTCCGCGGCGGCGCTTAGCTGCCCCTTTCCGCCGTCTATAATAACCAGTTGTGGCAGGGGTTGGTATGCTTCTTTTAAACGTTTATAACGGCGATAAACAACCTCTTTCATGGTAGCAAAATCATTGATACCCACAACCGTTTTTACATTGAAATGGCGGTAATCTTTTTTGCTGGGCACACCCTCTTTAAAACATACCATGGCAGACACGGGGTAGCTGCCCTGGAAATTGGAGTTGTCGAAACATTCAATATGCAGTGGAAGCTCCGCCAGTTGCAGGTCTTCCTGCAAACGGTACAACACCTGTTTGCGATCCAGGTCTGATTTACCTTCCAGTTGCAGGGTTTTCTTTTTCTTTATTTCTTCCTTGAAATAATCTACATTTTTGCGCGAAAGCTCCAGCAGTTTCTTTTTTTCCCCGGCTTTTGGAATGGTTAGTACAATACCGGGTTCAGGGTAATCAATTTCAATGGGCACAATGATCTCCGCGGAAACGCTGTTAAAAGTCTGACGCAACTGCGCAATGGCAAAAGACAATACTTCAGGATCATCTTCTTCCAGGTGGGTTTTTAACTGGATGGTATGCGTTTGAACAATGGTACCATGCTGTATCATGAGATAGTTCACATAGGCTGTATCGTCTTCTTTTAAAATGGAGAACACATCTACATTGCCCAGGTGCCTGCTTACTATCACGGATCTTGACTGGTAGTTCTCTACATGGTCCAGCTTTTTTCTTATTATTTCAGCCTTTTCAAATTGCATCTGTTCTGCATAACCAGCCATTTCATTTTTATAATGTTGTATCACAGGCGACAGGTTTCCCTTCAGCAGGCTTCTTAGTCGCACCAGGCCCTCCTGGTAATCTTCGGCGGTCTGCAAGGCCTCGCAGGGACCTTTGCAATTGCCCAGGTGATATTCCAGGCAAACTTTAAATTTATGTTTCTGAATGTTCTGCGTGCTCAGGTGAAGTTTGCAGGTACGCAGCTGAATGTTTTGCCGGATAAAATTAAGCAGTTCCCGCACTTTGCCAACCGACGTAAAAGGGCCCAGGTATTCAGAGCCGTCGTTTATCTTTTTCCGGGTAAGAAATACCCTTGGAAAGGCTTCTTTTTTTATGACGATATAGGGAAAGCTTTTATCATCTTTAAGGTCGATATTGTATTTTGGCTGAAATTCTTTTATTAATGAATTCTCCAGGAAGAGCGCGTCCTGCTCGGAATCAACAATGGTAAATTCAATATGACTGATGTGTTTTACCAGTTCATGTGTCTTGTAACTGGTAAAAGTTTTGGTAAAATAAGAGCTTACCCTTTTGCGCAGGCTTTTGGCCTTGCCCACGTAAATAAGCTCTTTTTGAAGATTAAAATATTTGTAGATGCCGGGGTTTACCGGTATGGTATGGGCAATCTGCTGAAATTCCTGTGCCGTCATGAAGGATGTTTGGTTCAATAAATAAGCCTGGAGCCTGGATCAAACCTTTACCATCCGGCTTTTCGCCGCCGGCGGCTTGTAACCGCTGTTTACGATGGGTCCCAGGTGATTTTAACCTTTTCAACCGGCAGGGCGTTGCCGTGTATCTTTTTCTCCGTGGTTACCTGTAGGTTTTTTCCCGATTTCCAGTACAGCTGCTGGTTATAAAGCGTATCGTTCAGGGTATATATCTTTTCCATATAAATACCCGTTACTTTATCATTTTGTTCGGAGCTTGGTTTTATATAAACATTTATTTTCTGAACCGGCAATGCATGATCCGATGTAGTATAGATAAGCGTTACTGATGGTGCGCTTTGATCCGCAATGCTTGTCTCCGTATAGCTGTTTTTCAGCGCCGGGTCACTGATATCCGGTTCCTGGAAATTCCGGGCCCAGTAGCGGAGTTCACTATCAGTAGCGATGGCGGAACGGGTGGTATTATTAACAGTAACAGATTTACTGAGGGGAAGTTGTAGTGAATCTATCATTTTTAGTTCACCCCCGATATAGTCCGGCACGGGGAAAAACTCAACCTGTGGCGGAATACTGCCTTTTGCCCCTGCCGGTGTCGCTTGTTCTGAAACATTGTCTTTACAGGCCGTGAACAACAGGCAACTGGCAAGAAGTGTGAATACCGAATATTTCATGCCCTAAAAATACAATAAAATAAAAAGCCGCTGTGGTTGCAGCGGCTCTTGGATGATTTTTGTTGTTTTTATCTCAATGTTTTTGTTACGCCGAATTTAATACCGAACTCAGTCAGGTATTCGCGCACCCGGTATTGGTTGCTATAGCTGGATAGAAGCTGAGAGCGGAACTGCGGTCCGAGCTGCCAACGGAATCCGCCGGCCTGGTAAGATACAAACGCCTCAAAATTGGTATGCACGTTAAAGCTCCGGGCCAGGTCGGGGCTCTGGATATAATTCTTGTAATCAGATGAAATAAGATAAGAGCTGCTGTTAACCAGGAAAGTTGGCTGAAAACCGCCGGCCACGTTCAACTGCAGTTTTTTCTGGCCCAACAATTTTATTTCAATGCCTATTGGCACGGATAACTGCCAGTACTGGTTCTGAAGTTGTTCAGGTTCGTAACCGGAGAAATTCCTGATATTGGTATAGCCGGACAGCGTATCGCGCGAACGGGCATTGTTTAATGCGATGGAGGCTTTTTCAATACGGTATTTATAGGCATCGATATAATACCTGGAATAATTAAGTTGCAGCCCTGCGTACACACTCAGACTGTTTGAAAGACGGTATCGCATCCTTCCGCCTACTTCAAGACCAGGAGCGGGTTTATGGTGCACATAACGGTTAATGTTACCCGCATATCCGTTGGAGACGGGGATGCTGGGCTGGTTCTCGTTAGATAGCCTCCGGTAACTGACAATAGGGCTGGCATACAATTGCAGGAACCATTTAGAAGGTTTTGGAATGAGTATCGTGCTGGTATTTTCGCCGCGGTATTGTGGAATGGCTGGGGTGGTATGGTTTTCTTTTGCCTGTTCTGATGCAGCTGGTGTAACGGGTATGGTTGATTGTTTTGACAGGCCTGCGGGCGCATCATCAATCCGCGTGGTGGCCAGGGGTGATGTATTGCTTTCAATTAACTGTGGTTCACCTTCCGCGGCGACAACATTATTATTGTTATTATTATGGTTAGTGGGTTTAACCTGCAGGCTGCTGTGAACCGAACTGTTTTCAGGCTGGTCAAGCGGAGCGGTAAGGGGATGCATCGCCTGTCTTACCCGGGTGCTAAGAATATATTGGCTAACATTATGGTTGCTATGAATATTGCCCTTATTTGATTTGGATGACAAAAGGACTTCGGGCGTTTTGTTGATCTGGGTGGCCATCCTGCTGTAATTAGACAATACCACCTGTTTGCCAATAAATAAAGCGGAGGAAATAAACAATAAAACCATACCCAGCGCCACCCATCTTTTTCTGCCGTGTAAGGAACTGTAAATATTATTCCAGACGCTGTCAGAAGGATACATTTTATACTGGTCTGCCTTCTGTTTCAGAAACGCTTCAAAATCGTCATTATAAAAATTGCGGTCCATTAAGGGTATTTTATGTACGGATTGTTAGTTATTGGTTCTTTTTAGCGTACCAGATATTGTCTAATTGCTGAGTTCATTTATCTTCCAAATGATGAAAGCAGGTTCATTTTTTTTGTTGGCAGTTGCAGTATTTTTTTCTTAACCAAAATATCTTCCAGCATTTGTTTTGCCCGGGTGTACTGCGAGCGGCTGGTGCTTTCCTCAATATCCAGCATATTGCCTATTTCACGATGCGAATAACCTTCTATAGCATAAAGGTTCAGAACAGTCCGGTAACCAATCGGTAATATGCGGATACATTCCACCACCTGTTTTGCCTGCACAATTGAAGGCACGCTTTCTTCTCTCACCTGCATGGCCGTGGCATGGATCAAGTCAACGCTTTCGTTGAATTTTTTATTCTTTTTCAGGTTGTTGATGCAGGTATGCACGATGATGCGTCGTACCCATCCTTCAAATGCCCCCTGGTTGCGGAAAGTATGTATCTGTGAAAATACTTTTATAAACCCCTCCTGCAACATGTCTTCTGCGTCTTCCCTGTTATGCGCAAACCGGTAACAAACTGCCAGCATTTTAGGACTGTACCTGTTGTACAATTCTTTCTGTGCTACGGCATCGTTTCGTAAACAATCTTTTAAAATGGATTCCTCTGTCATTGTGGACGTTTGGTAACCCGTAATTTAAGACAATTTTTAATAC
>JBDTVE010000234.1:0-3382 GCA_040007355.1 Bacteroidota bacterium | reverse complement strand
CGCATGGTTTTGAAGACGGCAGGTTGCTTATCAATGAAAAGCTGATGGCTGAACTTAAAAACGCCGGCTTATTGGGAGCCGCTTAAATCACTTTGCCGGAGATCGCCGGCGCCGGGTCATAGTAAATCATTTTCCCGTTCCTGGTAATAAAAACAAAAAGGTGCTTCTTTTACAATAGCATTCAGCCTTAATACCGTTTCTTCGCTTGGTGGGTCGGGAAACTTGCGTTGTTTTTTTCTAATGACGATTTGTGTAGTGAATTTTATGCTGTGAGGCAGACTGATTAGGGGAGACAGACGGGTAGACTTCTTTTTCATAGACAAACGTTTTGGATGTTTAAAAAAATTAAGACAATCCTACATTAGCATGATTTCAAAGAGGGCGGTTAAAGAAATCCAGTCTTGAAAGGGAGGATAAAAGCGGGTACTGGTGCCCTCGTCCCCGGTCGGTTATTGGAAACGAAGCCCCGGAGCTTTTATTGCAGGTTTAAAATATTTATTTAGGCCGATGCTCGCTGGGTGGCCTTGTAGTTGGCATTGTTCTGTAAATGAACCAGATAGCTTCCCGGCAAGACCTAAAATATAACTTTGTCTAATCTGTAAACCAAGTCGTATATTTGCCGACTAATTTATTATCAACACAATTTACAATGAGCACAAAAACAAAAGGAACCGTAAAGTTTTTCAATGGCGAAAAAGGATTCGGTTTTATTAAACACGATGATTCCAATAAGGAAACCTTTGTACATGCCAGTGGCCTGATTGACCAGGTTACAGAAGGTGACAAAGTTGAATTTGATTTACAGGAAGGTAAGAAAGGAATGAACGCGGTGAACGTAAAAAAGATCTAACAACCCCTTTATTTAAACAAATTTAAGGCTGCCACCAGGCAGCCTTTTTTTATACGGAGCACCGGGTTGGGTTTAAAAGCTATGTTTCATCCAGGCATGCAAATTAGCGGGCGTCCAGGCGCCGGGTACTATCATACGCCGGATAGTATACAGTGGTTCTGTTTCATTTCGTTTGGCCGATAACTGAAATGCCGCCAGAAAACCACGTTGTTTTAATTGCGTAAGGGCCTCGTTGTTCCACAGTCCAAACGGGTAGGCAAAATATTGAATGGGTTTGCCGGTAATGGATTCCAGGGTTTTGGTTGGCTTGTCTATTTGTATGACCCAGTCTGCCGCTGTATATTTCTTGATGTTTTTATGATCCCAAGTATGGGAACCTATCTCATGACCTGCATCGGACAGTTCTTTTACTTGTGCCCGGCTCATATAATTCGGTCTTCCCAATGATACCGTCATGATGAAAAACATTCCTTTAAACCCATATTTTTCCATGGCGGGTTTGGCAATGGTGTACTGCGCCAGGTCGGTATCGTCGAACGTCAGCATAATGGGGTTCGATGGTAAAGAGGTCCCGCGGGTAAGGTAGTTATACAACTGGTTGGCGGAAATGCTGTGATAGCCACTGTCTGCCAGCATCTTTATTTGTGCGGCAAATGCTGTTTCCGGCACAATATAGTCTTTGGCCTGTTTTGAATCGGATGGCCGCCAGTTGCGAATCTGGTGATAACACAAAATAGGTACCTGAACACGGCTCATCACGACAGCGGCACTTACCGGATCTTTTGCAACCGTTACCGGCCTGCGTTTTATTTCAGCTGAATCCTTTTTCTCGGGTAAGGCAGCACGCCCGGTGGCATTTGTCTCGGTCGAATACTGGCAGCCGGTTGAGATAAGAAACATGGCCAGTACCGCCGTTAGAGACCTGGCGGCAAGAGAAACCCGGGATAATTTCATAGGTATGGAATATAATAATTTAATCAACCTGCTGCAAAAAAACGAACGAAAGAACGTTTTGTTGTGATGGCGGCGGCGAAAAGCCAATACCTCTCCGGCGGACGGCACACCGCAAAACCGTTGCGTGTTGAATCCATGAAAACGGGGAGGCAGGCAATCAGGTAACATCAATGTGCTCGTTTAATTTATGTAATTCAAGGATGGTGGTCTTTCGATCGTTGCTTTCCCGGTACATCGGTGTAAATTTCTTATTAAACCGTATCTCTTCGTAGGTATACGAGGTACGCTGTAGCACAACCGTAGAATACACATCATCAAACCCCCTGACCAGCACGTATAGTTCCACATCGGCTGCTTTCATGTCTTCATAGCTGAAACCCGCAAAAGGGCTGTTTTCATCTATGGGATGCACCACGGTCCAGTTCATGGGCAGGCTGTCTACCCGGCTGCGCTCCAGATGGAGATCAAAGAATTTATACACCGGCTTATGGTGCTCCACTACCTGCAGACCTATATTCACTTTTATCTCCACATTGGTCAGTATGTGTTTGTCTTTATACGATGCAAAACGGAACATCAGGGCGGTTTTATCCTGGAAAGGGGCTACCACGGCAAAATCGCTAAAAACAAGATATGATTTTGGTTTTGAGAAGCGACCATAGATAAGGCCGGTAGCCACGGCAAAAGATAGGAAACCGCTCATGGCCTCAATGGAAGCCACAAAATTAGGCCCATCGCCAACAGGGTTTACACGCCCGTAGCCAACCGTGGTAAATGTTTCCGTACTAAAAAAATACACTTCCTTAAATCGCTGCCACCTGGTATTCGCAATCATTCCGGTAAATCCATCCGTGCCTATCAGCAGGTAGATAGCCGTATACAACAGGTTAATGACAAAAAAAAACAAAATAATCAGCACAACGAATTTCCATCGCGGCAGGTTTAGCATACTGTGGTAAATACTAAACCGTTCCCAGAATGGCATGCCTTCCCTCCGGAGATTGAAGCTGCCATCGCGGTTAATAAACCGGCCGCCATAATCACTGGCATTGGTGCCAAAGCCGGTATCATTGTTTATTTTCGAGGATGGGTTTACCCGTTTAAGCAATGCCATAGTTTGTTATGCTGGATGAAGATATGGTTTCGCCGGATCGACGTCCCTGGCCGAGGATCCGAATTTTAAAATAACCCGGAAAAAGAACCCACAGAAAAATTACACCGTCGATACCTCTTCCACTGGGTTTATCTGCTGCCGCTAAAAATCGGAATAACCGGCCGCCCGGCATAAAATTATTTCAGCTTTTGAAACATTGTGCTGGTACTCCGGCAGGGCCACCAATTTTTTCCATTCCGCATCCGTGGCAAATGTTTTCCAGTGCTGTTCCCGTGCCTCCATATTTTCAAAACTGGTCATGTACATCAGGTTAGGCATATGACTGCCATTGATCACATCCGCATAAAAAATGGCGTTAAACTTCAGCCTTTTAAAAAGCGGTATTTCCCCGCCTTCGTTAAACATGTGTACTTTATTTATGTGCAGGTTTTCGGTCGGGCTTTCATAACTGCGCAATTCATAAA
>JBDTVE010000233.1:0-12059 GCA_040007355.1 Bacteroidota bacterium | reverse complement strand
CTTTTGTCAATAAACTGGTTGCTCAGAAAAAAATTGAAAATAAAAAATTAACAATCGAATTTGTTACCGATAGCAAAGCGTTATGGCTATACAAGATTAAATCAAATCGTGCCAACCTTCCCATTCTCCCGCCTTCATTTGAAGTAGACGGCAAAAAAGTGTTATGCAATCTCAAAAACGTAAGTTTAACATCAGCACCCACGGTTTTAAGAAATGGCGTAACCGAATATGTATACCAGGGAACAGTAGTCTCTCAGCCTGATTTGAAACTTTCTGTATATTTCCAAATCTCCCCAGACAACGCGATAGTAAGATATAAGTATGCTTTGCAAGGGAACAACAAAAATAAACTTACAAAGTCAAGCGGTACTGATAATATAATCTATAGTGCCACGTCTTTTTCTCCTTTTAGCAATGTAAAAGAGCTTCAAGTATCTAACTATGATGAAAGAATACATAGTTATAGATTTAAGGAGCAAGTTATTGAAGATCGTTTTATTGACAATAACTACTCAGCAATGGGGCCAATAATGGTGGCTGGAAATACTGATAATTCATTTCTATTAGCTTACGAGCATGGATCTCATTACGGAAATGAATTTCTTCATTTCAATTTTTCGAAAGACCGTTCTGTTAGTATTTCTGCGGTAAAAGGAAATTATTATAATAACCGTTCAATAGCAAAAGGGAGCGAATATGAAACTGTATGGTTTGAAATGGGGGGTATTAAGGGAAATGAAGATGCATTGGCTGCTGAATACAGAAACTTTGTACTTAAATACCTAAGTCAAAATTTAGAAAGCAGAGCGCCCTATATTTATTACAATACTTGGGGTCGTCAGGAGCGCTCTAAGGAAAAAGGTAAGACCTATTTGCATACAATGAATTTGACACAAACACTTGAAGAAATTGAAAAGGCTAAGGCGATGGGTGTTGATGTTTTTGTTTTGGACGTTGGTTGGTTCACAAAAACCGGAGATTGGGAATTAAATACCAGCAAAAACTTCTTTCCCGATACCTTATCTCAGGTTAAGGCATTGCTGAAAAAATATAATATGAAATTAGGATTGTGGTTCAATCCTACCTTGGCAGGAGTAACGAGTAGGATTGCAAAAAAGAATGCCGCAAACAGAACTAGTTTGAATGGAAATTTACAAAAGCCTTATCCTTCATGGGAAACCGAAGCCAGTTACTCAATGTGTTTGGCAAGTAGTTTCTATATTGACTTTTCCAATGAACTCATTAGACTTATTAAGGAACACAACGTTTGTTATTTCAAATGGGATGCTATCTGGCAAGGAGACTGCGATGCTCCAGGACATTTTCATGGTACTGATGAAAATACAATGCAAGATAGGCGCGACAACGATGCTTATCTACAGCCTATTTACATGGCTAAAATTGTAGAGAAAGTTTCAACTTTATATCCTAATACTATTTTCGATTTTGATATTACGGAACAAGGTAGGAGTATGGGTCTTAGTTTTCTAGCTGTTGGCAAATATTTTGCGATTAACAATGGGCCTTATTTTAGAACTTATGATTTGGGTAAAATGCCAGATTCAATAGGCTCTAATATTTTTACTCATCCAGGTCCTGCAAGAGGGTGGATTGCCCGTTCCATATTGAACTATGATCGCTGGATTCCATCTATACTATTTTTAACACACTATCTACCTGACGAGCCAAGGTCTTCACAAATGTTAAACGTAGCATCCCTTATCCTAGGGCAAAATGGAATTTGGGGTGAAATTTTAAAAACCTCTCCTGAAGGGACGAAATTATTTGGTGATGTATTAGATAAATATAAGCAGGTTAAATATGATATTACAGCAGCACCTCCTACCTCTTATGGCACGCCCGGAGATCTAGTTGAAATTCATGAAAAAATAAATCCGGTAAACGGCAAAGGAGCTGTAGTGGTTTTTGGAATTAAGAGAATAGAGGTTACCTATATAACAAAGGAAAAAGTTAATCCTAAGTTCTGGAATACAGAAGGGGTTTCAATTGGTTTGGATGCAAAAGGCCGGGCAATTATTAAGGCGACATTTTCTGAAACGGGAGCAAAAATTATATATTTCGGTGTGGAATAATGTCTAATAGGTTAGTTTTATAGAAGCTTATTATTTTGCTCAATGTGTATTCATAGGATTAGATGTTTTCTATAGCCGTACACAAAAGCCGGCAAGTCCGGTTTAAGCTACAATAAAACGCTGGCAACAGGCTTGCTGCAACAATGTATTCGATTAATCTTTTATTAATAAATCTACTGATGAAAAAACAGCTTTATTTCGGGACCTATTTTATTTTGTTAGTTGTAAATACTTGCATGGCTGTTCCTGTGTTATTGCCCTCCCACTTAACCTGCGAATACCGTACTAATCCATTGGGCATTGATGTACTGCAACCCAGGCTTAGCTGGAATATCGTCAGTAAAGAAAAAAATCAATTGCAAACGGCATACGAAATAGTAGTCAGTGATGATTCAAATAATAAGGAACAAGGAAAAGGGAATGTATGGAATACCGGAAAGATACTGTCTGGTAATAATATTCATATTGATTATAATGGCAAGGCACTAAAACCATTTACAAGGTATTTTTGGCGAGTAAAAGTTTATGATAAAAATGGCAGACCCTCTGGATGGAGTGAACTGGCCTTCTTTGAGACGGCTGCTTTACAACCAAGCGATTGGCAAGCTAAATGGATAGGCGACGGCAGTAAGCAATTTGAAAAAGACGAAGAATTTTACCAGAAAGATCCGATGCCACTCTTCCGGAAACAGATCAAAACAAATAAAAAAGTGGCATCCGCAAGATTATATATTTCAGGAATAGGTTATTCAGAAGTGTATATCAATGATAAAAAAATCGGCGATAATATGCTTGATCCCGGTTTTACATCTTATCGTAAAGAGGTGCTGTATGTTACCTATGACATTACCAAATACTTAGTTAGTCAACCTGTTAATAACCTTGGCGTTATGTTGGGAAATGGCTGGTATAATCCTTTACCGTTACGTTTATTCGGCAGGTATAATCTCCGCAATGTTCAGCAAACAGGAAGGCCTTGTGTAAAAGCACAGGTTTTAATAACTTATAGTGATGGTACTAAAGAAACAATTGTTACAAATGAACAATGGCAAACTGCTCCTGGGCCGGTTGTCAGAAACAATGTGTACTTAGGTGAGGAATATGATGCACGGTTGGAAAAAAGTTTTCTTTCCTTAACCGGATGGAAAAATGCGGAAGTTACCAAGGGTCCTGATGGGAAACTCACTGCACAAATGCAACCACCTATCCGAATAACAAGACTGGTCAAGCCCATAAGTATACGCGAAGTTGGTAAAGATACTTTTGTGGTAGATATGGGTCAGAATTTTGCTGGTGTGGCTAGGATTAAAGTTAAAGGACCTGCTGGTACAACCGTTTCTCTTCGTTATGGAGAATTGGTATATCCTAATGGTTCTTTGAACTGGATGACAACAACCGCGGGACATATTAAGGAAGTATGGAAAATGAGTGGTGGACCTGGTGCTCCAAAAACCGCCTGGCAAAAAGATGAATATACGCTCAACGGTAAAGGAGAGCAACGCTGGAACCCACGGTTCACTTTTCATGGGTTTCGTTATGTAGAGATAACAGGGTGGCCGGGAAAACCAACAATTTCTGATATTGAAGGATTACGGATGAATGCAGATGTACAACAACAGGGTGCGTTTAGTTGCTCAAATGATATGTTTAATAAACTTCATGAAAAAATTCAATGGACTTTTCTGAGTAATATTTTCAGTGTACAGTCTGATTGTCCAGCAAGGGAAAAAATGGGTTATGGAGCAGATATCGTAGCAACATCAGGCGCATATATCTATAATTATGATATGGCAAATTTTTATAAGAAAACTATTCAAGATTTTGCAAATGATCAACAACCCGATGGAGCCCTTACGGAAATTGCGCCTTACACAGGAATTGCCGCCTCAGGATATGGTGGGGAATCCGGCCCATTGGGTTGGCAACTGGCATTCTCCTATTTACAAAAACAGCTGTATGATTACTACGGTGATGAAAGGATTATAGAACAGCAATACCCTGTATTAAAAAAACAAATGGAATTTCTTCAAGCCAAAGCGGTTAATGGATTATATACACATGATATTGGTGATCATGAGGCATTAGGCACGAGGGCTCTTGCGTTAACAGCCTCAAGTTTTTATTATCATCATGCAATACTTGCAACTGAATTTGCAGGAATATTGCATAAGAAAGAAGACTCATTGTATTATGCGAGGCTTTCCCAGAGCATCAGAGACAGTATCATCGCCAAGCATTTGTCGTTTTCTTTAGCTAATGTAAATAATAACATACAAGCTGCTCAGATTTTGGCATTGTGGTATGGATTGACACCAGATCCCCAGAAATCATTTGAACTTTTATTGAAAGCTTTTGAGTCTAAAAATTGGCACCTGACAACAGGCATCTTCACAACAATGATGATGTTTGATGTACTTAGGGAAAGAAACAGAAATGATGTTGCCTATCGAATAGCAGATCAACGGGATTTTCCAGGTTGGGGCTATATGTTGGCCAATGATGCCACCACATTGTGGGAATCCTGGGAGAAGCCTACAAGCAGTTCTTATAACCATCCAATGTTTGGTTCAATTGAAGAATGGTTTTATAAATCATTGCTGGGTATTAATGCTGCGGCACCGGGATTCAGTAAAATAATCATAAAACCGCAACCTGCAGAACTTACCTGGGCAAAGGGCTCATATCAGTCAGTTTACGGCCCAATCGTAAGTAATTGGAAAAAGGGTTCGAATGGTTTTCAGTTGCAGGTAACTATTCCTGTTAATACAAGTGCTGAAGTCTGGCTGCCGGCAGGTGAAAAGGATAACATTAATGAAGGAGGTGTGTCTATCAGCAAATCAGGCAATATTCAATTTGTGAAATTTGAAAATGGGTATGCTGTAATGCGCATTGGTTCCGGAGACTACGATTTTGAAGCAAGCGGTAAAAAATAAATCTGATAGGTGAATTCTAGTGTAGATTCAATTGATATTCCAATGAAAAAAGTATGCGCAATTATTATTCTACAATTTATTCTCAATATCGTCTTCGCACAAAACCCAATTGCACCCCCCGGAGTGTATATAGCAGATCCATCGGCACATCAATGGAAGGATGGAAAAATGTATGTTTATGGTTCAAGGGATGAGAGTCCAAAATATTATTGTTCCAGGCGTTATGATGTTCTTTCTTCGGCCGACTTGAAAACATGGACACTGCATGAAAACAGCTTTGCCAGTAAAGGGCCAAATGACCAGGTTTCTTATTCCGACAATTTCTTGTATGCTCCGGATTGTCAGTACCGCGATGGCACGTATTATCTTTATTACTGCCTTGCCAGTGGCCGCCAAACGGAAGGGGTTGCCACAAGTACTAAACCTGAAGGTCCTTTTGTAAATGGAACAGACATTAAAGTATATGGTCGAAACCAGATTGATCCGGCAGTATTTATTGACGACGACGGTCAGGCTTATTATGTATGGGGCCAGTTCAACGCTAAAATGGCGAAAATGAAACCCAACATGAAGGAAATTGATTCAGCGAGTATAAAAGAAAATATTGTAACGGAAAAGGAACATTTTTTTCATGAAGGAAGTTTTCTGGCAAAACGAAATGGAATTTATTACCTCGTTTATGCACATATGGGACGCGCAGGAAGGCCGACCTGTCTTGGCTATGCAACCAGTAAGTCTCCAATGGGACCTTATAAATATGGAGGTGTAATTATTGATAATGATAAAAGTGATCCTAATGTATGGAACAATCATGGATCGATTGTAGAATTCAATAAGAAATGGTATGTTTTTTACCATCGTCCAACACATGGAAGTGAAACCATGCGCAAGGCTTGCCTGGAACCAATTGAGTTTAACGAAGATGGCAGTATTAATGAAGTTGAAATGACGACGCAGGGAGCCGCAGGCCCACTTAATCCAACCGTTTCAATGGATGCAGAACGCGCCTGCCTGTTATATGGAAATGTACGAATAACGGCATTTGCAGCGGATAACGAGGAACTGGACGGCATTAAAAATGGAGATGCCGTTGCTTATAAATATCTATCGTTCGATTCTACTGATTCCCTCAGTTCTTTTATAGCCACCGTAGCACCAGGTGCGAAATCAGGACGAATAGATATAGTATTGGATGATTTCTGGGGGCCTTCCATAGGAAGACTGGATGTGCCCGGCAATGGTGATTTAAAAACCTGGACAGAACTTACCGCCAGGATCCGGAAACCAAAAGGAGTACATGCTTTATGGTTAAGATTTTCAGGGGCAGGAGAAGATATATTTCGGGTTGATAAGTTTCGCTTTCGATAGCCAACCTATAAACAAGCCACACATTGGTCCGAGTGTTAACTCAATCAATAGATCTGGCCGTTAACATCCCAGTACTACTGATCATTACGAATGTGGTATAAAATAGTCAGGGCAGTTAGTGAGAATCTTTAGAAACCTCACTAATCATAACATGATTTGATCTTTGTTGTTACCCAGGTGAAGTGATAAATTTATTCACTGCAAGCCAGTTGCTGCACCGATTTCCGTTCCTCATTGTTGTTAAGTAAGTGGCCGCAGCATCTGTGGCCGTATTTTTTCCAATTATCATTTTACAGAATATGAAAATTATATTCCAGATTATTTCATTTTTTATTTTTGGCAGTTCAGCTATTTCACAGCAGCTGTTAACGCCAGATTATCTATTTAACACAGACGCAACTGCCCATATTATAGATGGCAAATATTGGCTTTTTGTATGCCATGATCAGTCGTCAGCCAAATTTATAGGTCCGGAGGATTATTGGCATAGCATTATGGATTACCACGCATACAGTACTTCAGACTTAGTGCACTGGAGAAATCATGGTTCAATTTTTAGTATTCACGATATACAATGGACTACAGATTTTCCTATTTGGGATAGTGATGCAGGAATAAAGGCTAATGGAAAATATTATAGTTTTGTAACGGTTCGCAAAAATAATTTTTGCATAGCGCTATTAGAAGCCGATAAACCTGATGGTCCATACAAAGATATATTGAAAAAACCTTTCATAACCGAACAAACCTTATTAGACCAAGGGATTCCTGCTAAAAAGGATGGACAACCTTTTGGAATAATAAGCCCTACTATTATTTTTGATGATGACAGTATTCCATATTTATATTTTGGTCAATATCGATTGTTTGCGGTAAAGCTGAAAAAAAATATGATGGAAATGGACGGCAAAATCCAAGAGATAGATGTACCCCTCAAAGGGGGTGAAGCAATAGAATTTATTGAAGAAGCATCAATAACAAAAATAAAATCTAAATATTATCTTACCTATATGACCTACAAGGACTGGAAAGGCAAGAAGAATAACTATTTTAAGCCTAATGATCCTAGTGGCCCTTATATTCAATATTGCGTATCAGATAAATTATTGGGCCCGTATAGCAATCCAAAACACTTAATATATCCTTATGATTCAACGGCGTGTAATAATGCTGCCTATATTTCAAAGTTCAATAATAAGTGGATACTTGCCTACCAAATTCCATATAAAGGTATGCAACACAGACAAATTGCCATTACAGAACTCAATGTAAATAAAGATGGTAGCCTTATACCCATATATCCAAAACTAGATAGAGGTATCGCGCCAGATAAAAAAATAAGTATGGTATACGATGCGTATGTTTATAAAAGGGAAGCAGAAGAGTTTTACGATAGAAAGGATGCTATTGAAGAACGCTCCATCCAACAAGACTTTCACTTTAAATTAAAAAACAATGGCTATTTAATGTTTAACGATGTTGATTTTGGAGAAGGTGCAAAATTTTTTAAGATAGCAGTAAGCTGTGAAAATAGCAAAATCAAAAATGCAAAAATAGAAATGAGATTAGACAGTCCGCAAGGGAAATTAATTGGTGAAGTTCCAGTTGGCTTTACTTACTGGATAACCTATTATAAAGAACTTACAGGGCCTGTTCGTGGTGCATCAGGAATACACAATGTGTATATTGTAGCCAAAGGTGAAAATGGAGATGCGTATGGTAGGCTATTCAATATAAACTGGTTTACATTTACCAAATAACCCAGAAAACAAACAGTCAATAAATTATAAAAATAGCACAAAAAGCAGAAAAGAAACTCCCTATATTTACCGGCCTAATTTATGGTGGTGAACAATATGTTTAAACACGAAGTACCCATGTAAACTATCTACCTGATGTTGACACAAAGCTTATTGCTTACGCACTTCAATGCAGCACATTTTAAGCATATTACCATCATTACCGTATTCAATAAAAAGTAAAAACATTCATACTATGACTTCTGCAAAAATGATACTAATCGGTTTATACCTTTTAACAAGCCAGTTATATGGCTTATCGCAAAACACTACTACCTCAGTAAGACAAAGAATAAATTTTAACAGCGATTGGAAATTTCAATTAGGAGACAATCCAACCTATAAAGATGCTAGTTTCGATGATTCCAACTGGCGTGTGCTTAACCTGCCCCACGATTGGGCTATAGAAGGCAATTTTGATAAAGCAAATCCCAGTAAAGCTTCAGGGGCATTTTTACCAGGTGGCGTAGGTTGGTATAGAAAAAAATTTCAGGTGACGGATAATATGGAATCAAAACATGTCTTTATTCAGTTTGATGGTATTTATATGAATGCAGAAGTTTGGCTGAATAACCAATTCCTGGGCCGTTATCCATATGGCTACACAGCCATTCAATACGATTTAACAGGATTGTTAAAAAATGGGCAACCCAATGTACTTGCAGTGAGAGTGGACAATAGTTTAGAACCATCTGCACGTTTTTATGGAGGGGCCGGCATTAACAGAAATGTTTGGCTAACGACAACCAATGCCTTACATTTTGACAATACAGGTGGCGTATTTGTTTCTTACAAAAACGTAAGTGAAAAGGCTGCTACTATCCAGTATACTTACAAAATAATTTCCAATGCTTTTATTGGAAGCGATTTCCAATGGTGGCGTGCAAATCCTGCGTTAAATAACCGTATTACCAAACAAGTTACTATTACTACTTCAATCATTGATGCCACAGGAAAAATAGTGGCATCGCAAAAAAAAGTGAAAGCCATTCGTGACTACAATGACGCAATCTTTAAAGATGAATTAACCATTAAGGATCCAAAATTGTGGAGCAGCAGCAACCCGGTGATGTACCGCCTGATAAGTAAATTGGAATATGATAATAAACTAATAGATGACCAGGTAACAGCTATTGGTATTAGAAGCATTGAATATTCCACAAAAAAAGGGATGTTGGTAAATGGTAAGCAGGAAAAGATAAAAGGTGTTTGCCTTCACCAGGATGCCGGTTCATTAGGAAATGCTGTACCTCAAGGCACTTGGATTTATCGCCTGAAAAAGATAAAAGATATGGGAGCAAATGCCATCCGCTGCAGCCACCATCCTTTTGCTCCTGAGTTTTATAACATCTGCGATAGTATGGGTTTGTATGTAATGGATGAAGCTTTTGACGAATGGAATAAAGGCTATGGGTTCACCACGGAAAATACGAGTGGAAAAGTTAAATATGGTTACCACTTATACTTTGATCAATGGGCAGAAACTGATTTAAGGTCGATGATACGCAGAGATAGAAATCATCCCAGTGTAATTATGTACAGCATCGGCAACGAAATTCCCAACCAGCAAGCCTTTGATGGTGCGTTGCTTGCTGCTAAACTGCAAAATATTTGTCATGATGAAGACCCTACACGTTTGGTGACTGCTGCATGTGATTTTATCAATTATGCCAACGAAAATGGCTTCCTGGATACACTGGATATTGCCGGCTATAATTACATAGGAAGATTTACTGGTGATAAAATGTATGCGCCTGAAAAAGCAAAATACCCCAACAGGTTGTACCTCGGCACTGAAACCTACTACGGTGTTGACTACTGGTTAGCCGTAAAAAACAACGATTATGTAATAGGCGATTTTATCTGGTTAGGGTTCGATTATTTAGGCGAAGGCATGGCTTGGCCGAAACGTGGTTGGGATGCCGGCCTGATAGATATGGCAGGTATGGAAAAGCCAGAATACTATTTAAGAAAAAGCTACTGGAGCAGCGACCCTGTTGTACATATTACGGTAGAAAATGGTAAAAATCCCCAATCAGAGTGGCACCCAAAACCAACTGCTTCTCACTGGAACTGGAAATGGAATGCAGGTTTCTTAAATAATGTTTTTGTGTATACTAACTGCGAAGAGACTGAACTTTGGGTAAATAATTCCCGGGTCGGTAAAAAAACAGTAGATAAAAATTTATACTATACAAAATGGGCCATCCCATTTTCTCCTGGAACGATAAAAGCCATTGGATATATTAAAGGTAAAAAAGTAGCAGAACATATACTGCAAACTGCTGACAGCGCAGTTGGGCTGAACCTTGTTTGCAATAAAAAAGAATTAGTGGCGAATGGAGAAGATGTTGCAATAATTGAAGTAAATGTGGTGGATAAAAATGGGGTGTTAGTGAACGATGCCCAAAATCAAATAACCGTGCAGGTTGAGGGAAACGCTGTTATAAAGGGTCTTGACAATGGTGATCAGTACAGTCACGTAACCTACAACAATCAATTGCAGCAAGCTTATCATGGGCGTATATTGGCCACCCTGCAAACTACCAATTTGGGTGGAAAAATTATAGTAACTTTTGCTGGAAAAGGGTTAAAACCGGCATCAATTACTTTTCTTTCAAAATAAGGTTAGCTCAAAGTGCCAGTTGCAGGTGAGCGGCAGCGCCATTCTGGGCCGGAATAAACCGTTCCCGCCGAACGCCGAAGATAGTCTTGCGAAGCTTTCCCGTTCAGCAGAAAGGGCCGTAATCTGCTCACGCTGGTCTTCAATGACCATACGTTGTTTTCTATTACAGCCACCTATTGTTCATGTAACTGCTTAAAATCGATATGGTAGGCACTGCATGATGTATCAAAAATAGATGCTGGTAACGCGATGAACACCTATGGAAAAATGATTATAACCAAGCCTAAAGAACTAAAAAGCAACAATGCCCTGTGGATTACTCAGGCTGATTTTTTTTAAACGCGGCGGGTAGACTTTTAGCATCCGCCCTCTGGCCTTGGGCAGAAAGATTAATTTTGTTTGGCGGTTCACATGAAGCCGCCAACGAAGTGGAATGTTGTACAGTCTGCCTGCACCTGCAAATGAATAACGTCTAAATTTACCCTTAGCTGAAAGAGGTTCTACAACGAATAGCTGACCCTCCTATCAACATAATACAGACCTGCTTCTCCACTGTTACAATAAATAATCTACTTGATCAAGAGAGTATCTAGCTGGGATACCTACCTGAAACCCAATAGTAACCATCACCCCAAGATGGGTCATCATGTAGGAAAAATGAACAGCCTACCCACCATTAACGAATAGTGGGTCATGTTCGCCCACCATTCTCTCAAGTTAATCCTATCTTACCTGCCAAATAGCTATGGTACGGGAAAAAATTGTAGATTCCTGATTAGCCTGCTTTCGGAAAAACAGTTATCCTAAGTTTTGTACAACCGTAAGGGACCAGTGTTACCGTGTCAACTTTCTGGCTTAATCCTTTCTTTAAAAGTTCCGCATCAGGCAATAAAGGAGAGAACGTCCAGGATCCTTTTCGTTTGATTTGACCAGTATTCACCCATTTTTTAACCTTTCCTTTTTCATCACGCTCAGCAACCCAATTTTCAAAAAGCATTTCCGTTTTGTTAAGTAAGCTCCACCCATTTACAAGACGCGCGGGCACTCTTATTTCGATAGGCGCCGACTCGATACTCCATGGATTATCTGAATAAATGTTGTTGACTAGTTTGACCTGGCTTTTTATATTTTTATCTGTAAGATTCAAGGCATAATTCCATGGACTTTTTGCAAAAAGTTCATACGCGGGGAAATCGGGAGTAGAGCGCCTGTCTCTTGAATCAACTTTCCAGTTCTCTTC
>JBDTVE010000232.1:0-22037 GCA_040007355.1 Bacteroidota bacterium | reverse complement strand
GCATATTCCACTTCTTTTTGGATATGACGTTATACATGGTGCAAAAACAAGTTTTCCGATTCCGTTAGCAGAAGCGGCATCATGGGATTTAGATGCTATTGAAAAATCTGCCCGAATTGCTGCTATAGAATCATCTGCTCTGGGCTTACATTGGACTTTTGCCCCGATGGTAGATATCTGTAGGGATCCGCGTTGGGGTAGGGTAATGGAAGGGGCTGGCGAAGATCCTTATTTGGGATCGCAAATAGCAATCTCCCGTGTAAAGGGATTCCAGGGGAAAGATTTGGCCGCCGATGATGCCATTATGGCCTGCGTTAAACATTTTGCGGGTTATGGAGCCGTTGAAGCAGGCAGAGATTATAATACCACTACTATATCTATCCGCAACTTAAGGGAAGTTTACCTTCCTCCTTTTAAAGCAGCCGTTAAAGCTGGTGCTGGCTCCGTTATGACCGCATTTAATGATTTGGATGGCACACCAGCCAGCGCAAATAGTTTTCTGATAAGAGATGTTTTAAAAAAAGAATGGAAGTTTGAAGGTTTTGTTGTCTCTGATTGGAATTCTATTGGGGAAATAATGAACTGGGGAACCGCAAAAGATAGATACACAGCAGGAGAGCAAGCAATAAATGCGGGTACAGATATGGATATGTGCGGTTTTATTTATTCGGGTGAATTGAAAAAATTAGTGCAGGACAAAAAAGTATCCATTGAGCGGGTAGATGACGCGGTAAGAAGAGTTTTAAAGATGAAGTTTTCTCTTGGACTTTTCGATAATCCATACAGAAATAATAATGCGGAAAGAGAGAAGAAGTTATTGAACGCACAAGCGCATTTAGAAGTATCAAGAGATGTGGCCCGAAGATCAATAGTATTACTTAAAAATGAAAAAAATATACTTCCCCTTAAAAAGGATATTAAATCGGTTTTAGTTGTTGGCGAGGTTGCATCAACTAAAGGGGATATGAGCAGCACATGGTCTGGCATGGTCGATCCAAAAAAAAATGTAACCATATTGGACGGTATTAAAGCAAAACTCAGTGCAAGTACACAAGTTATGTATAGTGCGGGTACCGATCCTAAGGATGAAACGGTGCTCAAGTTGGATACTACACTAAGATTAGCAGAAAAGGCCGATGTTATTATAATGACTATGGGTGAGCGTGGATGGTGGGTAGGCGAGAATAATAGTCACGCTAATATTGGCATTCGAAAGAATGAATTGGCTATGATGGAAGCCCTGATAAAGACAGGAAAGCCTTTGGTGGTTTTACTTACAAACGGGCGCCCGTTCATTATTAATGAAATTGCTGAAGAAGCGCCTGCCGTTTTAGAAACCTGGTGGTTAGGCAGCCAGGCGGGTAATGCTATTGCCGATGTATTGTTTGGCGATTATAACCCTTCGGGAAAACTACCGATGTCATTTCCTAGAAGTATTGGTCAGATCCCTGTCTACTATGCTCAGAGAAATACAGGAAGGCCTTATAAAGCTAACCGGAGAGGCCAATATGATGGCACTATGTACCGCGATGTCGTGAACAGCCCTTTATATCCATTTGGATTTGGTTTGAGTTATACAAAATTTGAATATCAGCCGCCTGTTCTAAGTAAAGATTCCATTTCAATGGATGATGAAATGACCATAAAAGTAAAAGTTAAAAATGTTGGGAAGATAGACGGCGAAGAAGTTGTACAACTATATATAAGAGATATGGTTGCCAGTGTAAGTCAACCGGTAAAGGTTTTAAAAGGATTTCGTAAAGTGAATATTAAAGCAGGAGAGACCGCCGATATAAGCTTTACCATTAATTCAAAAGATTTGTCCATTTGGGACAAAAATATGGTATTCAGGGCCGAGCCAGGTTTGTTTAAGGTGATGACCGGTGGAGATTCGGACCATCTTCAGGAGAAATCGTTTTACCTGAAATAATTTATACTACACTTTAGCGCTATGTTTCATAGTCGGGCTGGAGTATTTTCAAGGGCATGTATTTATTTAAAATGCAGAAAGGCAATACCATCACTCGCAAAAAAATAATGAAACAATAGTAGCAACTATTTCAACCTCACCAATTCCTACCCGGCTGTTATCAGCGTGCACTTCCTGCAAAGGAGTATATTTTTTTTTGAACCGGCGGCAAGGAATGTGGGCAAACGATGCATAGACAGGGAATGCCGGTACCCGGTTTAGAGGAACTTGCGAGTAAGGTTCAATCTCTGCAGAATGCTGATGGAAAATAAATCTTATGACAGGTTACCCAGCGAGCGGGTGATTGCTTCGTAGGTATCGGTATCATTCATGGATTGGGGAACAAATGCATTTCCAATCACTTTTTCATATAGTTCAATATATCTTTTGCTGATGGTATCAGTCCATTCGTCGGTCATAAGGGGTACGGTTTGGCCGGTCTTGCCCATAAAATCATTTGCAATCAGCCATTCCCGTACGAATTCTTTGCTCAGTTGTTTTTGTTTTTCGCCTTTCGCCTGTCTTTCTTCAAAACCATCTGAATAAAAATACCGCGAAGAATCGGGGGTGTGTATTTCGTCCATGAGGTAAATGGTATCGTCTATTTTGCCAAATTCATACTTGGTATCTACCAGTATCAAACCCCGTTGGGCCGCAATTTGTTTTCCTTTTTCAAATAGTTTGAATGTGTATTGTTCCAGCACCGCCCAGTCCTGTTCGCTTGCCAGTCCTTTGGCAATGATTTCCTGTTTGCTGATGTCTTCGTCGTGCCCGGCATCCGCTTTGGTGGAAGGGGTTATGATGGGTGTAGGAAAATAATCGTTTTCTTTCATTCCATGGGGCAGGGCCACTCCGCAAAGCGCTCTTTCGCCGCTGTTATAAGTGCGCCATGCATGGCCGGTGAGGTTACCCCTTACCACCATTTCAATTTTAAACGGAGCACATTTCTTTCCGATGGAGACATGGGGGGCGGGTACGGTAAGTAACCAGTTGGGACATATGCCGGCTGTTGCATTCAGCATATACGCAGCTATTTGATTTAATACTTGTCCTTTATAAGGGATAGGGCGAGGTAGTATTACATCGAATGCGGAAATACGGTCCGTTGCAACCATAACCAGTAATTTATCGCCTATCGTATATACGTCTCTTACTTTGCCACTGTAAAAACTGGTTTGCCGGGGAAAATTAAATGTTGCCATGCCCCGAAATTACGGCCGCACTTATAATTACGGCGCCTAAAATATCAACAGTATATGTACATTTCTAAAATTAAATTTTTGACGATCAAGCGTACAAATTGTATTTTGTAGTAGAAATCCTTATTAAAAACGCCAGTATGAAAAAAAACCACCGCTACCTTGTCCTGCTTTTGATCACATTTGTTATTTCTTTCTCGATTTCTGCCCAGACCCTCACCATTACGGGCAACGTAAAAAACAGCAGTAATAACGATGTTATTCCCGCGGTTTCTATTACCGTCAAGGGCTCATCTGCCGGCACTTTTACCAATGAAAAAGGAGATTTCAAACTGGTTACTTCAAAACAATTACCGCTAACGATCGTGGTCTCTTCCATAGGTTTTGCCACAAAGGAAATTGCGGTTACCGGTTTGTCGGCCCCGGTACAGGTTGATATGGTACCGGCGTCCTCACTGGGTACCGAGGTGGTGGTTTCGGCCAGCAGGGTGCCGCAGCGTATCCTGGAGTCGCCCGTGTCTATTGAAAGAATAAGCGCCGCCAATATCCGCAATGCACCGGCCGTGTCTTATTACGATGTGCTGGCAAACCTGAAGGGGGTTGATGTAGTCACTTCTTCGCTTACTTTTAAAACACCCACCACCCGTGGTTTTTCGGGTAGCGGCAGTACCCGGGTGAACCAGATAGTGGATGGTATGGATAACCAGGCCCCCGGTCTGAACTTCTCGGTGGGCGGCGTGGTTGGTTTAACAGAACTGGATGTGGATAACATTGAATTGTTGCCTGGTGCTTCTTCTGCCCTGTATGGCCCCGGCGGTATGAATGGTACTATCCTCATCAGCAGTAAAAACCCGTTTAAATACCAGGGTCTTTCCTTCCAGGTAAAAGAGGGCATCATGAATACGGACAACCGCTTCCGGTCACTCTCGCCATATCACAATTGGTCTTTGCGCTGGGCGCAAAAAGTATCCGACCGGTTTGCTTTTAAGATAGGGATGGAACTGGTGGCTGCCAAGGACTGGCTGGGTTACGATAAGCGCAATTATTCCCGTACGGGCACCAATGGCAAAATAGTTGATGGCGATCGCGCCACGGATCCAAACTATGATGGCGTAAACGTGTATGGCGATGAGACCACCGCCGATATACGCTCCAATGTCTTCCCGGGTCTGGCAGCCCAGGCACCTTTCCTGAAAGGGTTCCTGGATACCCTGAACGGTGGCCGGCCCATGAATGTATCGCGAACGGGGTACAATGAAAACGATGTGGTAAACCAGAATACACTCAACTATAAATTATCTGGCGCCCTGCACTATAAACTATCCTCCCGCACCGAAGCCATACTGGCCGGTCACTGGGGCACCGGTAACACCGTTTATACAGGCAGCGAGCGATACAGTTTAAAAGGGTTGAAGATTGGCCAGTACAAACTGGAATTAAACAATCCCAACTGGATGCTGCGCGCCTATACCACGCAGGAGAATGCAGGCGAAAGTTTCAATGCCACGGTAACCACACGTTTGCTGAACGAAGCCTGGAAGCTAAGTAAAGGTTCCACCGGCTGGTTTTCACAGTATTCACAGGCTTATGTGGGCGCCCGTTTGAACGGAGCTACCGATTTTACTGCGCAGACACAGGCGCGTGCTACTGCCGATATAGGTCGCCCCGCTGCCGGAAGCGCCCAGTTTAATACGCTGCTTAACCAGGTGAGAAGCGTTCCCATCTCCAAGGGGGGCGGTTTGTTCCTGGATAAAACCAATTTATACATGATAGAGGGCCAGGCCAACCTGAGTCCGTATACAAAAAGCTTTGCCGATGTACTTATCGGCGGTAACTATAAAAGATATGTACTGAACAGCGAAGGAACATTATTTGCCGACAGCACGGGCAAGATTGGAATAAATGAATTTGGCGCCTATGTGCAGGCTACGAAAGCCCTGTTCAACGATCAGATCAAACTGTCTGTAAGCGGACGGTACGATAAAAATCAGAACTTTAAGGGCAAATTTACACCACGGGTAACCGCGGTTATAAAGGTGGCTGAAAACAACAATATCCGGTTGAGCTACCAGACCGCCTATCGTTTTCCCAGCACCCAGCAGCAATGGATCAACCTGGACATTGGTTCCAGTACCCGGTTGATTGGCGGCAATAAGAATTTCCTGGACTATTATCATTTAAAGACTACGCCGTCTTACGAGCTGAGTGCTACATCGCCTACTACCGTTAACACCACTGCGTATAGTTTTCCGGCCTCCAAGGCAGAGTCCGTAACTACCTATGAAATTGGGTACAAGGGATTGCTGGGAAAGAATTTGCTGGTGGATGCCTATGTGTATTATGGCGAATACAGTGACTTTATATACCGCACCTTGGTGATACAGCCCAATAGCGGCAATGTAAACGATGTGGTGACGGCGCTGGCCCAGAATATTCCAGCCAGCAATGTAGGCCGCATCTTTTCGGTGCCAGCCAATACTACCAGCAAAGTAAAAACCGACGGATTTGGATTGTCTGTGGATTACCGGCTTCCGCTGGGGTTTGTTATCAGCGGCAACCTTTCATCAGACAATCTAAAAGATGCGGGCGGTTTCAGGTCGGCATTCAGCACGCCCAAGTATAGGACTAATTTATCCTTTGCCAATACCGGTTTTGGCACCGGTAAAAAATTGGGTTTTAATGTTACCTGGCGCTGGCAGGATTCTTTTTTCTATGACGGCGATTTTGGTAACGGCGATATTCCTGCGGTGCACACCCTCGACGCACAGTTTAGCTATAAGATCCCCAATACAAAAACAGCCATTAAAATCGGTGCCAACAATTTGTTGAATGAGTATTACGTCAATGCCATCGGCAATTCAATGGTAGGCGGTCTGTATTACGTGGCGTTTTCTTACAATGTATTCTAACCCTTTATTTACTTTAAAACCTTTTTATGAATAGCAATAATAAAATAGTTCGGGGTGGTGTGGCGGTGCTGGCATTGATTATTTTGTTAACATCCTGCAATAAACTTTATACAGACCCGGTTCCCATTCGCGTGCCGGCCAATCCTTCGGGCAATACGCTTGCCAAAACCCTGGCCAGCACACCGGGCGACAGCCTGTACAACCGACTGGTTATCCGCTCCGGTATTTTAACCACGGCGCCGGCCACCATTACCGATTCCACCCTTCGCTTCACCATGTTTGTACCAGACAATAACGCCATGAAGGTATTTATCAATGCACTGTCGCTGGGTGCCGTGCCATTGAATGCGCCCGATGCTGTTTTTTCAGGTTTTATCACGGCTAATATCCCGGTAGCCAGTGCAGCCGGTATCGTTGGTTACAATATTGTTGCGCAGGTGCTTACAACGGCCAGTTTCCCCACCGCTTTTCCCAATTTACAATATCCCACCATCCTGAACCCCGCGCCAACGCTTAGCGCATTGCTGCGCCTGACTACTTTTCCCAGTAAACGGGGCAGCACTACCTGGGTGAACAATGTGCCCTTGTCTGCCGCAGACGCCGTCGCTTCCAACGGTATAATTCATCATGTGCCTGCAATGGTGTTGCCACCGAATGCCAGCTTATGGGTTCGGATCAGCACCGACCCGGACATGACTTATTTTAAAGCTGCCGTTTTGCGGGCCGATAGCGGTACGTCACCCAGCTCAGCCACTTCATTGCAGGGTGCATTGGATAATATCGGGGCTAACCTGACCGTATTTGTGCCAACAGATTCGGCCATGCGTGCTGTTTTGACCCAGCAGATAACGGGAGCGCTGATAGCACAGGGTTACCTACCCCTTACAGCCGCTACAACCGCTGCCGCGCTGGCATCTACCCCGGCCGTATTCAGCAATCCATTGTTGTATACCTCCCTGACGGTAATGCTGGTAAAAGGTCTGGTAGCCTATCATATACTGGGCACCAGGGTGTTTACCGTTAACCTGCCCACTACGGCAACCAATTTGTATACGCTGGTAGGAGGGGCGCCTTATCCCGGTGTAAGTGTGCAGGCCAGTTTTACCGGACCGGTTGTTACCGCTGCATCTGTAAAAGGAGCGGCCAATGCCAGTCCGTCTGTGATTCTTTTGGATCCCACGCCCTATACCGGAAAAAGCGATCAGAATGCCACCAATGGTGTATTGCATAAGATCAACCAGGCCTTGCTGCCGCAATAGACTTATGGATCCGCGATGGGAGCGTGGGGACTGTAAAGGCGGTAGACACGCGGGTTCAATACCTGGTAACGGGGAAGGATACAGCCGGGCATGTTATACATTGAACCGGAAGTGCATTACATCGCCGTCTTTTACAATATATTCCTTGCCTTCTATCCTCAGCCTGCCAGCTTCGCGGGCGGCTGCTTCGGAACCGTATTGTATAAAATCCGGGTAGCTGATCACTTCGGCCTTGATAAAGCCTTTTTCGAAATCGGTATGTATTACGCTGGCCGCCTGTGGTGCTTTCCAGCCCTGCTGAATGGTCCAGGCCCTTACTTCCTGTACACCGGCGGTAAAATAGGTATACAATGAAAGTAACTGGTAAGCGGCGCGTATCAGTTTATTCAGTGCGGGTTCAGTCATTTTATATTCGTCCATGAACAACTGGCGGTCATCTTCATTATCCATCTCTGCAATCTGTGCTTCAATGGAATTGTTCATGATAATCATCCCGGCGTTTTCACCTGCAACCGCCGCCTTTAGCGCGTCCGAATAATTATTACCTGTATGCATAGACGCTTCATCCACGTTGGCCACGTATAAGACCGGTTTGGCTGTCAGCAGCATCAGGTCTGCAATAGCGGCATTTTCATCTTTGTCAAGCTGCAGCGCACGTATATTAAGGCCTTTGTCAAGGTGTTGTTTGCAGCGTTTGAGCACTTCGTATTCTGCTTTTAACCTGGCATCGGCCGTCTTTAGTAATTTTTCCGTCCGGGATAATTTTTTTTCAACGCTTTCCAGGTCTTTTAACTGGAGTTCCGTATCAATGATCTCCTTGTCGCTTACAGGGTTGATGGCGCCTTCATCACGCAGGATGTTTTCATCTTCAAAACAGCGGACCACGTGTACAATCGCGTCTACCTCGCGGATATTGGCAAGGAATTTATTGCCCAATCCTTCGCCCTTGCTGGCGCCACGCACCAGGCCGGCAATGTCTACAATTTCAATCTGTGTGGGTACGGTACGGTTGGGTTTTACCAGGGCCGCCAGTTTATCGATGCGTTCATCCGGTACATTTACCAGTCCCGTGTTGGGCTCAATGGTGCAAAAACGATAATTGCTGGCCTGCGCCTTTGCGCTGGTGCTAACCGCATTGAACAAGGTTGATTTCCCCACATTTGGCAATCCTACGATACCCGCCTGTAAATTCATATAGAATGTAGTATAAAGATGATAGTAAATAGATTTTAGTAAGTAGTATTTAGACTTTAGATTATCAACAACCGACTTTCGACTATTTTTGCGCGGCAAATATAGTGTTTTGCCCGATGATGTGATTTCAGCCGGATCATTTATCTTCAGAGCCTAATCAAATCGTTTCTATGGTGCTTAGCAGGATATGGTCGGCATTTATCATTGTCGCCATCGTAGTGGCGGGTATAAAATGCTTTTTTCTTGGAGATACCCAGATTTTCAGCTGGATGGTGACCGGCAAAGCAACGGACCCGGCCAATCCTCTAAAACTAGATGGTATTATTGAAACCTGCTGGGTCGCGGTAGACCTCTGCCTGAAATTGATCGGTATCCTGTCCCTTTTTATCGGGTTTATGAGCATTGCCGAAAAAGCCGGTGGCATTCGGTTGCTGTCGCGGATTGTAGGCCCGTTTTTCTCCAAGCTCTTCCCTGAAATACCCAAAGGGCACCCGGCAATGGGACATATGATCCTGAATTTTTCTGCCAACCTGCTGGGGCTTGACAATGCCGCCACACCTTTTGGGTTGAAGGCCATGGAAAGCCTGCAGGAAATTAACCCGCAAAAGGAAACCGCTTCCAATGCACAGATCATGTTCCTGTGTCTGCACGCCGCCGGTCTCAATATTATTCCCATCAGCGTAATTGCCATCCGTGCTTCTCAGCATGCCAGCAATCCTACCGATATATTTATTCCTTGTATGATAGTCACTTTTGTGGGCACGGTAACGGCTATGCTGGTGGTATCGTTCAAACAAAAGATCAATGTGCTGCAACCAGTGATTGTTATGTGGGTGCTTAGCATCAGCGCGGTAATTGCCTTACTGGTGCTTTATATTGCCAGTCTCAGTACGGCAGGACTGCAGTCTTTTTCGGGTGTGTTGAGCAATGGCCTTATACTGCTGGTTTTTCTGCTGATTGTGTTGGGCGGGGTTTATAAGAAGATCAATATTTTCGATGCTTTTATTGATGGCGCCAGGAGCGGTTTTGATACCGCCATCCGTATTATCCCTTACCTGGTAGGCATCCTGGTTGCCATTAGTATGCTGCGCACCAGCGGCACGTTCGACGTGGTCATTAACGCCATAAAACATTTTTTTGTTTTGCTGGGTTCCGATACCCGTTTCGTGGAAGGCTTGCCCACGGCCCTGATAAGACCACTCAGCGGGGGTGCCGCCCGGGGCATGATGGTGAGCACCATGACGGTCTACGGACCGGATTCGTTTGCCAGCCGGCTATCGGGTATTTTCCAGGGCGCATCCGATACCACTTTTTATGTGATAGCCGTTTATTTTGGATCGGTGAACGTAAAAAACACCCGCTATGCCATTGGCGCCATGCTGCTAGCCGACCTGGTAGGCGTGATCACTTCTATTTTCCTCTGCTATTTGTTTTTTGGGTAAGCGGCCCGGCATGCGCTGTTCATAGCGCCTGGTTACAACCATTGATCTCGGTACTGGTACAATGATTATCCGACCTGCGTTGCGTTTGCACGAGGGTGCTTCCGGCTTTTGACGCAATAATGTCCCGGGGTTATCCACCCGCGCATATCCTGCACCGTTTGTACTGACGTAAGATCGGGCTTCCCGGGTTGCCAGGCTAACCCCGGCGCAAAATCAAACAGGCAGAGAATTAAGACCTACTCAATATTGAAGCAAAGAGACTTCACCATCCATAGTAGTAACCAGCAATTGATGTTTATCCAGTGGTAGCAAATGGGTGACCAGGCCGTTGGAAGTTTTGTGTTTCCACAGCACCTTTCCATCAGCACGGTTTAGCGCCACTGTTAGTCCGGACTGGCCCGGCACAAAAACAATATGGTCTTTCTCCACGATGGATGTGGGGCAGATCTCATATCCCAGGGAGGACTCCGATTTCCAGGCTGGCAGCATATCAGCTGCCGTGGTTGAAATGCCATATACCTGGCCCTCCATCGTTTTCACAAATACCAGGCTGCTGTCGGCCGACAATCCCATGGACTCCCGTACGCGCAGGTCGGGCATCTGTTTTCGCCAGATAACAGCACCGGTGAGAGCATCCAGCGCAGTCATGTACCTATCGGGCGCTACAATAAACACGCGGTTATGGGCAGCGGCCGGAAGACAGGCGGCGGGGGAGTACATGCGGTTGCCACTGCCGTTATTCCATTTCCATACCAGAGTGCCCGTTTCCAGGTCAAGACAATAAAAATCATTGTTCCAGCAGCCAAAATAAATACGATTGTCATAGATCAGCGGTTTATCAACCACGAAACCCTTTACCCCGTCAAAATCCCAGCGCAGTTTGCCGTCGCTCAGCCGTAATGCCCTGAAATGCCCGTCTGAAGCGCCTATATAAACCGTTTTTTTATAGATGAGCGGGTGGGCCAGTACAGCGCCGCCGGTTTGAAATTTCCATTTCAACCGGCCATCGGTTTCAGAAAGCGAATAGATATAGCCGTCAGACGAGCCCGCAACCACTGTTTTATGAGCGGTGGCCGGGATGGAATAGATCTTCCCGTTGGTGGAATATGTCCAGGCAGGTTGACCATCCTTTTTGTTCAGCGCCCTTATTTCTCCATTTGTGTTGGTGGTAAAAACCAGTCCCCTGTCGGCGGCCGTACCGGAACCGATATCGCTGTTATCGTGGTAGTCCCATTTTTCTGTTACGCCCGGAAAGCTATCGTTTACCGCGTAGGAGGGTCGCGGCCAGGAAGAAGCCTGTTTATTAAAATGGTGGTTTTTGATGGCAACAACGTTCCAGGGCGGGTTTGTTTTTACACCCGGCGTTCTTTCTTCATAGGTAACGGAATCGTTTTTAATGGTCACAATATTATAGCCGCCCACGGCCGCACGGGCGCGTAGGTTAGACCGGCCCATGATACCGGGGATACCTTCGAAATTCAATTTATGGTTGCTATGTCCATGACCGCAAATCACCAGCTCTATATTTTTTTGTTTGAGCCGGTCAAGGGCCTCGTACCAGTTATTGAGTGCATCGTTCTGCGGGTAATGGTTCACAAAGATCAGCGGGGTACTGTCGGGGATGGCTTTTAGTGTGCTGTCCAGCCATACAATATCTTCCCGGGGAATCTGACCGGGGCCCATGCGCATGTTTGGTCCGCAGGCGGTACCCAGGAAAATATATTTGCCTGCCTGAAAGGCAAAGGTCTCGCTGCCAAAAATTTTTTTGAATGAATTGGCGCCACTTTCAGACCAGTTGCCATCGTGGTTGCCCGGAATAAGATGCCAGGGCTTTTGTAAACTGTCCAGGATTTGTTTGGCCAGTTTTAGTTCTTCATCGGCGCCAAACTCGGTGATGTCTCCGGAGATAACGATAAATTGAATAGCCGGGTTTTCATTGATGTCATTTACCGTTCGCCGAAGGTCTTCCGCGCCGGTGCCGCTACCCACATGGGTATCGGAGAGGTGCACAAAAACCAGGGACGTTTCCTGGGCGACTAAAACGCTCATACAAAATAACAAAACAAACAGGGAGCAATATTTTTTTATCATCAGGGTAGTATTATTTACACTGTAATAAATACGGGCAGGAACATACAAGGCTTATAGATTTATAATGAATGCGGCCACCCGGAATGGGCAGCCGGCATTCATTATACGGATTTCGTTAGGGCTGCTACTACCAGCCGGGGTTCTGCATACCGGCCTGGATAGAAGACGGGTACAACAGGATCTGGTTCGTGGGGATAGCCGACAGATAATTTTTAGGGTCTATAAAAGTTCGCTGCGTGGCATAAGGCACAATATATCCGTTTGGATTGAGTACCACCGTTCCATTGGCAGGTACTTTGGCACCCAGGTAAGAATCGGGGTTTAGTGTACTGTTCAGGTAGACACCTTTTTTCCATCGCATGAGGTCTTGGAAACGGAATCCATCCATCATCAGTTCCACACGGCGCTCTCGTCTTATCTCCCATACCAGTGAGCTTACATCCGCATCTTTTTTTGGATCAACAAAAGGTGTTCCGGAGGCGGAAACATTCTGGCTGCCTTCGTACATTAATTTTGCCACGCCGGCCCTTGCCCTTAATTTGTTAACAGTATTGTCCAAATCTGCTTGCACAAAAGTATACTTGCCCAATTGGTCCAGTTCAGCAGCTGCCTCGGCATAATTCACATATACTTCCGCCAGCCAGAACAACGGCGCATCGGTAATCCCCGTGTTGATAGCGGTTGGAATCGTTTTCAGTTTATTGGTATCGGGCAGAAACTTAGTAGGACGGTAACCTGTGCTGGATACCAGGCTATTTTTGATGTGTCCTTTGTAATAAAGATAGGTGCTGTCAACAGTCAGGCTTAAACGCTTATCCCGGTTGGCCACCACTTTGCTGATGTCAGCATCGCCCTGGTAAAGTGGTGAAACACCAATGGGCAGGCCGTCATTAGCCGGGTAAGATTCCACGGCGGATTTGGAAAGCCCGCTCATGGTGGTGCTGCTGTAGTTATAGGCAATCAGTGAATGTTGAAGTAACCCTGCCTCATACCGTTTGTACAGGAGCATTTCCTTGTCGGTAGAGAGATCATCAGAATTGTAACTGGTCTGGTAGTTGTTGGCCAGTGTATAAGCCGAATTGCTCATGATAGCCTGTGCTCCGTCTTTGGCGGCCTGCAAAAATTTGTCGGCATCGGGCAGTGATAATTCCGTATGGTATTTACGGTAGGTGCCCTCATATAAACCAATTCTTGATTTCAGCGCGTTGGCTACATCTTTGTTAACGGTGTTTGCGAGGTCTTTCTGCCGCAGGTTGGCAACCGCGAAATTGATATCCTGCAGTACACTGTCCATTACCAGTTGGCGGCTGTCTCTTGGCTTATAAATCTGGGTAGAATCAGTAAGTTCAAGTGAGTGGTTATAAAACGGTACCGCACCAAAGGACTGTACCAATTTAAAATATTGGAGCGCTCTGAAAAAGTGCGCAATGCCCTTCCAGTGGTTTTTGGCTTCTTCCGACATGTCTACCTGGTCAATTCTTTCCAGCATGATATTGGCCTTGCGCACATACCCAAAAAACCAATCGTTATTACTAGCCGCAGTGGTTTGCGGAAACTGTGTAAAGGTTGCTGCAGTCTGATCATCTGTAAGCGTTGGGAAATAAAAATCGCCACTGGTAGATGATCCGTTGCCGTAACCATTGAACATGGCATAGAACTCCCAGGCATAGGTGCGCACACTGTTTTCATTTTTCCAGTAACCGGGATCTACCAGGGTGTCCGGGTTGGTAACATCCACGTATTTTTTACAGGAAATGATTGTAAAAAACAGTAGCAATAAAACCGGTATTAATTTTTTTATCGTTCTCATTATATCAAACATTAAGAGATGAACAAAGGGATTGTTTAAAAATTAAGTTGTACACCAAATGAATAGGTCCTGCTAAACGGCCAGTTACGACCGGTAAAAGAACCGGTGCTGCTGGGGTCCGTTAATTCCGGGTCAATGGGCGCGCCAACATTTGAAATGGTTGCCAGGTTTTGTCCGCTCAGGTATATTCTTAATTTTTGTATGCTGTACCTGTTCAGCAGGCGGTTGGATATACTATACCCAACTGTTACATTTTTCAGCCGGCAATAAGCCATGTTCAGCAGGTAAGCTGTCTGTGGATAGAAATTATTGCTGCCTGCTGAGATACCAGGCACGGTTCCACCGGTATTATTGGGGTAAAGCGCTGGATATTTGGCATTGGTATGGGTAGGTGTCCAGTAGTCAAGCTGGTTGGCGTACAGGATGTCCAGGCTCTGGTACATGGGCAATACGGTATTGCCGATGCCCCATATGCTGCGCTCACCCACACCCTGTATGAATACGTCCAGGTCAAAATTTTTCCAGGTGCCGCCAAGCCTTGCACTATACTGGTACCGGGGTTGGGTATTGCCGATCACTTTCAGGTCTCCATGGTCTGGCAAGGTTGTCTTGCCGCCATCAATTTTACCATCCCCATTTAGGTCAGCATATTTAATATCACCAGGACCATACGTAAACAAGCCAGTCTGCAGGTTTTTTTGCGACGGAATTTTAGCTGAATCGGCGGAGGACGAAATAAAGCCCGCTGTCTGAAAACCCCAGATTTCGCCAAATCTTTTGCCAACATAATTTACACCACTGGCATTTGAGATTGACAAGTTGGGATTGTTCCATTTTGTAAAGACGGTTGTATAGTCTGTAAACGTAAGCGTACCGTAAAGCGACATATCCTTGTTTACAGCGTAATTTGCATCTATTGCAATTTCATAACCCCTTGTCCTGAAATTGCCAGCATTGATCCTTGGTCCTGTTGTACCAAACGTTGAAGGAACACTGGTTGCCTGAACCATTCCCTTTGTATTTCTTTCGTACCAGTCAATACTAAGCCCCACATGATTTTTCAAAAAGCGCATATCTGCTCCAAAATCAAGGGTGTTCACCCTTTCCCATTGTAATGAATTGGCAATGGCCTGCGGTTGCCCGATATAAGGCGTAAGTGCTGTTCCCGTAGGCGTTAACCAGTTTACCGTTCCACCGCCCATCGTTGGCAGAAAATAAATAGACCCAAGGTCCTGGTTGCCCAGTTCTCCATAAGAAGCGCGGACTTTCAATTCAGATATAACAGGTTTGATGCCTGACATAAAATTTTCCTCACTGATGCGGTAACCGGCAGAGGCTGACGGGAAAAGTGCCCAGCGGTCGTTTAACGGGAAATAAGAAGACCCATCGTAGCGCTCGTTTAATTCAAGTAGGTATTTGCCTTTATAATCATAATTGATTCTTCCAAAAAAGCCGGCAAAAGCCCGTTTTCCATGCCCATTGGTCAGAAAGCCATTGATACCTGAACCGGTGCCGATTGCGTTGCCTGCACCCGATGTTAATGCTAATTCCCCCTGGGTCTGATCCAGTAAACCCATTTTTGTTGCATCAAAATTGATGGTTTCATCATCTTCCGCATTCATACCAGCAGTCACTTTTATATTGTGGTTTGCGGCAAAGGTATTTTGATACGTTGCGTATGCATTGAATGTATTGGTTTTTAAACGACCAGTAGAATAGGTAGTCTGGTTAGAGGTTGCACTGGCTACATCTACCAGGTTAAGCGCTCCTGCAGTCCAGTAATCCCAGGCCATAACCGGGCCGCCAGTGGAGTGGCGCAGTATATTATCCCTCACAATACTGTAGTCTGCCCTAATATTCAGGTGCGGGTTTATTTTGATGGTAGCCCCTACGTCAATGCGCTGGTAATTATCATTAGCGTTCGACTGGCTTGCGCCGTTCATATAGGCAGAATTGGTTCTGAAATATTTACCCTGGTAGGTTCCATAAGGAAAATAAGAACCCCAGCGCCAGAAATAATACCAGTAGTCCTGGTAGCCATAGGGGTAGTCATAATTATAGTTCCGGTAAATAGTCTTTACGCTGAGGTCAAGCCACTTAGTAGGACTGGCATTTAATCCTACCGTAATATTGTATTTTCCCACTTCATCTGGATTCATTCTAAAAATGCCTCCATCGTGGCTGTATCCGCCGGATAAATAATAAGCAAGTTTATCGCTGCCCCCCTGAACGCTGATATTGTGTTGCTGGGAAAAAGTAAATTTGTTGAGCATTTCCTTTTTAGGGTTCCATACTTTGTAGAAATAGGTGCGGCCGTCCGGTTCTACGTTCCAGTCTTCACCTTTTACCATTTCATGACCGTTTTTGCCGGCATAATTCTTCTGCCAGTTAATGATGCCATCGCGGAGTTTTACCAGGTTCATCCCAAAAGTTTCAGGTGTAAGCTGTGCGCTGGTGGCCGCTTCATTCAAACCGGCCAGTTCATCCACGGGGTTGGCGAAATCGGGCAGCACGGTCGGGGTATTCCAGGCGAAATTGTTATTATAGCTCACCGTCATCTTCTGGTTTTTCTTGCCCATCTTTGTTTTAATCAGTATCACGCCAAAAGCTGCTCTTGCACCATAAATAGAAGTGGAGGCAGCGTCTTTAAGTACGGACACACTTTCTATATCATTGGGATTTACAAGTGTCAGGTCCTGGGTTTCCACATTGTCTACCAATATCAGGGGCCGGCTGGAACCGTTCACGGAACCAAGCCCGCGTATGTTAATGGAAGCACCTGCGGTGAGTCCGCCATTTCCATATTGGATGGTGAGACCCGGAACAACGCCCTGCAATGCCTTGGACGGATCGGTCAATGGTTTACTGCCAAAAGTTTTGGTAATATCCACGGTACTTACTGCACCGGTAAGATTTGCTTTGCGCTGGGTACCATACCCAACCACCACCACGTCTTCCAGGGAGCCCGATTGTCCATGTTGGAGCATTGTGCTGATGTTATCGCCGCTACCCACAACTACGTCCTGCGCAGTAAAGCCAACATAGGTTAAATGAAGTACATCGCCTTTTGCGGCCCGGATGGTAAACCGTCCGTCACTGTCTGTAAGAGTTGTTTTCTTAGTGCCTTTTACTGTTACGGTTACGCCGGTGAGCACCACAGAATCTTCACCGGAAACCACACCGGAGATGACTCTTTCCTGGGCCTGGGCACAGGTGCAGGTCAGGAGCAACCCGGTAAAGAACAATGCAAAACCCATTAATCTTCTCATAAAAAATTGTTTTAAATTTAAATGAACCGTTGATATTCCAGCTGATTTCCAGGGTACAGTTTATAATATGGTGATGCCTGCGTTCCGGTAGGGCGCAAGCAGGGGGTTTTCAGGTGGCAATTCTGTGATAAGCATATTGATCTTCTTTAATTCGCAAATCTGGATAGGTTGAAAAGAGTTGAGCTTTTCCGAAATGGTAAGACAAACCGTTTTTCCGGCTGATTCAATCATGGCTTTTTTTACCTGTACCACATCCCAGTCGTTGTCTGTTATGCCGTGCGTGGGGTCAATAGAGTTCACGCCCATCAGGAACAGGTCGGCCCGGAGCTGTTTTATTTTGGCGATGGCATCGCCGCCTACGGTTATCTTGGAATTTTTGGAGACCTTGTCGCCAATCAGTATCACTTCTATATTTGGATGTTGCGAATATTCCAGTACGGCAGGTACGCTGCCCGAAATAAAAGTGGCTTTTAAACCCAGCGGGAGCATTTTTGCTATTTCCAGTATAGTGGTGCCCCCGGTAGTAAGAATAAACATGCCGTCTTCAATAAGGCTTACGGCCTTTTGGGCGATGCTCTTTTTAAGATCATGTGCGTAGATTTTTGCAATGGGGTTGCCGGCATAATTAAAAGACTGCGACAGTGCGCCACCGTGCACTTTTATAATTCTTCCTTCGTCTGCCAGTTCCTGCAGATCTCTTCTAACAGTATCTTCAGATACCTTCATCTCATCGCTCAGGCTGGCAGACAATACTTTGTTGTGCAGGTTTACGCGGTGCAGTATAAATGCTTGTCGTTCTTTTTTAAGCATTCCGGTAATGGTTAATGATTGATTTTTTTGGCTAGGGTATGGTTGCTATAAAGCGAAAAAACAGCTCATTTTTAAAGGGTGACGAATCCTGGGAGGGCAAAGCTTTAACAAATCCTTATCAATATTAAAATAAAAACCGCAAGAAACCGCAATATTTTTTTTAAACCTGCAAGAAAAGGCAGTTTTTAATGTTTTTAAGCACAAATACCTGCATTTTTTAATCTGACGGTTAACTATTAAAAAATGCAATGGGGGAGGAGTTATATCCAGGAAATGCAGCTGCTGACACAGGCATTATATTTTAGGAAGCGGCGCTGAACGTTATTTAGGAAGAGACCGGTTTGGCCTTAAAAGGGGTATGAAAATTACGGATGGCCATTAACCATACTATCTTTTTTAAAAAATTGAGAATCGAAAAACACCTATTCTGTATTGTCGTTGGGGAATTCCGCTTTCTTCGTTTTTGTAGATAAGGATTCAAGTGCATTATTGCTGTTCAGGCATCTTGAATCCTTATCGGCAAAACCAATATATTATTCTCGAAATTTTTATAACAGTATATTATGTTACTTAGCTACGGGGCTGTGGAGGCCCGGTTGTAAATTTCAAAACACAACAGCGCCGGGGGTGGCAGAGCAGGCTTTGAGCGCAAAAGAAAACCATCAGCCAGCATCGGCGCTTTTAGCCGATGGGTGCCGCGTAAGTAGACTGTGGTAGCTTGGCGTAAATAAGAAAAACCCTATCCAATAAAGGGCAGGGTTTTGCAAAGTTCATAAAATTGCTTTTATTTACCTTTCTTTACAACCATACGTACGGTTGTAGTTGGATGAGAAGCCGCATATGGCTTTGGTACATACTGGCCGGTTACGGCTGAGATGTACACTACTTTTTTTTCTGCTTGTGGCATGTTGAAAAAGTTTAAGGTTAAACTCCAACCATTATTTTTAATGCGGTTGTGTTTCACACTATTCATTAGAAGTTGACGCTTCTCCTGAATTATTTAAAAAGCGGTCTAACAAGACCGCTTTTTAATCACTTTTTGGTAAAGTCTTTTTATTTTTCGCTTCCAGTTGTTTTATATTTTGAGCAACAGGCAAGTCTTCCGGCATTGTTCCACCAATTTCTTTTATTGTCTTCCTAACTTTTTGACCAACATTATAATGAGTATTATTAGCAGTGTTTTTATCTTTTACTTTATCTTTTTTTAATTTTTCTTCTGTCTGGGTTGCGACAAATAAATTTGATGCAAGTTCAGTACTGCCCATATGATCTAAAATATCCTCCTTTTCAGTTAAGCCTTTCTTTTTTTGAATGCCTTTACGATCCAGTCCTTCATAAAGACCCCTGTATCCAAAATTTTTGAAAATAGCATAATCTATCGGGTCAATAACGCCAGATCCTTTAGCGGCATCTGCTAAGTGTTTATTATGCTCCTTCATTTCATTCCGAAGAAAAATTCTTTTCTCTTCTTCAGTGTTCAATTTTGCATATTCATCCATTTGCTGAATCTCTTGTATGCGAGTTTGCACAGCAAAATAAGTCTGCCCTAGAGCTATCACTTCTTTTCCTGGGTCAGCATTTTGAACGATTAAATAACATGCGTATCTAGATAGGCGAACATCATCAACTGCCTTTTGAGCGCCAGAACCAATATTAACCATTGTGGTAAGCTTACCGAAATGGTCTCGACCCATTTGACCACTATTCTTGCAGGCCTCCCAAGCTTTAGTCATTACGTCTTTAAAGTTTCGATAATCAACGTATTCCAATATAATAGCTAGCTTTCTTGCTGTCCAATATTCGCCATTCTCATCAACTTGTTTAATCGACTCAAAGGCGGGAATCGAATTGTCTGGTAGGTTAGCCATTGTTATAATTTTACCAAAATTACAATATTTGACAAATAAGAAATTATTTTCTTGATTTTCTTGTTAAATATTTTAGTACTATATTTGCACAATAAAAGAAAAAAAATGTCTATACAAATTGATGTACAAGATTCTCATGCTCAATTACTTATAGATTTTTACATTTCAAGAATAAGGGTCTTAAGGGAGGAAATTATGATAAGAGAGCAGGAGACGAGGGAAATAAATTCTGTAATTCAGAAATTGAAGAAAAAAAGCAATTTAGAGAAGAGTGAAAGATTAATTCCAATCACAAATTATTCAGAGAAATGGCCTTGGGTGAAAAAGGTGCAATATGCTATAGAGTACCAGAATAGGCCTTTAACAACTAAGGAGATTGTTGATGTATTATCAGAGTTCGAGTCATCTTTATTAATTGACAGAAAGCGTGCTGTTGCAAGTATATCTTCAATATTAAGTAGCAAGTCGGGAGAAGATAAAGATTTTTTACGTGTAGAGAGTGATTCTAGAGATTTTGCATATGTGATAAACTCGCATAAGGAAATTGAGATAACTCCACATACTGAAATAGAAGACGAGGACAGGCTGCCATTTTAAAAATAAAATCCTCTTCATCTCATATTCACTTTAAGCAGCCCAGCCGTTTTCTTTTGCTGGCTCAAAGCCCTGCGAAGCGGCTATTTAACATAAAAATATGTTATAAGGATTTCGGCTTCCGCTCTCTCGTTTTTGCCGGTAAGGATTCAAAAGCATTATGGCTGTTTAGGCTTTTTGAATCCTTACCGGCAAAAACAATATATTATTCCCGAAATTTTTATAACAGTATATTATGTTACTTAGCTACGGGGCTGTGGAGGCCGACGCGTAAATTCAACAGTACGCATAGGCCGGAGTTAGCAGAGCAGGCTTTGAGCGCAAAGAAAACGCTTCAGCCAGCATCGGCGATTTTAGCCGATGATCGTTGGCGACAAGGGGACTTGAAAATGTTTAGGGATTTAATTAATTCAGACCTGCTCGTTTTAGCTTGGCTTGTATGGAGTCTACTTGTTGCCGTGTCTTTTGCATTTCTGATGTACTCTTTCTGTCGCTCCTTATAACCGCCCATGCTGTATAAATAGCACTTATAATAGCTGCTGAGTAGGGTGGGTTGTAAATTTCACAGGTACAACACACCCGAAGTTGGCAGGCAGGCTTTGAGCGGGGATGGAAACTCATAGCCGTGTGAGCCGATAGGCGAACTCGTAGATGCACTAAATAACTGTACCATATTTAAGATCGAGGGCATATTCCGTTTGGGACAATTCAATTTATTGAGTTGTTTCCTGAAAGGGGTATGCCGAGTTCTGTTTTAAATACAGCCAAAGGGAATTATTAACCTCCTTTATTAATCCAATCCATGCGTTTACATTTATATCTTCATATAAGTTTGCGCCGCCTAATACTATCTGCCCTTTGTCCTTGCTTGTTTTTAAGCGCTGAAACGATATCGTTTTTTTATCTTTAAACAACTGCAATGCAACTTTTGAAAAATCTAGCGGCCAATGAGCAAAAATATTTCTTTGAGCAACAATTTTTTCAATTTGCCCTATCAACATATCAATGTCAGGCTTACTATTTTCTGTTTTTTTAGACAATACAAATTCTAATAAGCCTGATTTCTTCCCAAGGCCTACGCAGGGGGACAAGACGGTCATAATAAGCTCTTCCTGCTTTATCGTATCCTCTGTAAAATATTTTGAAATTATTAAATCGATCATAGCTTCCATCTCTGTAGCTAGTTGAATTATTCTACCACGACTTGCATAAGCAGATTCTAGCAAAGCTTCTTGTTCATCCATAATTCAGGTTTTAGGTCACCGAATATAACCCATCCCACTCAAAAGGGCAGGGAGCTACCAACCGCAGCCCAGCCGTTTTCTTTCCCGCCAAAGCCCTGCGAAGCGGCTATTTAACATAATATAAATTATGAGACAAATTGCTAGATAGAATTTGAACCACATTGTGCAGCCCATCTGTAAGCAGTACCTTGCTTCGCCTGAATAAAAAATGCCCGCAAGACCAACCTTAAATCCCAGATAAGTTAGTTTGTTGACAAGCCATTCACAAATGGTGAATCAACACGGCAAATACAAAACAGACAAGACTCAACACAGCCGTATTGGAGGTCTCGTACATCCCCGTCATCGGTTTAATGTCTTTTATATGGAAGACCCCTGG